>DASTMQ010000389.1:0-5096 GCA_035714005.1 Hyphomicrobiaceae bacterium
TTGTTGGTGGCCGAAATCGTGCCCGACAAAAACGCCCGGTTGTTATTGGAATCGTCCCAGGCGAGCCCGCCCTCGTCGTGGGCATCCTTCCAAAAGCCCACCAGGTATTTGACGGACTCAATTGTCTCCTTGCTGTTGAGGACAACGGTCTTGCCGTCCGCTTCCACCTCCTTGCCGCCCCACGACCACAGGTAGGGGTAGGCGAAGTTGGGCGCATCGCCAAAGGTGTGGCTGACGAGAGGCCCATTGCGAGAGGCGAAACGCCAAAAATTGTGCGGCGGCGGACGCCGCACCATCAGCGGCAAGGCCACGCGCCATGGCATTTGCGCGCAAGTGCCAATAGTCTTGGCGCACAAAAAAGGGAGGATGACGCCATGCTCGACCGACGCGGTCTCGTCTCGGCACTGATTTTTGCACTGGCCGGCCTCGAAGCAGGCCTCACGCCAGCGGCAGCACAATCCTATCCCGCACGGCCGATTACGCTGATCGTGCCTTTTGCCGCCGGCGGCTTCAACGACGTGATCGTGCGCATTGTCGGTGCGCATATGAGCACGACGCTGGGGGTATCGATCGTGGTCGAAAACGATGCCGGCGCCGGCGGTACCACCGCCAGCGCGCGCGGGGCCTCCGCGCCCGCCGACGGCTACACCTTGATCGCCGGCAGCATGGGTACGCACGCGGCGGCGCCGACACAGTACCCCCACCTCAAATACGATCCCGCCAAGGATTTCACGCCGATCGGCCTCACCGCCGAAGCCCCGGCGGTGCTGGTCACGCGCAAGGATTTTCCGGCCAATACTTTGGCGGAGTTCGTCGACTACCTGAGACAAAATCCCGGCAAGGTGAACGAGGCCCACGCTGGCGTCGGCTCGCAAATGCACACCTACTGCACGCTCTTGCAGACGCTCATCGGCGCCAAGACGGCCCGCATCGCCTACCGCGGCGGCGCCCCGGCCATCAACGACCTGGTGGCGGGCCAGGTCGACTTTGGTTGCGTCTCCATCAATACGGTGGTGACGCAGATCCAGGGCGGCACGGTCAAAGCGCTCGCCATTGCCAGCCCGGAACGCGCCGCCGTGATCAAGGACGTGCCGACCACCGCCGAGGCGGGGTTGCCCGAATTCCAGGTCTCCGGCTGGAATGCGATTTTTGCCCCGCGCAACCTGCCGCGGGAGATCCAGGCGAAATTGAGCGCGGCGCTGGCCAAGGCGCTCGCCGATGCGGCGACGGCCAAGCGGCTGGAGGAGCTCGGCTGCTCCATTCCCACTCCCGCAAACCGCACGCCCGAGGCCCTGCAGGAGCGCGTGGAACGCGAAGTCGCTCGTTGGTCCTCGGTCTTAAAGCGCGATTGAGGGGCTCTTTTGCCCGCTATTGTGCCAAGGCAATGACGCGGCGTTCGACGGGTGCCGGCGGTCGATCCTCCGGCACCGCGAGGGACGAGGTCGGCAGCCCCGGCGCGCCCAAGCTCGTGCGATTGCGCGGCAAAACTTCGCCCCCCAGAGCCACAATCGCGGTCTCAACACGTCGCAACAGCGTGTTCAAGCCGGTGATGAACACCTCGTGGGGCTGATTGATCTTGCTGGTGTCGTAGGCGTCCTGGAGCTGCTCCATCCACTTCCAATTCGAATACATGCCCTCCTGGGTGGCATAGGCCCACACGACCGCGAGCAGCTGATCCTTTGGCAGCAGCCCGACCCGGCTGATTTGGCCGCGGTAGCCCTGATACAATTCCGACCCGCCCATGAATTTGGGCACCGTGAAATTGCTTCGTTTGCGACCCTCCATGCAGACTTGATGCATGGTGGAAAGGCTGTCGTGCATGACCATCAGTTCGGCCAGGATCATCGCCCGAGCGCCGACGCGCTCGTGCTCGAGCTCGCGCTCCCGCTGGGCCAGCGCGCTCTCCGCGTTGGCTTTCAGCGTGGCCGTCACACTCCAAAATCCCAAGCCGCCCGCGGCGGCGAAGCCGATCAGCAGCTGATAGTCCTTGATGACCTGGGCGACGTCGACGAGGCCGGTCAATTGCAAGGCAAACAGGACGACCAAAATTCCTAAGGCTACCTCCGCGATCCACCATCGCCAGTCCGAAAGGAGTACCTCGCGCGCTCTCGGGAGCATCACAGTCCTCACCAATCGATGAAATCAATGACCCATTCCGCACCCTCCCGCGACCAACGGATGCGCTCCATGGTCACACCCTTCAGTCCCATTGCGGCAGCCCGGTGGCCGAGCCCGATCGCAGACACAATTGCCGGACCCGCTGCGGCGCCGGGGACACGGGCGCAAGTCAGGGAGGTCGGCGTCTGCCGCCACCGCGGCGGCCCCGTGACCCTCACCCCCGGGCCAAGCTCGAGGTGGAGCTCATCAGAGCGGCTTTTCGGGTGGCTTGCCCCCGCGGCCTCACGCGCGGTGCCCAGGTTGCGCCTCGCACCTCCCAAAAGTGAGGCGCGCGCGCCTCTCGGCCTGTGGTCACTTTGCCACGACGGCCGATAAACACCGGGCTGCCTTCAGTCGTCCGCATTTGATCCTTTTCTATCGCCTGCGCGCCGATGGTCGCCCGCGAGGTCTTGGGTTAGGGGTTAGCTGCATGCCGGGTTCTGGGCTCACACCCCGCACCACCAAGCCGGGGCGGGGGCGGACGGCCTCCGCACTGTCCCGGCTGTTTGGCAGACAAAGGCGGCGCCGCCCGCGGTTCGAGGAGCCATCGCTCGCGGACCTGCCCCCGGAGGATGCCCTACCCGCCATCGTCGTCAGGGCGCGCGAGGACGCCCAGTCCCGGCGGGCGCTGGCCCGCCTGGGCTATGTCAAGGTGCGCGCGCAGTATCAGCGCCACAAGCGGGAGGGGGACCACATTTTCGCTGCCCTCGAGCACGAAGGCCTCGCCCCAAGCATGGACTTGGTGCGCGATTGGCTGGCCGAGGAGCGAAAGCGCATCGTTGCCCGGGCGCGCTGGCCTTTCCTGATGACAATGCTGGTCACGATCGTCGCGGGCATCGTGTTTGCCGCGGTCGCCCGTGTCCTCGACTAGGACTTTTTGCGGCCCGTGCGGCCCACCGCCCAAGCCCCCTCCTGCCCGCGGGCTTGCACGCAAATGCGCGCTGGGGCAGCCTGCGCAGACTTAATGGGCCTCGTGGTTCGTGGGGCCCAATCGAGTCGACAGCGTGCTTTTTGCCGGAAAAATCGCCGTCTTTCACCCCGGACGGGCGCAGGGCGCTCCGCCGCGGGGCCGCAACGCGGGGCTGGCCGTCACCCTCCTCCTTGCGGGCTTGCTCGTCGGCCCCGCGCCCGCATTGAGCCAGGAGGTGCGGGCCGCGCCGCAGCCGGCGCTCAGCTTCACCGATGCCGACGGCCGCGTCGTCTTGAGCAGCGATTTTCCTGGCAAGTGGCTCCTCATCTATTTCGGTTATATGCACTGTTCGGACCTGTGTCCGACGGGGTTGAGCGTGCTCGCCAACGCGCTCGAGCAGATCGGGCCGGCCGCCCAACAGATCCAGCCCTTGTTTGTGACCGTCGATCCCGAGCGCGACCGCGGCAGCGCGCTTCGCCGCTTTGCACAGGCCTTCGATCGGCGCCTGATCGGCCTGGGCGGTTCCGTCGATGAGATCAAACGGGCCGCGGCCGCGCTCGGTGTGTCCTTCGAGAAGGTGAGCCAGCCCGGCGCCGGCTACGTCGTCGACCACAGCTCGGGCTACGTGCTGATCGACCCCGAGCGCAAGACCCAGCACGCCCTGCGGTTCGCCGAGCCGCACCTCCTCGCCGCCAAGCTGATCGGGCTGCTGACGGCGGCCGGCACGCCGCTCGGCACCGTCAACAACATCGGCGCCTATCGCTGAACGGCGGCGGCGAAATTGCCGCGACGCCGGGCCTGGCCGGTCAGCTTCAGGATATGCATGCCGGTATTGGCGCGATCCACGGCATAAATTAAGCCGCGCTCGTCGACCTCCACATTGTTGGTCTGGATTGCCACCTTGCAGCGCTCGGCACCGTTCTCCAGCGTGACGCAGCGCTTGTCGGTGTTGCGCGTGATCGCGGGGATGTAGTGCGCCACTTCCTTGAGGTGGTAGGGATCGGAAATGTCAACGGCGCGCACGCCGGCATTAAAGTGCGAAAAGAACATCAACCGCTTGTAATAGACCGGCGCCTGGCTTTCGTTGGAGGCATGGGTGCCGAAGCGCCCGCCGCGGCTGCAGAAGCCGCCGCTCGCTTCCGGCACGCCCCAAGTTGCCACCGAGGCGGGATAGCGCTCCACCGTCACGTCGACCATCCACACGAACTGGCGCGCCTCCTCACATTCGTTCTTGATCTGCTCGTTGGTGACGACCACAAAGTTGCGGACCTTGCCCACCTTGTCCTTGGCAAATTCGGCCACCGGCATCTCCAGCAGAGGAAAGGTGGTGTGGGCGCCCGTAAGCGGCGACATGTCGAGCCGGCCGACCTGCGGATAGATGAGGTTGGCATCGGTCGGCTCCTTGGGACCGTTGAGGAGCTTTTCGCGGTCGACGATCTGCAGCACGCCCCCCTCGTTGGTGCCGTAGCCGAAATAGATGCGGTTGCCCTTGGGACCCGTGGAAATGGCGCCGTGCAGGCGGGTGGGAACGGGACCGTCGGCTCCGGGCTGCTGGCCCGGCAGGCCGAAGTCGCGAATTTTAACGGGTTTGGCCGGGTCGGAGAGGTCATAAATCTCCGTCATGCGCGCCACCCGCCAGCCGGCCACGCCCGAGACGAGGTAGGCAATGCCCGTGTCGCATTCCCACCAATTCTTGTGCGTGCCCTTCAGGCCATCGAGGCGGGCAACGAGCTTGGGGTTGCTGGGGTCGGCCGTATTCCAGATCTCGTGCGCCTGATTGCCGAACGTGCGCAGCATGTAGACGGCATTGGCATCGCCCTTGGGTAAGCTCTTGCCGTCGCACACCCGCACCATCTGCGCCCCGCCATCCTCGGCCAGCCCCTGATCGCCCGGGATGTGAAAGAGATACTTGGGACGGCGCGGGTCGGTCACATCGACGATCGACGTGCCGTTGAACTCGTCCACGCCCGTCAGCGGATTGCGCGGCTTCGGCACCTCCTTGCTGCCGCCGTGATGGCCGATGTAGGCG
>DASTMQ010000390.1:0-3164 GCA_035714005.1 Hyphomicrobiaceae bacterium
GTCACCTAATTCAGCGATGTCGTTTGTTTCACCCAAGGTTTTGCTCAAAGCCTCTTTGCACCTTCGCTAACCGCGGCCGATTGGGACGCCCCCACCTCAGCTGGCTCTCAGCTCCGCATAAGAAACCATCACGTGCTCTTGAAAAGTCGCGCGTGAGGCCAGCCCGTCGTAGTAGCGTCTGATCGCCGGGTGGGGTGGGCGCTCGACCTCCAAGTCGAAATAGCGGTAAAGGATGTGGCCGAATTGGATATCCGCCAGCGTCAGCGCATCGCCGCAGAGAAACTGCCGCGAGGCAAGCCGCGCCTCCGCTATGTCGAGAATTTTGCTCAACCGCGCCATCGCCCGAGCCACCTGCGCCCAGTCGACATCGCTCGGCGCAGTGCGCACCACGCGCCAGAAAATGGGTAGCGTGAACGCCAAGGTAACGTTGATCTTCGCCCACTCGGCCCACATGTCGACCTCGGCGCGCGCGAGCGGATCGGGCGGCCAGAACGAGGCCGTGGCGTAGCGACCGCACAGATAGCGCAGGATGGCACCGGACTCCCACAGTGGCGGACCATCGCCGTCGCGAAGGACGGGGATGGTGCCGTTGGGATTCATGGCGAGAAACGCCGGCGTGTCGTTGCCGCCGTAGATGTGCCCGACATCGTGGCGCCGATAGGCGAGCGCGAGCTCGCCGATGCACCACATCACCGCCTGGACGTTGGACGAACTTTTGCGGCCCCACACGGTCAGCATGAGCAACCCCCATCCAAGCCGGCCTCTGTGCCCGTTATCGCCCCCGCTATAGCCAGCATCAGCGGCGGCCCGCAAGCATCCCCAGGAGCGCCCCGTAGCCGGCCCCGGCGCGCCCCCGGGTCCTGGCGCGGGTTGCAACCGAAACGGTCATTGATCCGGCTTGAGAGCCGTGGTGTGTTGGCGCCGGACGGGCTGCCCCTGCTGGCTCCTCAAATCGGGCAAAACCGGGCCCGTTGTCGTCGGCCCAAGCCGCTCGGCGGTAGGAAGGTGCGTGGCTGCATGACGAGGATTGCGGATTGTGTTGGCAAGCGCCCGCGCAACGCCCCACGCACGTCCATTTGCGCGCCGAAGACCTAGGGGTAATTCATGGTTGACCTCAGCGTGCGCAGCATGCGCCCCGATGAAATCGCCATTGCCCTCGACTGGGCGGCGGGCGAAGGCTGGAACCCCGGCCTTGCCGACGCGGCCTGCTTTGCCACGGTCGACCCGGACGGCTTTTTTATCGGCGAACTTAACGGCGCCCCGGCGGCCATGGTCTCCTGCGTCAATTACGGCGCCAGCTTCGCCTTCCTCGGCTTCTACATAGTGCGGGCAGACCTGCGCGGGCGCGGGCTCGGCCTGCGCCTATGGCAAAGCGCCGTTGCGCATGCTGGCCAACGCGTGATCGGCCTCGACGGCGTCGTTGCCCAGCAGGCAAACTACAGAAAGTCGGGGTTCGTGCTGGCCTATGCCAATGTCCGCTACGGCGGCATCCTCAGCGCGCCCGGCGCGCCGGCGACGGCAACCACGACGCTGAGCGAGGTGCCGCTGGCGCTGGTGGCCGCCTCCGACCGCACGGTATTCCCGGCCCCGCGCGCAGCCTTCCTGCGCGCCTGGATCGACGCGCCGGGACATATCGGCCGTGCCCTCCTGCGCGATGGTCGCCTGGCGGCCTGGGGCGTCATTCGTCCTTGCCGCACGGGCCACAAGATCGGCCCACTGGTCGCGGAGGATCGCGCCGCCGCCGAAGGCGTGTTGGCGGCCTTGCTGACGGCCCAGGGTGGTGGCGAGATCTTCCTCGATGTCCCCAGCATCAACCGCGACGGGATCGCGCTGGCGCAGGGTTTGGGGCTGGCGCCGGTGTTCGAGACGGCGCGCATGTATACCGGTGCGATCGACCCATTGCAGCTCGAACGGGTCTTTGGCGTCACCACCTTCGAGCTGGGCTAGCCCGGTCCTCTCAAGAGGGGCGAAAAGTCCGTCACTACCGCACCTGGGCCGACCGCGGCAGCAGGAACGTCAGCAAGCCCAAGGCCGGCAGCCCGGCGCACAGCTTGAACACCGCGACGATGCCAATCTGGTCGGCGAGCAAGCCGAGACCGGCCGCCGACAATCCGCCCAGTCCGAACGCTAGGCCGTAGAACAGCCCACCGACCAGCCCAACCCGATGCGGCACCAAATCGATGGCGTAGATCAGGATCGACGAGAAGGCGCTCGCCATAATGAGGCTGATGACGACGCTGAGCGCACCGGTCCAGAATAGGTTCGCGTAGGGCAGCAAGAGTGCAAAGGGCAGCGTTCCCACGATGGAAATCCAGATTACGCGGTGGCGACCAAATCGATCACCGATCATGCCCCCGACGATCACGCCAAAGGCGCCGACCACCAAGTATAAAAACAGCATGACCTGTGCCACTTGCACCGACACACCGAACCGCTCGATCAGGTAAAAGGTGTAGTAGGAAGTGAACGCGGCGGTGTAGGCATGCTTTGACAGCAGGAGAACGATCAGGATGGTCATCGCCAGCAAGACGCCTCCGCGCGTCAAGATGGGCCCGCTTGCTGTCGTCGGGCGCATTTTTGTCGCGGCCACCTGCGAGCTGCGCATTTCGGCGTAGCGTGCGCCAATCCAGGCCATCAGCAGCATCGCCACCAGCGCCACCACCGAGACCCAGGCGATGCTCGTCTGCCCCCGCGGTACCACGATCATCGCCGCCAACAGCGGCCCGATCGCGTATCCCGCATGCCCGCCGATTTGAAAAATGCCCTGGGCAAAGCCCTGCTGCCCGGCAGCCGCGTGCCGCGCCATGCGCGTGGCTTCGGGGTGGAACACCGCCGAACCGAGCCCAATCAGGGCTGCAGACACCAGTACCATGCCGTAGTTGCCCGCCGACGCAAGCCCGACCAATCCGGAGAGCGTCGCCGCCATGCCGGCCACCATGGCGTAGGGCCACGGCTTGTGGTCGGTGACAAAGCCGAGCAGCGGCTGCAGCAGCGAGGAGGTCACCTGGAAGGCGAGCGTGATCAGTCCGATTTGCGTGAAGTCCAGCCGATACGCCTCCTTCAGAAGCGGATACATCGCCGGGATCATCGACGAAATCAGGTCGTTGAGGAGGTGCGCCCCGCTCAGCGCCAGGAGGATCGGCAGCAGCGGGCGGTGGGTTGCA
>DASTMQ010000391.1:0-11512 GCA_035714005.1 Hyphomicrobiaceae bacterium
GATTCGAGCCGCAAACGCGTCAGCGTGAATTTTTGCGGCACGTGCGGGACCACGATCTACCTCGATCTGGAGCGCTTTCCCGAAATCGTCGGTTTATGCGGCGGCACCTTTGACGATCCCAACTGGTTTGATCGCAGCCAGTGCCGCCACATCTTCACGCGCTCCGCGCAAGCCGGCGTCGTGCTCCCGGCTGGCGTCGATCTTTATCAAGAGCACGCGCTACGGCTCGACGGCACACCGACCCAGCCGACGGTGCTGGCCCACGCATTGATGGTGGCGCGGCGGCAAAATCCGCACTCCTAACGCCGATCCGGCGCCGACGCCGGCCGCGGCCGGCCCCGTCGCGGGGATTGCGGACTGCGAGAGAAGCGCTCTACCGGCCGGCGGCCGTGACCTCTATACTTGGTTGTCTCGGCGTCGGTCCTCACACGGGGTGTCAAATGCACACGCGCAGCAACGAGCGGGTTGCCTGGTTCAACGGGGCCTTCCTACCCGAGAGCGAGGTCCGCATACCTTTTCGCGACGCTAGCTGGGTTTATGGCGACGGCGCATTCGACATGACGCGCAGCTTCAATCACCGCTTGTTCAAGGTGAAGGAACACGTCGACCGGCTCTATCGCTCGCTCAAATATCTCCGCATCGATCCGGGCTTCGGGCCACAGAAGATGTGTGCTTTGACGGAAGAGCTGTTCGAGCGTAACCGTCACCTTCTCGGACCCGACGATGACTATTGGGTTGGCCAGCGCATCAGCCGCGGTGTCAAGCAAACCCCCGGCGACAACATCGATTACCATGGACCCAACGTCGTTCTTGAATGCTCGCCGCTGCCGCTCGTGCAGCGCGCCAAGTTATTCAAGGAGGGTATTCGCCTGGTAATTCCGTCGCATCGCCGCGTGCCACCAGACTCGCTTACACCGCGCGCGAAGACGCACAATTACCTCAACCTTATTGTTGCCAATCAGGAGGTGCAAAGCATCGATCCCGAGGCATGGGCACTGCTGCTCGATGTGAACGGCAACCTGTGCGAAGGCCTGGGTTCCAATATTTTTACCGTGCGCGACGGGGAGATCTTCACACCGCACGAGAAATTCGTGCTCCCGGGTGTGAGCCGCCAGACCGTGATCGATCTGGCGCGCCAGGAGGGCCTGCCGCTGCGCGAAACGGACATTGACCTTTACGATGCATACAATGCCGATGAGATTTTCCTCACCTCGACGTCGCTGTGCATTTGCCCGGTGACGCGCGTCAACGGGGTGGAGATCGGCTCCAAGACACAGGTGTGGGGCGTCGTAACCAAGCGACTTGCCGATGCCTATGGCCGCTTGGTCGATCATGATTTTGTGGGCCAATACCTCAAGCGCTACGTGGAGGGCATGCAGGCGCGCGCGTTTTAAGGTCAAGGCCGGCCGCCGCTAACGGGAGGCCATAACGCTGTCCTTCCTGCGCGGCGTGCCCTTCACCGGGTGATCTGGCCAGCGGTCGAAGTTTGCCGCCATCGGCGCCTCCACGCCGCGGCGGCGCGGACCTGGCGCCAGGCTAGCCGCTTACAAGCGTGGAGGCGAATGCGGCGTCGCGTTGCGCCGTGCCCTCGTCGGGGGGCGCGGTGCGACCCAGCAAGGCAAGGCGCAGCCGCCAGGTTTCGGCTGGGCTTGCGGTCCGGAAGACGCGAATGTCGCCGGCAGCCAGCGTGGCAACCGGCAAGCCATCCTCGAACAGGAGGCGATTGCCCGTCATCGCGGCTAGTCGAGGGCCTGGCATGAGAATGCCGACAAGGTTGAGCGGATCGACCGCCGAGATTGAGACCAGGCTGCCGTCCGGCTTCTTGCGTCGCGTTGCCCGCAACAGGCCAACGGCTTCGGGCAAGGCAAACTGCTCGCCGGGGACGCCGGCAACAAAGCGACCACCGCGAATTTCGCCACGACCTTCGAGGCGCCGGTAGGCGCGCAGCAGTTCGCGCCACGGCGGAAGCCGGCCGGCCTCGCGTTCGAGCAGACGCCAAAACACCACGCCGTAGCGACGCAGCAAGCTGCGCGCGATATGCTCGGTCGTGGCGACCTCGTCGACAGCTGCCGCAGCGATAATGGCCCAGCGGCCGGCCTCGTCCATGCCATAGGATGCCGTGCGATGTCGGCGCTTTGCTCCGGCAAACGGTTTGCGCTGCGCGGACGGAACCAGCAAGCATCGCAGGCCGCCGAAACAGTCCGAGTTTGCCATGCCGTGGGCAACCAATTCGGCCAAGGCATCCTCGACTTGGCATCTGAGCAAACGTGTGCCCGAGACAATATCCGCAAAGAACGATGCCCCATGCTGGCCAATGTAGGCGGCAACGGTGTGGGCGTGTTCGGAAAGGTTGCGCGGGCTCGGCACAGCGGTTGGCGTGCGCCACATGGCGACGTTTTGGCGGGCGAGCAGCGTGATCGGCGTTGTTTTGATCGGGCCGGACCGCCGTGCGCCATTGCTGAGGCGGACACCGCCGTTTCCTAGCCGCATCCAGGTTACGCGACCGGATCGGCAAAGGTCGTCGAGCCAGCTCGCTTGGTAGTCGCTATGCCGGGCGGTCAGGATCTCGCTCTCCCAGGCGCCGGCCGGCGCCTCAAAGCCTTCCAGCTGCTCGACGGTCGTTTGCAGCGTGTGTGGGCCTTGCAGGCGCGCCTCGCCGTCAACGTGTTGCCACGTTAACAAGAAGCGCAGGAAGTCGCGCGCTGACACCGGATCGATCTCGGCGCGGAGCCGCTTCACCGTGTAGCGATTGATGCGGGCCAGCAGCCTGCGTTCGCACCACTCCTCCTGGGTGGCATTGGGCGTGAAGCGACCCCGCATGGCGAAGCCCTCGGCCTGCAACGCCGCCAAAGTCGCTGCCATGGTTTCGCGCTCGATGCCAAGGCAAGCTCCAAGCTCGGTCTGCGCCACCGGGCCTAGGCCCTCCAAACGCCCGCGCACAATTTCAATCAGGGCCTGCTCGGGCGGCCAGGCCTGTCCGGCCATTGCGGCGGGCGCCACCAGGGCAGGCTGCGGCGCGGCGGTGGGCCAGAGGCTGGCAAACTGCGAGAGCCGCTCGGCGGCGATCCAAATCGCCCCTCCGGGGGTGGCCAACAGGCCGGCCCGCCGTTGCCCGCCCAGCTCCGTCAACCATTGCTGCCAACCGGCCTCGTTTGCCGCTTCCTCGGCCGTGACAAAGCCCAGCCACAGCAAGGCGTCGTGCAGCTCGTCGGCATTGGTGGCCTCCGGCCAGGCTTCCCGTTGCACGCGCGCAATGGCCTCCGCATCGAGGCGACCAATATCCGCTGCCGTCTCCGGATCCAGCCAGCGCCGGCTCATGACGGCTTGTGTGCGTCGCTCTTCCAGCGGGGCATCGTCTAGATAGGCGTAGGGCCGGGCCGATAGGACTTCGAGCGCCAGGGGTGACGGTTCGGTCAGGTCACGGGCAACCACGCCTGTCGCGCCCGTTTCGAGCCCCTTGAGCAGGAGCTTTAACCCGTGCAGGTCCATCGCCTCGTGCAGACAGTCCGAAAGGGCCTGACTGACCAACGGATGCTCGGGCACTTCCCGTTCGCCGCTGAGGTTTTCCGCACATGCGAGCTGATCGGGGAAGACGCTGCCGATCAAATCCTCAGCCGCCATGCGCGCCAGCTGCGGCGGCACTTTTTTGCCGCCGCGAAAGCGGGGTATTGCCAACGATACACCCGCGACCCAGCGCCAGCGCGCCGTGAACATCGGCGCATCGAGGAGGGCTTGGGTCAGGACGTTGTCGACGCTGGCTGAATTGAGATAGCGGGTGACCTCGGCGAGCTCGAAACTGTGCGCCGTCGTGAGCGAGAGAATGATGCTGTCCTCGGTTGCCGCGGCCTGCAGCTCAAAATTGAATTTGCGGCAGAAGCGCTTGCGCAGCGCTAGGCCCCAGGCCCGATTGATACGGCTGCCGTAGGGCGAATGGATAATGAGCTGCATGCCGCCGGCTTCGTCAAAGAAGCGCTCCAGCACGATCCTCTTCTGCGTGGGCAAACAGCCGAGGGCTGCGAGGGCCGCGGCCAGATACTCGACGAGTTGGCTGGCGGCCGCCGCGCCAATTCCCAGCTCACCGGTAAGCCAACGCCGCGCCGGTTCGCCAGACGGGTCGACACTGAGGCGAGATGCCAGTTCCTCACGCAGTCGAGATACCGCGAGCGAGAGCTCATCGCTGCGTCCAGGGGCCTCACCCAGCCAGAAGGGAATGGTGGGTGGCGCCCCTTGCGCGTCCTCCACCCGCACCAGCCCGCGCTCAACGCGCAAGATGCGATATGCCGTATTGCCGAGCTGAAACACATCTCCGGCGAGGCTCTCGACGGCAAAGTCTTCATTGACCGTGCCGACGACCAGGCTCTGTGGTTCCAGGACCACCTGAAAGTCAGCATTGTCGGGAATCGTGCCACCGGAGGTTAGCGCCGTGAGGCGCGCACCCTTGCGGCTGCGCAAAACGCCATGCACCTGATCGCGATGGATGAGCGCGCCGCGCCGGCCGCGGCGGGTCGTAAAGCCTTCGGCCAGCATGCCGACGATGGCATCGAATTGGGCGCGTGCCAGGGAACGATACGGCCAAGCGCGGCGCGCAAGCGCATACAACTGTGCCTCGTTCCATTCGCGCGCCGCGACCTCCGCCACGATTTGTTGCGCCAGCACGTCCAGCGGTTGGTCCGGGATCGCCAGCTTGTCGAGTTCGCCGCGCTGGCTAGCTTCAATCAGTGCCGCGCATTCGACCAGATCGTCACGCGAGAGCGGGAATAGACGTCCCTTCGGCGTGCCGTCGATGGCGTGCCCCGAGCGGCCGACGCGCTGCAGGAACGTTGCAATAGCGCGAGGCGAGCCGAGCTGGCAGACGAGATCGACCTCGCCGATGTCGATGCCGAGCTCGAGGGATGCGGTGGCGACCAGGGCTCTGAGCTTGCCGGACTGCAGGCGCTTTTCCGCGTCAAAGCGTTGTTCCTTGGCGAGGCTGCCGTGGTGCGCGGCGACCTGGTCATCCCCAAGACGCTCGGCAATATGCCGCGTCACGCGTTCGACCATTCGACGCGTATTGGCAAAGATCAGGGTCGTGCGATGGGCCCCGACCAGCTCGGCCAGGCGGTCATAGACTTGCTGCCAGACTTCGGCCGACATCACGGCTTCGAGCGGCGAGGACGGCACCTCAATTGCGAGATCGCGCGCGCGGCGATGACCGAGATCGATAATGCGGCAGCGGCGGGTCAGATGATCACGGCCTGGCCGCTCATCGCCATGCGAACCGAGCAACAGGCGCGCCACGACCTCGATTGGTTTTTGCGTCGCCGAAAGCCCAATCCGCAGCGGTGGGCGCGGACAAAGGGCCGACAGCCGCTCCAGCGAGAGGCTCAAATGCGAGCCGCGCTTGCTGGCCGCGAGCGCGTGAATTTCGTCGACAATGACGGTCCGGGTAGTCTTCAACATGGCTCGGCCCGATTCCGAACCCAGCAGCACGTAGAGCGATTCCGGGGTCGTGACGACGATGTGTGGCGGACGACGCGACATCCGGCTACGTTCGCCCGAAGGCGTATCGCCCGTGCGCACAAAGGTGCGGATCTCGACATCGGCAAGACCTTGCCGCAACAGCTCCGCGCGGATGCCGCTGAGCGGCGCGGCGAGATTGCGGTCAATGTCGTTGGAAAGAGCCTTGAGGGGCGAGATGTAAACGACCTGGGTCTCATCGCTGAGACAACCATCGAGACCCTGACGCACCAGCGAATCAATGGCGGCGAGAAAGGCAGCCAGCGTCTTGCCGCTGCCAGTTGGGGCCGCAATCAACACATGGCGGCCGGCCTGGATAGCCGGCCACGCTTCCGCCTGCGCCGGCGTCGGCTCAGCGAAGGCTTGGCTAAACCACCGGGCGACGGCGGGATGGAAAGGGTTTGGACGGGTCATGGGCTTGGATCGGGCAAGCGGTGGCATCGGCAAGGGCAGGCAAATCCCTTGCGCCACCAGAATATGGGATAAGGCGGTATGCTTTCAACGCGAGCCATCGAGACGCCTATTGGGCTCGGCACCGCTGACAGTTGCAAGCCCTCAACCTCGCGCCACGAGGGCGGGACGCCGTGGCGACCCGCTGCTGTCGACCCCGCTGCGAGCCGCGGCGCCGGGCTGATCTGGCCGGCTATGGTCTCCGCGCCTTGGCTGGTCCAGCGCCTCAACCACAACGCGTCGCTCACTATTTGCGCCAGCTGGCCCAATGCTGTCCACCCGCAATCGACACGAAATAGGGACCGATATCGACGTGGATGTGGCTCATGTCGGCGTAAGTCATGGTGCCGCCCGCATGATGGTTGGCGATCAGCCACTCGACAATCGCGCCCTTGCGGGTGCCGGCGTCGAAGTCCACGGCATTGCCGCTCGCGTGTCGCGACGGCCGCCCGGTGCCGGCGATCATGGCACCGGGCCGGCACGTCGACACGAGTTTGACGGGGCCGAATTCCGCCTCGATGCGCTCCAAAAGCGCACGCGCGGGCGACGTCAAGCAGGTGCGTGGCGCCTCGACAGGATCGCGCACGCTGGCCGCACCGGCTTGCGGCGCCTCGCCGGCAAGAGCGCCATGCAAAACGTCACCCTGAGCGTGCGCTAGCACGGGTGCATCGGGGGCAAGATAGGTGCGGTTCACCCAACCACTCACGGCACGATGTTGCACCGGGCACCAGCCTGACCGACACGCGCCCGTGATGCTAACGCCGCGGCTGCCCGGCGCGAGCGCACCGATCACGTCGAACTCGGTCGACGGCCCGCTCCGGATATTGAGCACGTCGTCGTGTTCGACGTTAGCGACTACGTAGGTGGGCTGCGTGCGGTCGGGCTCCTCGGCCTTTGCCTGCGGGTGGGGCGAGCTCGGAGTGGGCATCGGCGCGGGTTGTTGAGCCGCCGGCGATGCCGCCGACGCGGGGGACTGCCACGTGCCCGTCGTCCCCTGCCAGGACAAGAGCGCGGCGTGTGCGACGACGGCATCCGTCGGTGTGGTCGGTGTCTCGGGCGCGGGAATGCGCAGCCTAGCAGGAGTGTGAACCAGGGGCGCGGCCTTTATAGCCGGCTCGGTGATCAGCGCGGTACCGCTCTTGCCGTCCTCGCTGAACCAGCGGAGTGAGCGACCTTCTTTTTGCAGGCGCAGGCATTGGGGCTCGGAATTGAGCCAGTGGTTCCATTGGTGACACAGCCGGTCCGAGCTGACCCACCAGCGGCCCGTATCCGCCATGGCCCCGAGATAGAATGCCAGCTGGCGGGCTCGGCCGAAGAGCTCACCATCGTGTCGATAACGGACCGGTATTTTGCTGCCGAGCGGGGTGGCGATCTCGATGCTGGCGCCGCTGACCAGACTGCTGATTTCCGGTCCGGAAAGCAGGGCTGGGTCCGCCTGCGCCTCGACCGTCAGGCAAACGAGGCACGCGACCATAATGACCGGTTTGAGCATTGAGCGTCCCAAGAACTCGTTGCTCTATCAAGTAGCTATGACCAACGAGATGGGATTCTTTTTGAGCGACGAGTGTGGCAGCAAAACGGAGGCGGCGACGCGCTCAACGCCGGTGGGCCGATACTGTCCTTGCCGGTCGTGCCCTCGCCTCGCTTGGCCTCGCTTAGCGTCTGGTCGTGCCTTCGACGCCACGCTTCACGCGGTCGGCCGTGCGTGCATGCAATTCGTCGAGCGCCCGTCGAAGATTGAAGATGGCCCTGGTGTTGTGGGCAGAGGGCAGCTTGGCATTTAAAAAGGTCAGCCGATCCATAAGGACCATGATGACCTCCTCGGTCGTCGTGCCATCGTCGACTTCCACGAGGGTCTCATCACCGGCCGCTTGCGGAGCCTTGTGGACGAATTCAAGGATTTGCGCCCCGCCGTTGGCTTTGTGGCTGGCAAGTTCGTAGACATAGCCAGGGACGACCGTCTTCATGGTGACAATCGCTCGCGTGCCGCCGACGCGGCCCAGTGGTTGGCTCCGGCGGTCATCTTTGCTGGCGGACCGAGTTCCAGCAAGCGGGTGATGGAGCACATGTTCATCTCGCGGGCGTAGCCTAGGTTTGGTTGGTGTCGCGAGACGGTAGTTCCTGGAGTGGGTACAGGTGCAAGTCATCACTAAAGTCGCTCCCCTCGTTGCGTACGCGGGGAACCGTGGCGATGTGGCGGCGTAACCTAGCTGATACAAGCGGCGGCGCGGTGACAAGCGTCAAGCGACGAGCCGCGCCATGCCGGGCCAGGGGCTTGGTGCCGTCGGCTGGGTAAAGAGGTCAGCTCGAAGCCGGTGGCTTCGTGAGCGCGCTGCGTTGCAGCTCGAGTTCACGCAGTAATCGTCCGGTGCGCTCCTGCAGCTCGACGAGTGCCTGCTCCAGCTTGCCCCACTCCTTTTGCGTCAAGGCATCGACCGCGGCAGACAAGCTGCGGCTCGTGGCAGCCAATTCATCCGACATTGCGCTGTCAACCATGCTGCTGGCGTCTCACTGGAGTTTTGCGTCGATGATAGCGAAACGCCGAGCGCGTGGGTTGGTTGCCTCAGCTAGACGGATTGTGAGGGTCCGGGACGGTCATGCGACGGCAGGCCGATGGTTAGGGGTAGCGCGCCAAGGCAGAGCAGGCTCATGCACAAGAAAGCCTGCGGGCCGAGGCGGGCATAAAGCCAGCCGGATATGAGGATTAGGCCGGCGGTTGCGGCGCCGATCCCGACCGTCCCGTAGACGGCCTGGGCCGTCGCCGCCAACCGCTGCGGTACGACCTGTGCGATCAACTGCATGGAGGCGAGGTGCAACAGGGCAAATGTGAACCCGTGCAACGGTTGGGTCAGAGCGATACTAACAACATCGGCAAAGAGCGCGGTGATGCCCCAGCGGATAGCGCCACACGCGGCGGCCAGCGCGAGGCTGCCCGGCGGCGTCAAATAGGCGACAAGCCAAGGGCCGATGAGAAAGAAGACAATCACCTCCGCGGCAACCGCCACTGACCAGAGCAGGCTCGTTTCCCACGGCGAGATGCCCGCGGCCCGCCAGCGGATCATGGCGAAGGTGTCGTGCATTGCGTGGCTGCCAAGGACGAGAGCGGCAATGAGTACGACGCGCCGAAACGCCGGCATCTCGGCCAAGGTCATCAGACCAAAGCGCGGCTGGCTATCTGCCACATCGCCCAACGGGATGGCTGCCGGTGGAACCTGGCGAACCGCCAACGGCACCGCGCTCAGCAATGCGGCCTGCCACCACAAAATGACGGCCAGTCCATAGGCGGAAATCGTGGCGCCGGCGAGAACCGCGCCAACGATGAAGGCGGCCGAGCCGGTGCCGCGAACCCAGCCGTACTCGAAACCCTCTCCGGATTTGGCCTTGCTGGCGGCAAGCGCCAGCGCATCGGCAAGATTGGCCGTGGGGGCCAGTGCCGCTGCTTGAAAAAGACTGACGATGAGTACCGTCTGGAAGTGCGCCGCGGGCAGATAACAAAGGGCGGCGATTGCGGCGATGACGCTACAAGCCGCAAGCGTGAAGCGAAGGGCGCCAAAACCATCGGCGAGCCGTGCCGCCATAGGAGCTGCAAGCAGTCGTACCGCTGTGCCGGCAGCGAATATGACACCGAGTTGCTCGGCCGCGATGCCGCGCGTCTCCAGAAACGCCGGCAAAAAGGGCGAGGTCGTTCCAAAGGCGAGGTAGAGTGCACAGTAGAGCAACGCGAAGCGAACCAGCGGTCGCGAAAGCCAAGCTGCGGTCAAAGGGCGTCTCCCGGCCTAACCGAGAGAAACGGTTGTAGCCGGCGAAAGTGCCATGGCGCAGGCCGCGCGCCGCTCGGCAAATGTTGCGCGCCGGGCCTTGGCCTGGGTGGCGGCCGCTGGAAATGACAGCTCTTGGCGCCACGCGCTCTTTAAGTGGCGGAACTCAGGAGACGCCCCTGGTGCGGCCTGATGCTAAACGCGACTATGACGCGGCGCCGTCGCGGCTAGCCCCTTGTGATTGGGGCGCATGAGGTTTCTGTCACTGATCAGCACTGGAGCGACCGCGTTCAGGCGCGCCCATGGAGAAGGCTTCACTGAACGCGGTCCAAGGAAAACAGTACGCACCCTGACCAAAGGACAGCAGGCCGGGTTTGTTATCTGTGTTGCCGGGTGATGCTCCAATGGCGAATGGATCGCGCCCTGACTGTCCTTACGCCGGGCGGTCCGTTCAGGACCGGCTTTCCTGATCACGGTCGGCAAATGACGATGATCGCTTGCTCCGTCGATCCCCGGTTAGGGGGAGACTTGCCTTGCAGGTGCAAGCGCAATGGCGATGAAGAATGGAGCAATTTGCAAGCCACGCGGGTTCGATGAGGCTGGTTTCATAAGGCGGTGTCAGCAATGCTCGCCGGCAGCTGGCAAGAGCGGGAACGGTGAGGGCGTGCGGGCAAGGCAAACCCGCCGAAGCAGGGTTTGCCCTCACCCGTGCCGACCATCGCTATGGTTTGCTCACGGCAGGCGGCTGCGGCGCGGTATGGGTGTCGGAGGCCGCGGGTGCCCGATAGGCGGGGCCGATTGCCGTTGGCGCGTTTTGCGCCGTGTTCATGTGTGCCTCGTCCACGCGCATGGACAACAGCAACCAACCCGCAATGAGAAGGGCAGCGAAGCCCAAAAGAAGAGCCGTGATGCCCGATCCGCGGCTGTCATGGTAGCGATCGATGTAATCGCCCTTCGCCAACTCACTTCGAGGTCTCTGATCCATCTTGACACCTCCTTTCTTTGTTCCATGGCTGTGAACTCCACCGCCTAGGGTGCGTTCCCGGTGTGATTCGGCTACGAGTGCTGCCTTCGGGCAACAATGTGAGAGGGGGACAGGATGGGCGAGCCACCGAGACGGCTTGACGCCCTGTCACAGAGCGGTCGTAGCGCGTGACCATAAAGCCACAATCAAGGCGCCCGGCATTGCGCGCCGTGCTCTGACGAAGCCCCTGCTTGCAGGCGCCAGCTGCAGCGCGCGGATCAAATGCCACAGCGGTGCGTTCGCATGTCGAGATGCCCCGGTACTTCTTTCACGTCAGGCGCGGCGACGTAACAGTGTTCGACCGCGAGGGTGTCGAGCTAACCGACATTGCGCGGGCGGCCAAAGAAGCCGCACGGCGGGGACATGAGCTCGCGGCTCAGGATGCGGAGCATGGCTGGAGGCTGGGCGTTGGTAGAATTATCATCGAGGAAGGATGGCGCACCGTCCTGGAACTGCCATTCTCGTAGGCCCCCAAGCTACATCTTTGATGCAATGGCGCTAACCGGTCGCGGCGGCATGGTGTTTGTTCTTGAGGGCGCCCAGCGCGCCTGCGGCCTAGGCGCTCTGACGGAGGACGAGGCCGCAGCGGTCGCGGTGATGGAAGCCGCGCGGGCCGGAGAGCAAAAGCTTCATGCGGAGATGGCGCCTCGAGTAGGGCTTGCTGGAGCTGACGCCATCGTGAGTGTAGCAGCGGTGGACGCTCGCATCCTTTCGCGTGATGCACTATCGAGTGGCAGCTGGCGCGTCTTGCTCGGACGCGCAGAACGCCGGCGTGCCAACCGGC
>DASTMQ010000392.1:0-4101 GCA_035714005.1 Hyphomicrobiaceae bacterium
CTCGGCTATCAGTTGGCATCCGTGATCGCCGGCGGCCCCGCGCCGCTAATCGCCACCTGGCTGTTTGCGACCTACGGCACGCCCTACGCCATTGCCGTCTATATTCTGGCGTGCGCCATCGTGAGCCTCATCGCCACGGCTCTCATGCACGACTACACCGGCAAGGCGTTGAGCGACCACTAAACCGGCCCCGGGCGAGCCGCCCGGGGGGACTTCGTGCCTGCCGCCCGTGTCGGCTAATCGTGTCGGCTAATAGGTTTTGGCCTTGGCGGCGGGCGCCTTGCCGCGCACCTCGTTGATGGCATTGGCGGCGGCGACGGCCAGCAGGCGCACGTCGTTGAGAATGGTGCACATCTGGAAGCCCGCCTCGAAGCGGCGGAGCGCGGTGGCGGGGCCGTCGGTGTGCACGCCGGCGATCAGCCCCTTTTTGCGCGTGGTGTTGACGATGGTATCGATCGCGGCCAGCACCTCTTTGTCGGTCGGATCCAGCGTTGGCGGCTTGCCGAGGCTAAGGGAAAGGTCGGAGGGGCCGACGTAAACCCCGCTTATGCCCTTCACCGACAGGATTTCCTCCAGGCTGTTGACGGCCTGGCGGGTCTCGATCATCGCGAACAGCAAGATCTCGTCGTTGGCCTTCTGCCAGTAGTCGGCGCCGTATTGCGCCGCCCGGAACGGCCCGAAACTGCGTTCGCCCATCGGCGGGTAGCGTCCGGAGCGCACCAGTGCCTCGGCTTCCTGCTTGCTGTTGATCATCGGACAGATAATGCCCATCGCGCCCGCGTCCAGCACGCGCATGATGTGACCAGGATCGTTCCAGGGTACGCGCACCAGCGGCGTGGCGTCGCCGCCGCTTTGGATGGCCTGCAGGATCGGCACCACATCGTTGATGTCGCTCGCCCCATGCTGCATGTCGATGGTGACGCTGTCCCAGCCTTGGGCGGCGTAGACCTCGGCGGCAAAGGGATTGGGAATGGCCGCCCAGCCGCCGACACAGTTGACGCCGTCGGCGATCTTTTTCTTCAAGGCATTGGCTTTCATTTTGCTCTCCTCGGCGTCGTTGCCTCAACCGTTCAATGTATTTCGTCCTGCTTGGCCAGCGCCTCGCGCAGCTTGGCCACGTTGAAGCCCGGTGCCCGTGCCATCTCCAGGATGACGGCTTCCTTGCGCGCCAACAGCTCGCAAGCGGCGGGGATTTTCACGGCGAGATTGGCGGGAATGGTCACCGCACCGTGGCGGTCGGCGTGCACGAGTTCGCCCGAGCGCACCAGCATGCCGGCCACCCGCACCTCCTTGCCGAAATCGTGCAGATGGACGTGCGCGTGGCTCGGCATGATGGAGCCGGCCAACGCCTGGAATCCGGGTGCCCATTGATCGATGTCACGGATGCAGCCGTCGGTGACCACGCCAAGGAGACCGAGCCCCTTGTGCACGGCACTCATCACCTCACCCCAAAAGGCGCCAAAGCCCACGTCGTGGCCATCGAGATCCTGGATCACCACCACGCCGGGCGCGGGCGCCGCGGCGATATAGTCGTAATAGGCTATGCGCTGGGTGCGCTGGGCCTTCCCATCGAGCTCATGGGCATGCGTGGTGCGGATGGTGGCCGTTTTGGCGTAACCCACCATCGGTGGCAGGTTCGGGAATGGACAGATCAGCGGCTTGGTGGTGAAGCCGGTCAGTCGGCGGGTCGGATCGACGATCTCGAGCGCATTGCAGATCGTCGGCGTGTCGTAGGTCTTGAGCTTTTCGAGCAAAGCGGCGTCAATCACGAAACGGTCTCCTGTCGGCGTTCTTGTCCCTCAAGCCCGTCGCGGAGCCCATAGGGGCGACCTGCTCGGGCCTCAAGCGGCCCCCAACTGCTGGATGCGGCGCTCATCCACGCCGACGGCGCGCGCCGCCTCGATAATGGAAGCCCAGGTGTCATCGGCCAACGGCACGCCATCGGCGAGGCGCTGTTGGCGCATGCGCTCCTCGGGTTCCCCGGGGATTAGCACTTCGCCACCGGCACGGGCGGGCTTGGCGCTCTTGAAGTAGGCGACGTAGCGCGCCACGTCCTGCGGGAAAACCTCCTCGGGGTCGACCACCTTGGGGTCGACGTAGAAGGACAACATACCGTTGCCGCGGAAGCGATCGGGGCCCGTTGCCTCCCCCGCGCCCGTGGCCTGCATGCCCGTCAGCGAGCCCCCGAGCAGCTCGCACATCAGCGCCAGCCCCGAGCCTTTGTGGTCCCCGAAGGCACGAATGGCGCCGGTGCCGTTGCCGCCGTGGCGCGGACCCGTGGCCGTGTAGTCGCCATAAAGCACGCGCGGATCGGCGCTCAGGCGGCCATCGCCGTCGATCAGCGCGTCGGCGGGCAGTGCTTTGCCGCCCTGGCTTGCCACCAACACTTTGCCTTCGGCGACCACCGAGGTGGCAAAATCAAGGATGATCGGGGGCTGCCCCGGCCGGGGCACGCCCACGGCAAAGGGTGCAGTCGAAAGGCGCCGCTCGCTGCCGCCGAAGGGCGCGACCAGCACGCTTCCCGCAGCATTGACGAAATGGATGGAAACAAGGCCCGCCGCGGCCGCCATCTCGGCCCAGTCGCCGATCCGGCCGATGTGTCCACTGTTCTTCAGGGCCACCAGCGACAGGCCCGACGCCTTGCATTTCTCAATGCCAATGGCGACCGCCTGCGGCCCAACCGTCTGGCCGAAGCCGTGACGACCATCCACCACGGCGAGCACCGGGGTTTCGGTCAGCAGCCTCACCGCCTGATCGGCAACGACGACCCCGTCTCGCTTCCATTGCAGATAGCGCGGAACGCGCGCCACGCCGTGGCTGTCGTGGCCCGTCAGGTTGGCGGAGACCAGATATTTGCCAATACGCGCGCTCTCGGCCGCCGAGCATCCGGATTTGGCGAAGATATCCCGCACGAACTCGCTGAGTGCGGCCGCCTCAATCGTCACCATCGCTCGAACGTTCCTCTCCCCTCGCGCTCCCCCAAGGGGCCCTTTCAGCATAAACGAGCCTCCCCGCCAAGTCATGGGCCGGGAGCGCCGGCTTGGCCCGCCCAAGGCGCGGGTCGCATTGGCACAGGCAACGGCGCGGTGCCCCAAGCGCACCCAGCGCTTGGCTGAGCTGGGAGCGGCCATCGCCTGCCGCTGCCGGCCGCATAGGTGCGCGAGGCTCAAACGCCAAACAACAGGGTCGAGCCAAGCGCGCCCCAGCCACCGCGACCAAGACCGGACGGCGAAGCGAGAGCGGAGCACCCAAACGGCAGACCAAGCCCCGCAAGGGTGGCGCGCCACGCACGATGTGGGCCGCCTCACTTTGGCGCCATCGATCGCAGCGAGCACGATCTGGCCTTGTGGGAGAAGCGCACCGATGCCATGCAGCACCTGCTCGCGTGATCGAAGATTATGGGCGAACAGGCGTTGGGCAATCTGGTGGTCGAGCCGGAACTCTTGACTGGGCGGAGGTCGAGGCGCGCATGGCTGATGCGCGCGATCGTCAGGCCACAGCCGGGCGGCGGCTTTCCAAGGCGAATGGTGAGCGAGGCCTACAGCGTGCCTCGGCGCGGCAGCGAGCAAAGGCCGCGCTTTGCGCTTGGCGATCTGGGTGCCAAGGTGGTGGCGCGCGCCTGGTCCGACGCCGTCTTCAAGAAACATCGTCTCAAGGATGCGCGCACCGCCCTCTTGAACTGCGGCATCGACATCGGTACCAGCGCCGATTTTGCAACCGTCGCGAATACGCCCGACGTGCACAACCTCATCGTCTGCCTTGTGCTCGTGCTCCCCGAAGGTGCTGCCGGGAACCCCGCCCGCCCGGTACAAGCGCCTTGCCTAGCGGTCGCGAACCGTGGTCGATCCGCGCGGCTGCTCAGCGACTTCGGCGTCGAGTTGCCGCCGCAGGTGGAGGCGCGCGTCGCACGATTCGACCACCGACTTGCGCTACCTTGTGCCGCCGGTGCGACCCAAGGCGACGCGGGGCTGGAGCGAGGAGCAGCTTGCCGGCATTGTCACGTGCGACTGCATGATCGACACGGCGCTGCCGAAGGTGGCGGCAAAAGGGCGCGGGGCGCCCGCCGCGCGACCCGAACCGTTCTCGTCCGCTGAGGCCCGA
>DASTMQ010000393.1:0-2919 GCA_035714005.1 Hyphomicrobiaceae bacterium
TCCGCCCCCGGCGGAGCGCAGAGCCCACCAAGGAAACCAGAGGGCGCCAGCACGAGCCCGAACCGTTCGGCCGCCGCGGGGACAGCCAGCCTGGCAGGCACTAGACCTCGATGGTGCCCGTGGCCACGCGCACGGCATGGCCGCCAATCCGCACCGTGGTGAGCCTGCCGGCCTCGACCGTGACCGCCACATCGATCAGGCTCGGCCGTCCCATCTCGAAGCCCTGCTCGATGGTCCGCTTGTGGGTGCCGTCCGGCAGCTCGTCAAAGCGATGCACGATGCCGGCAAACGCCGCCGCCGCCGAACCGGTGGCGGGGTCCTCGGCAATGCCGTGGTGGGGCGCAAACATGCGGGCGTGAAAGGCCGAGGTCGTGTGCACGGTCTGGCGACAGTACAGAAACGCCCCGGTGCCGCCTCCCATGGCCGCCTCCCAATGGCCGCTCGAGACCTGCGCCTTGCCGATGGCCTCAAGCGACGCCACCGGTAAAAACACGAAGGCGTTGCCCGCCGAATAGCGGGTGGGGCGGTGGTTTTCAAAACCGATCTCGGCCGGAATCAAGCCGACCGCGGCAGCGAGCCGATCGACGGCCGGCGGGCTGCCGAGGTCTTCGGGCAGCTTGGGCGCGTCGAATTCGGCGAATGAGGCAGTGCCTCGGCGCATGCGCACGCCGATGCGGACCAGGCCGATCTCTTGCTCGAGCACGATCAGGGCCTCGCTCCCCTCCGGCGTCGCCGGCGAGCGCAGCTCGCCCAGCAGGCAGGCCGTACCCACCGTTGGATGTCCGGCAAAGGGCATCTCCGCCGCCGGAGTGAAAATGCGCACCCGGGCGGTGTGCGAGGCCTGCTGCGGCTTCAGCACAAAAACCGTTTCGGACAAATTGAACTCGCGCGCGATGGTTTGCATCCGCTTGCCGTCGAGCCCATCGGCGTCGAGTACGACGGCCAGGGGGTTGCCGCCGAAGCGCTCGGTCGTGAAGACATCGAGAACGTGGTAGTTGAGGGCCGCCATGCTCGCGCTCATGCTTGCTTCGCAGAGGCACATTGGCGTATTTCCTCGCCACTTCCAAGACCACCCTGCCCGCGAAAGGCTGCGCGCAACACGATCTCAACTTCGTTGCGCGATGTTGCAGTGGGATCAATTCTTTGTCCCATCTGCCGCTGCCACGTCATCGCCACCCCTCCGCCACGCTACGGTCATATGCCGGCGCACACTCGCGCACGCCTACAAGACGCGCCAGCGTCGCATTTTGCACGGGGGAAGGAGCAGTTGCGAGCTTCGCTGCAACCTAGGGACCGGAAGGGCGCGCGCAGCGCCCCTTCGCGCAGGTGGGGGTGATTGCCCGCGACAACTGCCGCCGCCTTTGCCGGCGGAACCGTAACTGCTCCATCGTCGTTTTTGCACACAGGAATGAACAAGGGGGTAGCAATTGAAAAAACTGCGCACTGTCGTGCTGGCCGCCATTGCCAGTGTCGGTTTTGTTGACGTCGCCGCCGCCGCCGATCTCGGCGGGCCACCATCGCGACGCGGGAGCTTAAAGGACACGCCCGCCCCGGTCGTCTACGAGCGGCCCTTCTCGTGGAGCGGGCTTTATATCGGTGCCAACGTTGGCTACGGCTGGTCGAATGTGGACTGGCAGGACGGTTTTGGTCCGGCCAGCCATGACGGTAGAGGCTGGCTGGCAGGGGCCCAAATTGGCTACAACGTGCAGTCGGGCCAGTTCGTGTTCGGCGTCGAGGCGGATTGGTCGGGCGCCTTTATCGATGGCAACACGACCTGCTGCGGCCACGAGTTCAATTGGCTGGCCTCGGCGCGCGGCCGCGCCGGCATTGCCATCAACGGCAACCGCACCTTGCTTTACGGCACCGGCGGCGCGGCCTGGGCCGACGTCGACTATAGCTCGACCTCGCCGGGCGTCTCGGGCTTTTCCAACACGCATTTCGGCTGGGTCGCCGGCGGCGGCGTCGAGCACATGCTCACCCAGAACCTAAGCGCTCGCGTCGAGTACCTGCACTACAGCTTCGACGACGCCACGGGAGCGGTCGGCGGCATCACCACCACCGTCGAGCCGAAATTGGAAACCGTCCGCTTCGGGCTCAACTATAAGTTCTAAAACCGTGCGCAGCGCAGCGATCTGCCTCAAAGGGGTGCCGTCGGCGCCCCTTTTGGCATATTGCGGCCCGGCTACAGACACCCGGTAATGGTGCTGCCGCACTTTACATAATTGATCTCGTGCCACACGCAGCAGGGCTCTTCCGACTTGCACACCCAGGTCTTGACCTCGCCGCTGTATTTGAGCTTCACGCGGCAGACCTTCTCGCCCTTGCCGGCCTTGGGAGTAGCCGCCGCGGTCTTGGTGCTCGATTGCTGGGCGAGCGTCCGATCGCCGGACCCCACAAGCATGGCCAACCCCAGAAGGATCCCCGCGCTCAGCGCCATCACACCTCGTTGCATGCAAGACCTCCTAGCATCGCTAAAGAAAAAAGAGTCGTCGTGCCGGATACTGCCGCCTGCGCGGCCGGCCGCCTAGAGCATCCAGGCCGCAATGCAAAGCTATTTCATGCCTTTCGGGACCGTGCTGTGGCTATTGCAGAGCGGCGCCCGAGGTCATAGCCTGCCGGCAATCAAATAAGGGCGCCACCGGCTTGCCCTGGCGCCTGGAGGAACCCCATGCGCAACAGTCCCATCGAGGTGCGCCCGGTTGCGGGCGCGATTGGGGCCGAGATTCACAATGTCGACGTCAGCCAGGACCTCGACGAGGCCAGCATTGCCAGCATTCGCCGGGCCCTGCTCGACCATTGTGTCATTTTTTTTCGCAACCAGACGCTTGATGCGGAACGCCACAAGGCCTTCACGCGCCGGTTCGGCCAGATCTTCATCCATCCCAACTATCGGGGCATGCAGGCCGATCCCGAATTTGT
>DASTMQ010000394.1:0-4817 GCA_035714005.1 Hyphomicrobiaceae bacterium
CCAGCGCCACCGCGAGGTTGCGCAACAGCAAGAGCAAGGCGATGGTCACGACGGTTGCATAGTCGTCGCGCCGCTGCAGGGGGCGAGCGTACATGGGTTTGATCAGGATCGGCTCCAGGATCAAGCCGAGGAGGAAGGTGCCGGCCGCCGCTAGGATCGCCGCCAGCCACCACCAGTTTGGCCCCAACAGAAAATGTACGGCCACGAACTGGAGATAGCTGCCGATCATGTAGAATTCGCCCATCGCCCAGTTGATGGTCTTCACGATCGAGTAGATGAAGGTGATGCCGAGCGCCATCAGGGCATAAAGGACGCCCACCATCAGTCCCGACAGCAGGGTCTGAATCAGAAGCTCGGTGCTGAAGATCACCGGCGCCCCTTCCTTTACGCCGCCTCGCCACGGGCAGGCTGTGTTTGCGCGCGCGGCCTTCTCCGCCTCAGGCCTTCGCGCCACTCGGGACTATTCGCCCAGAACGTAGGCCACGGTGGCGGTCGCCGGCGTCTGATCCTTGGCGGCATAGTTGAGCACCATCAGCGGCGGCGACCAGTTGTGCCACAAGGCGCCCTCCGCACGCGGGAAGGTGATGGGTGTCTTCGACCAGCCGCTGAACGAGCCCTCCTCCAGCGCCTTGATGATCGCCTTGGGCTCGGTCGACTTCGCCTTTTCGATCGCCTCGGCGAACACCAAGGCGTTGGCAAAGCCGTTCAGTGCCGCATAGACCGGCGGCTCGTTGAATTTTGCCTGGTAGCGCTTGGCGAACTCCTTGCCGATCTCGGAAAGCTCCGACTTCGGTGAATAGAAGGCCACGAAGTTGATGCCGACGCCCTTGTCGCCGTGCAGTTGCCAGAACTGTGGCCGCGCCGGGGCGTCGTAGGACGTCACCATGGCCGCCCCCGGCAGCAGACCAACGGTGTGGGCCTGCGTAATCATCAGGTCGAGCGGCTGGCCGACACCGACGTTGACGATGGCGTCGGGCTTGAACGCCTTGACCTGCAAGAGTTGCGGCAAGAGGTCGGTCGTGGTGCGATCGAACATAATGCTCTGGATCTCGAGGCCGAGGGCCTTGTCCTTGTTCTGCTTCTCGGTTTCCTTGGCAAGACCGATGCCGTAGTCCGTGGTCTCCGCCAGGATGCTGACCCGCTTGAAGTTGTTCTTTTTGATCCAGCCGAGCCAGGTCGCCGCGCGCGGCGGGTCGACCGCGTGGGTGCGGAAGGCGACGTCGTAATGCTTGGCGGTGACGTCGCTGGCGCCGGTCTGCGTGCCCATGGTCGGCACGCCCATTTCCTTCGCCACTTCGTTGACGGCGATATTGGCGCCCGAATGAATAAAGCCGAACACCGCCACCGCCTTGTCGTTCGACACCAGCCGGCGATAGGCGGCCACGGCCTGCTCGTTCTTGCCGGCACTGTCCTGCACCGAGAGCGCGACCTTGCGGCCGAGCACGCCGCCCTTTTCATTGATGTATTCGGCACCGATCTCCGCGCCGCGCTTGGCAAGCTGCCCGAGCGCCGTTTCGCCGGGTGGCGACAGCGGCGTGATGACGCCAAAGACGATCGGCTCCTGCGCCGCCGCTGCTCCCAGTCCGAACAGAACCGATATCAGCAGGGCTCCGCCTGCACATCCCCCTCGCCACATGCTGCGCCTCCTCGGTCCTCATTCACTGGGCGTCCAGCTGGCGTGCCGCCACGAAGCCCGCGCAGCGCTGCCCACCCCCCGCATACTGCCGTGGCGAACGGCACCGTGTCGAGGCCATCCCGTGTCAAAGGGGCCGCGCTAGCAGGCGGTCGCGCAGGCGTGCAAATTCTAAGGTGACCGGCTCCAGGTCATCGACATGAAAGCCCGCGGCCAGGGCGGGGCTTTCCGCCTCGAGCCGATCGCGCAAGCGCCCGGCATAGTGGACCCGTCCGTCGGCGGCAACGGAGAGCCCGTTTTCGGCCTCGTAGCGGGCGTTCCAGGCCACGGCGTCGGTCGGCGATAGCCCGGGGGGCAAGTCGAGCGCGAGCCGCCCGTTGGTAATGGTAACGGGGTAGCCGCCGGGCAATCCGACCGGCCCCGGCACGTGACCGCGCCAGTCGCGGCCCGCGGCCAGCGCCAGCATCAGCGTCACACCGCTGGCGCCGGAAATATCGATCACGGGCTCCGGCGTCAGCTGCACCTCGGCGAAGCGGTCAAAGACGTCGCCGATTTCGCGGCCGTCGAGCCAGACCCGCGCAGCGGGGCCCGCCCGTTCGGCGGGCGGGCGGCGCCAGGCACCGATGTTCTGGTAGTGACAGAGCAGCTTGAGGTCTGGCGCCACCCGAGCGGCCGCGAGACTGCCGGCGAAGGCGTGGGCGAGAATGGCGATATTGCCGATGCCGCACAAAACCGGCAATCCCATGCCCATCACAATGGCATTCGCCACATCGGGAAAGCAGCAATTGATGAGCTGGCTCTTGAGCCCCAGCTCGGCCGCGGCGCGGGCGATGCGCGAGGTCAAAACCGCCTGGAAGACCGCCGTCGCACTCAGGCCTCCCTCGGCCACCAGGCGGGTCCAGGCATTGCCGCCCGCGGCGATCACGGCGCCGGCCTGGACGGAGGCCGCTTGCACGATCACGGCGGGCTCGAGTTTGGCAAGCACCGTGCCCGCCGCACCGCCGGCGGCAAGGTCGACCTCGACGGTGGCAAGCTCGAGCGGGCAGCCGAACATATGCGCGCGGGCGCGGGCGGCCGTGGCGATCCAGGCCAACCGGGCCGGATTGCGGCCGGCGATGGCGACGCTAACCGGCTCTTTGCTCGCGCTCGCCAAATCGCAAGCAATGCGCTGGGCGAAGCTCCCGCTGCCAAAAATGAGGATGTCGCAGGCCCGCGCCATGTGCTCTTCTCCACTCCTAAGAAGCCTGATTTGATCCCATTCCTGGGGTCCTTGTCAGCGCTTGTTCTCAAGTTGGGCGCCCAGAGGGACGATGGTCAGCGCTAGCGCCGACGTGGCGATCGTTGGTGGCGGCCTTGTGGGCTGCTTTGCCGCCTATTTTCTGCGCGCCCGCGGGCGCTCGGTCATCATCCTCGAAAAGGGCGCGGCGGCTGCGGCGGCCAGCGGCAGCAACTTCGGCAACTTGCGCCTGCAGGGCCGCCATCCCGCGCAATTTCCGCTGTCGCTGCGGGCGCAGGCGATCTGGGAAGACCTTGCCCGCTTGAGCGGGGAGGAGTGCGGGCTGGTTGCCTGCGGGCATCTCTATCTGGGACTGGCCGCGAGCGACCAGCCGAAGCTGGCGACCGCCGCGGGCGCGGCGCTCGCCGCCGGCCTTGACGTTGAGCTCTTGACGGGTGCGGCGGCGCGACACCGCTGGCCCATGCTCTCAAGCCTGGTGACCGGCGCCTCCTGGTCGAAGCGCGACGCCGTGGCCGAGCCGGGGCGGGTTGCCCCGATCGTCGCCCGCCTGGCGGTGCGCGCGGGCGCGGAGCTCATCGAGCACACCAAGGTGGTGCGCATTGAGCGCGCGGCTGGGCGATTTGCCATCGGCACCGATAGGGGCGCGAACATCCGCAGTGACTATCTCATCAACGCTGCGGGCGCCTGGGGCGGGGAGATCGCGGCGGCGTACGGCGAGCCGGTGCCCCTGTTTGCCGCCGGGCCACCGCTATTTGCGCTCCGGCCGGAGCACCCCTGGGAGGGGCCCTCCCTCCACGCCATCGACGGGACCGTGCTGTTGCGGCAGGGCGAGGGCGGCGCGGCCGTGGCCGGCGCCTTTCCGCGCGTTGCGGCCGATCTTGCGAGCGGTGTGGCCCGCGTGCCCAGCGATCGCTTGGCGCGCGGCCTTGAGCGCCTCGGCGCCGTGCTTCCGGGCCTCGGACGCCTGCTGCCGGGCCGCGTCTGGTCGGGCGTCGAGGGCTACCTGCCGGACATGTTGCCCATCATCGGCTGGAGTGGAAGCACGCCGGGGCTCGTCCACGCCTTCGGCTTTTCCGGTCACGGCTTCCAGCTGGCCCCCGGCGTCGGTGCGGTCTTGGCCGAGCTGATTGCGACCGGGGTGACCGAGACACCGATCGAGGCCTTTTCGCTGGCACGGTTCGGCGGCGAGGTGGCGTTTGACGACAAGCTTTGGCACGAATTCGATGCCGAGCTCGTCGCGCGATTTCGCAAGCAAGCCGCGCCAGACGTTGAGGCCGGCGGGCGATCTCCCTGAGCAAAGGGCACGATCGCCCAGTCGCGTCCGCGGCGAGGGGATGGCTGTGAGGAGCGAGGTGGAGACCCAGCAACGATGAGCAACGAGCGATCGGTTTTTTTCGACATCAGCGATGGTCTGGCCATGCTCACCCTCAACAAACCGGCCAAACTCAACGCCTGGGACACGCCCATGCGGGCGGAGATTGCGGGCCTGTTGCGGGAGTGGAATGTCGATCAACGCGTGGGCGCGGTGATCGTCACCGGAGCGGGGGATCGCGCTTTTTCGGCGGGCCAGGATCTCGACGAGACGGAAAAGTTTCAGTCGGGCAGTGACGGGGCCAACTGGTTTCAGTCCTGGCGCGACTTCTATAACTCCATTCGCAATCTCGATAAGCCCTGCCTGGCCGCACTCAACGGCGTTGCCGCGGGCTCGGCCTTCCAGGCGGCCATGCTGATGGACGTGCGCATCGGCCACAGCGGCGTGCGCATGGGTCAGGCCGAAATCAATTCCGGCATCCCCAGCGTCACCGGCCCAATGCTGATGCTGCCGCGCATCGGCCTGTCGCGCACCGTCGAACTGACGCTGACGGGGCGCATGATGGATGCCGCCGAATGCCACGCCGTCGGCCTCATCCACTATCTCGTCGAGCGCCCCGAGGACGTCTTGGAAAA
>DASTMQ010000395.1:0-4831 GCA_035714005.1 Hyphomicrobiaceae bacterium
ATGCTGATGTTCGCCGATATGTTGGCCGACGGGATCGCCCGCCAGTTTCCCGCCAAATTCAAGCGCACCGCCGCGCGCGTCCCGTCCCACTGAGCTCATTGCACCTTGCCGGCCCGTTGCCGCAATCGATGCCACGCGCAGGAAAAGGACGCAATGCAAAGCGCCCTTTCCCGGGAGAACAATGGGCTTCCCGACATTTTCTTTGTCAATTTTTTTTCAAAACCAGGCGCCCTCGGGCTGGCCGGGGTCGACGGCGAACCGGGCCATGGTTTTAACCCTTGGGCGGGGCGTTACACCTCGGCCAACGGAAGCACATCGTCAATGGCGCCGGCGCGCGCTATTCTAGGGCGACCTTTTCGGCCAAAGGAGCCCGAGCAATGCACGCCCCCGTAAGCTACGGCAGTACCGGCATCGGTTTCATGGATGGGGAGTACATGCCGGTATCGCAGATGCGACTGCCCGTAACCGACATGGGCTTCCAGCTCGGCGATATGTGCTACGACGCGGTCCATGTTCACAAAGGCAGGTTTTTTCGGCTCAAGGACCATCTTGACCGCTGGGACCATTCCATTGCCGAGCGGCGCTACCAGTCGCTGGGCTATGACCGCGAGCAGGTAGCGGAGGTTTTGCACGGCTGCGTTGCCCGCGCGGGGCTGAAGGAAGCGATGATCACCTTCGTTGCGACCCGGGGCTCGCCCGCCACGGCGCACAAGGATCTGCGCACCTGCACGAATCGTTTCATGGTCTGGGCGGTGCCCTACTACCAGGTGTTTTCCGAGGCCGAGGCCAGTAGTGGCAGCGACATCGTCGTTGCCACGACCATTCGTATTCCCCCGGACGCGGTCGATCCAACCATCAAGAACTTCGGCCGTCTCGATTTCGTCCGCGCCCTGTTTGAAGCTTACGATCGGGAGGCAAAGTATGCCGTGCTGCTCGATCAGGAGGACAATGTCACCGAGGGGCGCGGCTGGAATATCTTTGTGCTCCGGGACGGTGTGCTGATGTCACCCGACCGCGGCGTCCTTGAGGGTATTACCCGCAAGACGGTGGTAGAGTTGGCCGCCAGGATGAACATCGACTGCCGCCTGAGCAAGGTCCCCGTCCACGATTTGCGCAGGGCCGACGAAGTGTTCATCAGCTCGACGGCGGGCGGCATCATGCCGGTGCGCAGCATCGACAAGGTAGCCGTTGGCGATGGCGCGCCGGGACCGGTGACGGTGCGACTGCGGGACATGTACTGGAAGCTGCACGAGGACCCGGCCTACAGCACGCCCGTGCGCTATGAGTTGGCCCCGGCCGCTTGAACGGCGCGCTCAGTGCGCCAGCACGTACTTTGGATCGAGCCACCGCACGAGCAGCGACAATACCCAGCAACAGACGAAATAGCCCACCGCCAAGGTGGTGTAGAGTGCGATCGGCTCGAACTCGCGATTATTGATGAGGATGACGGCGCGAAAGAAGTCCGTAATGCCGACGACGTAGATGAGAGACGTGATCTTGAACATCATGATCAGCGTCGCAATCAAGGCCGGGACCATGTTGCGCAGGGCCTGCGGCAGCACGATCGAGGACAAGATCTGAGTGCGCGTCATGCCGGTCGCGAGACCGCTTTCAATCTGAATGCGCGGCACGGAAAGGATCCCGGCGCGCATGACCTCGGCGAGGTAGGAGGCGGCGATCAAGGACAGGCTGATGATCGCCGCGGTCCAGGCCGGCACCTTGTGCCCGGTTAAAGCAGGCATGGCGAAGAAAACCCAGAAGATCACCATCAGCTGCGGTGTTGCTCGCACCACCTCGATCACGCCGACGGCAATCTGCTTGAGCGGTGTTGGCCCGCCGGTGCGCAACAGCGCCAGCAAGATACCCGCGGGCAAGCCGATGCCGATCGCCGCCAGCGTCAGCAGCCAGGAGATACCGAGGCTCTTGAAGAGGAATGGCCCGGAGGCCATGACCACCTCCCAGCGCTCGTGCCGCAGCAGCACGAGCCCGGCCACTAGCGTCCCCGCGACCGCAGCCCGCCACAGCCAACGGTCAGTCGCGGTTGGTTCGACCGGTCCGAATGCGCTGCCCCTCACCGCCATTCGATGCGACGCTCCAGCATGGTCATGATACCGGCAATGCCGAGGGCGAGGCCGAGGTAGATCAAGGTCACGACCGTCGCCGCCTCGAAACCACGGAATGTCTCCACGTCGATATTCTGGGTTTGGAAGGTCAGCTCCTTGATGCCCAGCAGCATGGCAGCCGCCGAGTTCTTGACGATCTCGATGAGCTGGCTAGCCAGCGCGGGCAATACGATCGCCCAAACCTGCGGTAGCAGAACGAAGACGAAGATCTGCAGGCGGTTGTGCCCGCAGGCCCAGGCCGCCTCACTCTGTTCGCGCGGGATCGAGCGGAAGCCTGCGTCAAGGACGTCTGAAATGTAGCCGCTTTGGTGCAGCGAGAGGCCGATCACGGCGGCCGGCAAGGCGTCGAGGCCGACGACGAAATACAGGAAGAAGACCTTCACCACGCTCGGGATGTTGCGGATGACCTCGACGTAGGCCATTACGGCCCGGCCCAGAAAATAGCCGGGCACTTGTCTTAGGCAGCCAATCAGCACCCCGAGCAGCAGCGCCCCGGCGATGCTGAGCAGGGTGATCTCGACGGTCAGCTGCAGGCCGGACCACAGCGCCTCCCGATAGTCCCAGATCACCGTCCAGCGCATCACCACCCCATCGGCGGCTATTTGATGCCCGGCTGCAACATATAGGGGGAGAACATGTAGAAATCGGGTGCCTCGCCCATGTGCTTCTCCCAAAGCGCCTTGTAGGTGCCGTCCTTCCACAGCTCCTGCAGGGTGAGATTGAGCCAGTTGCGCCAGTTTGAATCGTTTGGCCGCAGCATGATCGCCCAGGGATCTCGCACCATGTCCTCCGACATTTGCAGCCCCGAGCCTTTGCGCACGTAGGCTACCGAGCTCGCTCTGTTGACGCCGACGCCGTCGACCTTGCCGTTCTTTAGTGCCTGCACGGCGTCGGGGTACTCCTGAAACAGCACGATCTCCGGGTTGGCGATGTGTTGTTTGAAAAGATCAATGATGTAGCTGCCCTGCGTGGTGGCGACCTTCTTCGGCGGAGCGTACTCCGCCACCTTCCGGCTCGCCCCATCCTTGATAATGATGGCAACCGCGTCCCAGACGTAGGGGATGGAGAAATCGACCGTCTTTTCGCGCTCGATGGTCGGCGTCGTGATGCCGAACTCGCAGTCGATGGAGCCGTTCTGCAGCAATGGAATACGCGTGCGCGACGTCGTCGGTACAAACTCCACCTTGACGCCGAGCTTTTTCGCAAAAGCTTCGGCAAGATCGGGTCCAAATCCTACCGGCTTGCCGCCCGTATCGATCGAGCCGATGGGAGGAAAATCGTTGCGCACGCCGGCCAGCAGAGTGCCCGCGGCCTTAACCTTGGCGAGCGTATCGGCGCAAGCCTGGGCCGCGCTCTGGGCTTGGGCCCGAGCGGCACTGATCCCGGTTGCCGCCATCACCGCGCCCGCCGCCCCAATGGCGCGCCGTCTGCTGATTTGCTTCATCATCCTCATCTCTCCTCTCGAACGTCCCTTGGCTGCTGCCCCTGCTCAGTGATGCAGGATGTTATTGAGAAAGCGCCGCGCGCGCGCACTTTTGGGGTTGGCGAAGAAATCGCCGCACGGCGCCTCTTCCACGATCGCGCCATCGTCCATGAAGATGATCCGATCGGCGGCCTCGCGCGCAAAACCCATCTCATGCGTCACGACCAACATCGTCATGCCGCTGTTGGCAAGACCGCGCATGACATCGAGCACCTCACGGATCATCTCGGGGTCCAGCGCCGAAGTTGGCTCGTCGAACAACATGATTTTTGGCTCCATCACCAGCGCGCGCGCAATCGCAACCCTCTGTTGCTGACCGCCGGAGAGCTGGCTTGGGTAGGAGCCGATCTTGTCGGCAAGTCCAACCCGGCTCAACATCTCCTGGGCGCGCTGGCGCGCCCGCGCCCTCGGTTGTCGGCGGACCTTGCGCAGCGCCAATGCCACGTTGTCGAGCGCCGTCATATGCGGATAGAGACTGAAGCGCTGGAACACCATACCGATCTCCGCGCGGAACGCCGGGCTTGCCAACTGCCGTTCGTCCAGCACGCGGCCAAGCACCGTGAGCTTGCCTTTTTGCGGGAGCTCGAGACCGTTGATGCACCGCAACAGGGTGCTCTTGCCCGAACCGCTGGCGCCGCAGACCACATTCACGCTGCCGCGCTTGATCGACAGGGAAACGTCGCGCAGCACAACCGTCGGCCCAAACGCCTTGGTCACCCCGTCAAAGCGGATGATGGTGTCGCCTGGGTCGTGTGCGCTGGCAGGTTGGTCGGTCTGGTTCGACAGGCTGCCGTTTCCCCGTGAGTGCCATGACCAAGCTAAGGGGCCATCCAGGCAACCGTCAATGTCGATGCACGCAGCCGGCGCCTGGCCGACCCCCGGGAGCGGATGTGCAGCACCCGCACGGGAATTCTGGCCAGGCGGGCCGGTGGCTGAGGACCCCGGGTCAGCCTCTGCATCGGCCCGAAACCTCGCCGCTGCCGTGGCCGCGCCACCTCTGTCGGCGGGAGGCTCAGGGAAGACGCGCGACGTTGCCGCAAAGCCCTCTGGCGTTGACGACCGCGCCGTCGCCGAGGTGCGTGCCAGGCGATACCTCCTGCGATCAAAAGCGATTGGTCACCGTCGCGCGCGTGAAGTCTTCGACATAATCCATCAACTTGTCGGAGGCCGCCGCAGCTCTGGCTTCATCGCCGTTGGCGACGGCACGGATGACGTCGATGTGGTG
>DASTMQ010000396.1:0-1594 GCA_035714005.1 Hyphomicrobiaceae bacterium
GCGAAGCGCTTCAGGAAGCACGATGCGTCCGTCCTGGTCGATGGCGAGGGTGTGCACGTCCCCGTAGAGCGCGACAGACAGCTCGTCCCGCTCGTCCGAATAATCCGGCAGGCCAGCGAGAAGCCGGTCGATGTTGTCCGCAAGCCTTTGGCCGCCGGCATCGAGCGCAGGAGCGTCGAGCGAGGGGTAGCAGTAGATGCCGCCTCCGGCATAGCCGTCGCGCTCGAGAATGGCGCGAAAGGACGCCGGCACCGACACCCGCCCCTTGGCGTCGATCTTGTTGATGAATGTGGAGACAAAGCGGTCCATCCCCGTTGCTCGAGCCTCGCCCCGACGCCGACCGACCTACGCTTTGCTGCCTCGCCCCAACGCGCCACGCCGTCCGCTGCCCCCACGAGCGGTCCCGACGGCCGGCCGGATTACACTGGGCATGAATGGGATGACATGGGTTGGCATGGGAGTCAATGGGCCGCAGCCTGCAAGAAGGCGGGCGGCTGTGGAGATCGGCGACGAGCGCGCAGCTGCGGCCGAACGGTCACGCTCCAGCGCGATTGATTCGCCGGCTGACGCCCGCACTGCACGCCCTGGCAGCGCCTGAGGGCCGCAGCCGGCGCAGGCAGGCCGGCGGAATGCGACGTTGCGCGGGCTCTTCAGGCGTGCAGATCTGGGGCAAGCATCAGCCTGGGGGCGAAGGCTGCCCGGCTGCACGTGTCAGGGAGGGTTGGTTGTGTTGAGGGTCGTTTTCGCAGCGGCGGTCGCGCTCGCTGCGTGTTGCACAGGCGCGCAGGCGCAGGACATCAAGATCGCCCATGTCTACGACAAGACCGGACCGCTGGAGGCCTACGCCAAACAGTCCCACACCGGCCTCATGATGGGGCTCGAATATGCCACCGGCGGCAAAATGGAGGTGCTGGGCCGCAAACTGGTGGTGATCGAGAAGGATACGCAATCCAAGCCCGACGTGGGCCGCACCGTGCTCGCGGAAGCCTACGGCGACGACGATGCGACGCTGGCCGTGGGCCCCGTGAACTCCGGCGTGGCGCTGGCCATGCTCCCGGTGGCGCAGGAGCACAAGAAGATCCTGCTGGTCGAGCCGGCGGTGGCCGATTCCATCACCGGCGCCAACTGGAACCGCTACATCTTCCGTACGGGCCGGAATTCCTCCCAGGACGCGGTGTCCAACGCCGTGGCGCTCGGCAAGCCCGGCGTGGTGATCGCCACCCTGGCGCAGGACTATGCCTTCGGCCGCGACGGCGTGGCGGCGTTCAAGGCCGCGCTGGCCCCGACCGGCGCCAAGCTGGCGTTCGAGGAGTACGCCAAGACCGACACCACCGACTTCACGGCCAACGCCCAGCGCATCTTCGATGCGCTGAAGAACGAGCAGGGCCGCAAGTTCATCTTTGTCATCTGGGCCGGCGCCGCCAACCCGCTCGGCAAGCTCAAGGCCCTGCAGCCCGAGCGGTTCGGCATCGAGATCGCCACCGGCGGCAACATCCTGTCCGCACTCAAGGCGTACAAGGAGCTGCCGGGCATGGAGGGCGCCACCTACTACTACTACGAGATCCCCAAGAACCCGGTGAACGACTGGCTGGTG
>DASTMQ010000397.1:0-3067 GCA_035714005.1 Hyphomicrobiaceae bacterium
TGCCGTAGCTTACGGGCGCGTGCATTGCTCGGACTCCTTTGGCCGAAAAGGTCGCTAGAATAGCGCGCGCCGGCGCCATTGACGATGTGCTTCCCTTGGCCGAGGTCTAACGCCGCGCCCAAGGGTGGCAACCTCATGGCCCGGTTCGCCGTCGACCCCGGCAAGCCCGAGGGTGCCTGGTTTTGAAAAAAATTGACAAAGAAAATGTCCTTCTCCCGGGAAAGGGCGCTTTGCATTGCGCCCTTTTCCTGCGCGTGGCATCGACTGCGGCAATGGGCCGCCAAGGTGAAATCAGTGGGACGGGACGCGCGCGGCGGTGCGCTTGAATTTGGCGGGAAACTGGCGCGCGATACCGTCGGCCAACATATCGGCGAACATCAGCATGTGGACATGGCCATCGTCGTAGGCCTTTATGTCGGCAGCCCAGTCTTTTTTCAGTCGGGCGACCACCTCATTGGTGGTGAAGCTCAGATGCTGACGGAGCATCGACCCAGTCTCTGGTTTGCCCCAGTGCGGATTGGCAGCACTGAGAAAGGCTGCAATATCGTCGCCATTTGCCTGCCATTTTTGCTGCGCGGACGATAGCTGTTCGCCAGTTCCAGCCTTGGCGGCGGCAACGACATCGGCGGCAATCAGGATGTGGTCGCGCAGAAGTTGAGCCAGCTTCTGGCCGGCCGCCTCGCCATAGTAAGGCGCGATTGCGGCACCGATGTCGTCTTGATTCTTGAGCAGCCGTTGGGCCACGGCATCGGCGTCGTCAAGACCCGCCAAAGCACTGACGATGTAGTTGCGGGTCCAGGTGACATGGTCTTCCCACAGCTTGCGCATGGCCGTCCTCAAGTCGCTCGCATCTGCGCTCGATAGTGTGGAGGCGCCCGGCTTGTGAGCCGCCGCCGGCTGAACCAGGAAGACAAGGCCGAGCAATGTGGCCGCGATGATCGCGATTTTCGCAAGCTGTGCTCTCATGGGAAGGCTCCCTGTTCGGCCGCAGGCCGTTGGCGTCGCGCAACATTGGATGTGCGTGGCCGCAGCAAGGTTCCTGCTTTAGTTCGCTGGCGCCGTTGAAAATGCTAAACCCAGTGCAAGGGGCTCCGTGCGCTCGACCCATGGCCCCGTGAAGTTGATCGCCGAGGATGATAGCCTCGGGGGCGTCGCCCAAGGTGGTTTTGGCAACGCTAATCGGTTGTTGCCTTGCGCTGGCGCGCGTGGCGCAGCAACATCGCCGGGGCGGAGCGGCCCTGCAGGGCACTAAGCGCCGAAGCGCGCGAGGAGGGAGCGATGGCACAGACGGCGCGTCACGATGCCTGGCAGGCCGGCGACAGCTACGAGCAGTACATGGGGCGCTGGAGCCGGCAGGTGGCACCCCGCTTCCTCGATTGGCTTAGCCTTCCGGGCGGCTTGGATTGGTTGGACGTGGGCTGTGGAACGGGTGCGCTTTCCAGCGTCATCGTGGCCCAATGCAAGCCGAACAGCCTGTTCTCCATAGATCCTTCCGACGGCTTCCTCAGCCAGGCCCAAGCCAATCTGCCAGATCGGCGCGCGACCTTTGCGCTCGGCGATGCGCAGGCGTTACCGCTCGACGACGCAAGCAAGGACGTCGTTGTTTCGGCACTGGTATTGAATTTTGTGGCGGACAGGACGCGGGCGCTCACCGAGATGAAACGGGTAGCGCGGATCGGCGGTACCATCGGATTTTACGTCTGGGACTACCCCGGCGGTGGCGTGGAATTCATGCATGCCTTCTGGCGGGCCGCAACGGCGCTTGATCCCGCTGCTGCGGATCTCACCGAGGACCAGCGTTTTCCATTTTGCACGCGGGATGGGTTGATCGATCTGGCCAAGCGGGCTGGCCTGGCGTCGGTGGCTTTCACCTCGATCGAGGTGGCGACGGTGTTCAGCGACTTTGAGGACTATTGGCGGCCGTTTACCTTGGGGGCCGGGCCTGCCCCTGGCTATTGCGTCAGCCTTGCGCCCGCAGCGCGGCAGCGCTTGAAGCAGAAATTGCAGGAAGATCTATCGGCTCACGCCGATGGTTCAATTCACTTCAAGGCGCGGGCCTTGGCGGTCCGTGCGACAAGCGATTAAAGCTCCGATTTGCTGGGCGTAGTAGGGGACCTCGGCGACCCGCCGGCGGAGTTGCAACAGAGAAGGCGAGGGACGCCGGGTGTGATGACGTCCCTCGCCCCAGGTCGCTTCGGCCGTAGCGGGGTGGTGCCGGCCGGAGCGCAGCGCTCGATGACCTTGAGGTGGTCACTTTCGCGCTGTTCGAACAATCTTGGGGATCAAGGCGATATATAGAGTTTGCGGTCGCCGTCAGAAGAGCGTGCGTCAATTCAAAGCTCAGGCTGAACGGTCAATCAAAATTACCGCCTGCGCATCGCACGGGGGCCGCAAACTGCCGCGGATTTACTAGCCGCCGGCCCGAACGAACGCGCACAGTCGGATCAGTTCGTCGTGGATTTGCCGTTCTTGCGACCAGTGCTTTCGCATCACCAGCGCCCGTCGAAACGCCAGTTTGCAAGGGTGGCTCGCCCAGCTTGGCGCAAGGGCCAGTAGCTCAGCCTTTTCCCGCGCCCAGATTTGCTCGAGATCGGCAACCAAGGCGCGGCTCCGATCGAGCCGTTGCCGGATGGCGTGATCGAGGGGACTGGGTGCTCTTGCAGCGACCATCGCGGGCGTCGTCAAAAAAAGGAACGGGTAAAGCGTACTCTGATCATCAGAATACTGAAGCATTGCCGAGACGCTATCGACCTTGGTCGCATGCGTCGACCGTTATGGTTACCGCGGCGTTATCCGATCCTTGATTGGGCGGCCTTGATCGGGCGGCCCCTCATTCAAGGGTTTGGGCCAAGGGTTTGGGCCAAGGGTTCGGACAAGAGCGGGCTCGCGCACGTCTGGCCGACGGTCCAATGACGATCCAACAGGGCATGGTTGCCGTTTGCCCTTATCGGGAGGCGCGGCGGGGTGCCCCGGTGGCGGAATTGCCCCAGCCGCGGGGGGCGTCGCGAATGGCCCAGGGGGCAGCCGCACGCCAACCAAAGGGCTCTAGATTCGCGGGTCGTTTGCA
>DASTMQ010000398.1:0-2807 GCA_035714005.1 Hyphomicrobiaceae bacterium
CAACTGGGATCGCGCGGGGCGCGCCGCGGATCCCCCTCGCGTTGTGCTCACCCAGCATCACCCGGGCGCGCCGAACCCGGCTATATTGTGTTCGCCAACAAGCTGCCCTAGAGCCTATGCGTCGGACGGCGGCACGGGGAGGGGCGGGCACGGGGCGCGGCGTTGCGCGGCCCGAGCCTGGCACCGGGAGCGGACTTTGACCTGCGCGGAGTGGACAAGAGCACGGTCTGGGGGCCCCGTCGGGTGCCGCCCATGGCCTGTGGCTCGGCGACCCCGCCGAGGTTGGCATCGCCCGCGTGTGCGTTTTTTCCGCGGCAAGCGCGTGGCTGAGGATCCTCGATCATGAGCGGAGTGGGACCCTTCACCAATCTCGACCTGGCGGTGATCGCCATCGTCGTCCTGTCGGGGCTCGTGGCAATGTATCGCGGCTTGACGCGGGAGGTCCTCTCAATCCTGTCCTGGGCCGCCGCGGCCGGGGCGGTTTTCTACTTCATCCGCTACCACAAGGACATTGCCGAGGAAGTCGCCAAGCAGTTCGCCAATCCCGTACAGACCTCCTACGTCTACGTGGCTCAGGTGGCGATCGGCGGCCTGATTTTCCTGATTGTCCTGATCATCGTTCATCTGATCACGGCGCGCATTTCCGATTCGGTGCTCGACAGTCGCGTCGGAGCGATCGATCGCATTCTTGGCTTGGCCTTTGGCATGGCGCGCGGCTTTGTCCTGATCGTCATTCCCTACATGTTCGCCGTCTCCTTCGTCTGCAAGGACAACCCGGCGCGCTCCTCCGCGCAGGGCTGTCGGCCGGGCGAGCTGCCGGGTTGGGTCGAAAATGCCCAGTCCCTGCCCCTCATCAACCAGACGAGCGGCACGCTGTTTTCGCTGCTGTCGCGCTATGCCCCCTCGGTGCCGCTGGGGACCGGGGAGCAACGGCAAGGCCGATTGCGGCTCGATCATAACAGCCCCACCGCCGCGCCCAGTAGCAACTCAGGTTGACTTGCCCTATATCCAGCTCGCCTGAGGTTGTCGCGGCAGATTCGGGATGAGTGGGCTTGGCCGTACGCCGGACTTTCCACGTCACGAGGCTCTCCATGCAAGGTTCGCCCTCACACGCTGAAACCGCGGCGGCCGTGCCGCGTGCGCAAGACGACCGCCTGCGCGAGGAATGCGGTGTCTTCGGCGTGTTCGGCAACGAGGATGCCTCGGCATTAACCGCGCTCGGGCTGCATGCCCTCCAGCACCGCGGCCAGGAGGCCGCCGGCATCGTCACCTACGATGGCACGCATTTCCACTCCGAGCGCCGGCTCGGGCTGGTCGGCGACAATTTCAACAAGGTCGACGTGATCGCCCGCCTCAAGGGCCACATCGCGCTCGGCCACAACCGCTATTCCACCACCGGCGACACTATTCTGCGCAACGTGCAGCCCTTGTTCGCCGATCTCGACACCGGTGGATTTGCCGTTGCCCATAACGGCAACCTCACCAACGCGCTCACGCTAAGGCGCGAGCTGATCTCGAGCGGGGCCATCTGCCAATCCACCTCCGATACCGAGATCATCTTGCACCTGATGGCGCGCTCGCAGCGCCGGCGTGTCATCGAGCGCTTTGTGGAGGCGCTGCGCCAGATCGAGGGCGCCTATGCGCTCGTCTGTCTCACCAACGACATGCTGATCGGCGCGCGCGATCCCATCGGCATCCGCCCGCTCGTGCTCGGCCGCCTCGGCGGCGGCTATGTCCTGGCCTCGGAGACCTGCGCCCTCGACATGGTCGGGGCCGAGTTCGTACGCGAAATCGAGAACGGGGAAATCGTCACCATCACCGCCGACGGCGTCGAAAGCCATCGACCGTTCCCCAAACGCCCGGCCCGGCCCTGCATCTTTGAATACATCTATTTCGCCCGCCCCGATTCGATCGTTGGCGGGCGCAATGTTTACGACCTGCGCAAGCACATGGGCGTCGAGCTCGCCCGTGAGGCCCCCGCCGATGCCGACGTCATCATTCCCATTCCCGACTCCGGTGTGCCCGCGGCCATCGGCTATGCCCAAGCCAGCGGCATTCCCTTCGAGCTCGGCATCATCCGCAATCACTACGTCGGGCGCACGTTCATCGAACCCGAACAGCGCATCCGCCAGCTGGGCGTCAAGCTCAAGCATTCCGCCAATGCCAGCGCGGTGCGCGGCAACCGCATCGTCTTGATCGACGACAGCGTCGTGCGCGGCACCACCTCCAAGAAACTGGTGCAGATGATGTTCGAAGCGGGCGCCCGCGAGGTGCATCTGCGCGTCTCGAGCCCACCCATCACCCACCCCGATTTCTATGGCATCGACACGCCGCGCCCCACCGAGCTGTTGGCTGCCAACATGAGCATCGAGGAGATGCGCGCCTTCACGGGTTGTACCAGCCTGGCTTTCCTGTCGGTTGCCGGCATTTATCGGGCGCTGGGTGTCGAGCGGCGCGATCCGCGCGCGCCGCAGTTCACCGATCATTGCTTCACCGGTGACTATCCCACCGAACTCACCGACCAGAATGGCGAGGCGCACATCAGCCAGCTCTCCTTCCTGGCCGAGGTACGCTGAGGCTTCGCGCCGGCCGCGGCCGGCCGCCTAAGCCAAAGACGGTATTTTGCGAACGGAAGGGATCCTGCCGAGCGCGTCGCGCTTGGGCGCCGCGCCTGGGGGCGCCGCGCCTGGGGGCACCGCGCCCGGGGGCACCTCGGCAAGCCCCCGCGCGCCGCGGCGCCGGTGCGATCGTGCGAGCGCTCTGGCGCCAGGCGCGTCCGCTCTGGCGCCGCCGCTGGCCCCAGGCTT
>DASTMQ010000399.1:0-13445 GCA_035714005.1 Hyphomicrobiaceae bacterium
GGCCCTTTTCACCTTGGCCGAGCTCGAGGCCGCCCTGCCGCTGGTGCGCAGCGTGGTGCCGGAAACCCCGCAGCACGCCTGGCCGCTATTGGCGCGGCGCACCGGCGCTAAAGTGTGGGTCAAGCACGAAAACCACACGCCAATCGGTGCCTTCAAAATCAGGGGCGGGGTGATCTATCTCGACGCGCTCAAGCGCAGCGGCCGTCCCTGCCCCGGCGTGGTAACCGCCACCCGCGGCAATCACGGCCAATCCATCGCCTTGGCGGCGGCGCGCGCGGGCCTGCCCTGCACCATTTTCGTGCCGCACGGCAACTCGCGCGAAAAGAACCAGGCCATGCAGGCGCTCGGTGCCGAGCTGATCGTGATCGGCTCCGATTTCGATGCCTGCCGGCCGCACGCGGCCGCCTTCGCCGACCAGCACGGCTATCACTACGTGGCCTCCTTCCACGCCGATCTGGTCAAGGGGGTCGCCACCTATGCGCTCGAGCTGCTTTCGGCAATTGACGATCTCGATGCCGTCTACGCCCCGATCGGCATGGGCTCGGGAATCTGTGGTCTGATCTCGGTCCGCGACCTGTTGGGCTTGAAGACCGACATCATTGGCGTGGTGGCGGACAGCGCGCCGGCCATCGCGCTCTCGTTCGACCAGGGTCGGCTGGTCAATACCAATGCGGCGGCCACCTTCGCCGATGGCATGGCCTGCCGCGTCCCCGTCGCCGAGCCCGTTGATATCATCCGGCGCGGGGCGGCGCGCGTGGTCCGCGTCACAGAGGACGAGATCGCCGAAGCGATCCGCGTCTATTACACCGACACCCATAACCTGGCCGAGGGTGCCGGCGCCGCGCCGCTCGCCGCCCTCCTCAAGGAACGCAGCAGCATGCAAGGCAAGCGCATCGGCCTCGTCTTGAGCGGCGGCAATATCGATCGCGAGGTGTTCGCCGAGGTGCTGGCGGGCAACACCCCGCGCCCCTAAAGCTCAAGCCCCGCCGCTGGCCTCAAGCGGCGAGCGCCTGCTCGAGATCGGCGATGATGTCGGCTGCGTCCTCGATGCCGATCGAGACCCGCACCACGTCGGGTCCGGCGCCGGCCGCCGTGCGCTGCTCGTCGGTGAGTTGGCGATGCGTGGTGGAGGCCGGATGGATGATCAGGCTGCGCACGTCGCCGATGTTGGCAAGGTGCGAGAACAACTTGACGTTGGAAACGAGTTTTACTCCCGCGTCGTAGCCGCCCTTGACCCCGAAGGTAAAGACGCTGCCCGCGCCCTTGGGGCAGATCTTGCCGGCGAGCGCATGGTAGGGGTTCTTGGGCAGGCCCGCGTAATTCACCCATTCGATGTTTTTGTGCCGGTCGAGATATTTGGCGACCGCGACGGCGTTTTCACAGTGCTTGGCCATCCTGAGCGGCAGCGTTTCGATCCCGGTCAGGATCAGGAAGGCATTGAAGGGCGAAATCGCCGGGCCCAAGTCGCGCAGGCCCATGACCCGGCAGGCGATGGCGAACGCGAAGTTGCCGAAGGTCTCGGCCAGCCGCAGGCCATTGTAGCTCGGGTTGGGATCGACGAGGGTTGCATATTTCTTGCGCGCGCCCAGCCAATCGAAGCTACCGCAATCAACGATCGCGCCGCCGATGGAGTTGCCGTGCCCGCCGAGGAACTTGGTAAGCGAGTGCACGATGACATCGGCACCGAACGCCTTGGGTTGGCACAAATAGGGTGTCGCCAAGGTATTGTCGACGATGAACGGCACCCCCGCCTTGGCGGCGATGGCGGCAATCGCCGGCAGATCGACGATGATGCCGCCGGGGTTGGCAATCGATTCACAAAAGATCGCCTTGGTCTTCGGGGTGACGGCCTTGGCAAAGCTGGCCGGGTCGGTGGCGTCGGCCCAGGCGACGCGCCAGTCGAACTTTTTGAAGGCGTGGTTGAACTGGTTGACCGAGCCGCCGTAGAGCTGGCGGCCGGCGACGAATTCATCGCCGGGCTCCAGCAGGGTGTGGAACACCAGGGCCTGCGCCGCGTGTCCGGAGGCAACCGCAAGCGCCGCGCTGCCGCCTTCAAGCGCGGCCAGGCGCTGTTCGAGTACGCTCTGGGTGGGCCCGCCAATGCGCGTATAAATATTGCCAAACGCTTCCAGGCCGAACAAGGACGCCGCATGGTCCACGTCATTGAATACATAGGAGGTCGTCTGATAGATGGGCGTCACGCGCGCGCCCGTAGACGGATCGGGCGTCGCGCCGGCGTGGACGGAAAGCGTCGCAAATCCCGGTGCGGTGTTGGGCGTATCGGGCATCGGCGGCTCCTTAGCGGGCAGCAAGTTGTTCCTCGCGCGCAACGAGCCCAAACCCGCCGACAAGTCAACGACGAATTTTTTGGCACCGGCGGTACCGGGGCGATTGCCGCCGACTAGCGCGGCCGGATGCGCGCGTAGAGCCAGGCCCGATACCGCTTGGTCAGCGTCGGCAACAGCAGCCTGGTCATGGCGCAGATCGTGCGTTCGCCCAGGTAGGGAAACAGCCGATGCAGCTCCTCATGAAACAGCGTGTCGATCAAGGACTCGCGTTCGCGTTTGTGGATGTCGCGATTGATGCGGATCATGCGCCGCGAATAGTCGATCGCCCCATAGTCGCGCATGCGGTTGTCCACCGCCCAGCGCCAGCGTTTGCCGGCCGCATCGATAAAGATCGAGCGCACTTCCGGCGCCGCCGCCAGCGCTGTCTGCGCGAGCCCGCGACCGGCTTTGGCCTTCGACTTTTTTGCTTTTTTCGCCATCGCAGCACCTCCTCGCGCATCTTTGTTGAAGAGGCAAGGTGCCGACCGGTTGGGCACCCATGTGGCAATGGTTTCCTCAGCAACGCAACTGACCGCCGTCAGAAGCTTAAGCCTCTACTACAGCACGATAAAAGTCGATCTTCTCGCACAAATTGCTAGCGCCAATTTTGGCGCCGTCCGGTAGCAAAGGCTAGGGTAGGGCCGCCTCCCAGTAGGCGCTCATGCGCTGGCGCTGGGCCGCGTCCGGCAGGCGCCCCATGCCGGCGGCCACGTTGTCGCGCGCATGCTCGGGCTTGGCCGTACCGGGAATGACGCACGTCACCGCCGGATGGCCCAGGATGTACTTCAAAAAAAACTGCCCCCAACTGGCACAATCAAACTCCGCGGCCCACGCCGGCAGTGCCTTGCCGCGCACCTTGCCGAACAGCGATCCGCTGTCGAAGGGCTGATTGACAATCACCGCCACGCCGCGTTCCGCCGCCAGGGGCAGCAGCCGGTCGGCGGCGGCGCGCACGTTGAGAGAATAGCCGAGTTGCACGAAGTCGAGCCGCTCCTGCCGGACGATGGCGGCAAGGCTATCGAGCCCGGCCACGGTGTAGTGCGTGATGCCGATATAGCGAAACCGCTTTGCCTCCTGCCAAGCCCGCAGCGTCTTGAGCTGCGTGCGCCAGTCGACCAGGTTGTGGATCTGCATGAGATCGATGCTGGGCGTTTTTAGCTTGGCAAAGGAGGCCTCCATTTGCCGCCGCCCGGCGGCCTCGCCGTTCGTCCACACCTTGGTGGCAAGAAAGGCCTTCTCGCGCGCTCCCATCTCGCTCAACAGCTCGCCCACCACGGCCTCGGCACGGCCATACATGGGCGAGGAATCGATCACCTTGCCGCCCGCCTCGAACAGGACCGCCAGCACCTCGCGCCGTTGCTGAAATTCGGTGCGATCGCTGCCGATGTCGAAGGTTTGCCAGGTCCCAAAGCCCACAACCGGCAACGGCTCTTCGGTTTGCGGAATGCGGCGCGTCAGCATGGTTGGCCTTTCTTGCAACGACGGTTGCGACCGCGACGTGGGCCCTGGCGGCAACTGTGCCGCCCCGCACCCGGCTCGGCCGCCGAGGGCAACGCAGCCGACAGCGGCGCCGAGGCCGATGAGCTGCCGGCGCGAGGGCTCGACGCTGCTGCCAAGCCGGCCGGTCATGTCTTGGGCCACAAGATCAACTGCGTGTTGCGGAACTGGGCGATCGGGCTTGCGGCGCCCTCGCGGGAGACGCTCGCGTCCCAGACCTGGGTGGTGCGGCCCTGATGCAGGGATCTTGCCACACACACGATCATGCCATCACGCGCCGAGCCGAAGAAATTGCTCTTGAGTTCGATGGTGGTAAAGCCGGCCGCACCGGGCGGCAGGCTCTGCAGCGTGCCATAGCCGCAGCAGGTGTCGGCCAGCGCCACCACGCTGCCGGCGTGCAGGTAGCCATTCCAGGCCTCCAGTGCCTGGCGCACCGCAAGGGTGGCGATCACCTGCTGCGCCTCGACCTTCACGAAGCTGATGCCGAGCAACCCCGGCAAGTAGCCGGCACCGGCGGCATTCCACTCCGCAATCGATCGGGGAAGCTTTGTGGCCACACGAGCTCTCCTGACAGGGACGTCGGCGGCGGCTAGTGTTGCAGATCGATCGGCCTGGAAACATCACTTTTATGACTTCGAAGCGGACCTGAAGCCCGCGGATTGGACGGACACCCAATGGCGATGACGCGCCCCCCTCTCAAGCTTGCGGTTGCAGGTCTCGGTGCCATTGGCCTTGCGGTTGCCCGCCGGGTCGATGCGGGTGACCTGCCGGGCATTGCGCTCGTCGCGGCGGCGGCCCGCGATCACGACAAGGCGCGCTCGGCCACGGCCGGCTTTCGCGCAGCCCCGGTCCTGACGACGCTGGCGGGCCTCGCCGAGGTCGCCGACGTTGTTCTGGAATGTTTACCGGCGGCCCACTTTGCCGCCGTCGCCGAGCCCGCCATCGCGGCCGGCCGGGTGCTGATGCCCCTGTCGGTCGGCGCCCTGCTCGACCACTGGGGGCTGGTGGCGCGCGCCGAGGAGACGGGCGCGCGCATCCTGGTGCCCACCGGGGCGCTGTTGGGGCTCGACGCCGTGCGGGCAGCGGCGGAGGGGACGATCAGCTCGGTGCGGATGATCACGCGCAAGCCCCCGGCCGGGCTCGCCGGAGCGCCGCTGCTGGTAAAGGCCAACATCTCGGTTGAGGGCCTCACCGCACCGCTCTTGGTGTTCGAAGGCAGCGCGCGCGAGGCCATCGCCGGCTTTCCCGCCAACGTCAACGTGGCCGTCGCCTTGTCGCTAGCCGGCATCGGCCCGGATCGCACCCGTGTCGAGATCTGGGCCGATCCCGCGGTGACGCGCAACACCCACAGCATTGTGGTGACCTCGGACTCCTCCGACCTGACCATGACGATTCAAAATCTTACCTCGGTGGAGAACCCGCGCACGGGCCGGATCACGGCCTTGAGCGCGCTCGCCGCGCTCCGGCGCTTGACGGCAACGCTGGTGGTGGGGACTTGAGAGCCGCCTCGGCCCCGGCGGGGGCGGCCTCGGCGACCAGCCAGTCCACGAAGGCGCGTACGTGCGGGCGGTGGCCGGTGGCGGCCGAGGAGATGACGTAGTAGGCGCGCGTGCCGATCACGCTCTTGCTGAACGGCTGGATCAGCTGGCCGGTCTCCAACAGCCTGCTGACCAGGCTGCTGATACCCATCGCCACCCCCTGGGCCGCCAGCGCGGCCGCGATCATCTGCTCGTAGTTGTCGAACCGCAACGAGGCCGCCGGTTTGAAGTCGCTCAAGCCCTGCGCCTCGAGCCAGGTGCCCCAATCCAGGAAACCGTTGGCATCATCGATGCGCAGCAAGGCGTGATGGCGCAGGTCCTCCGGTGTGTGCAAGGGACGCTCGCCTTCGCTCCGGAGCAGCGGACTACAGACGGGAAACAATTCCTCGCCGAACAGCAGCTTCGCCCCCTCCGGTGCCGCATCGCTGCGGCAGTAGCGCACCGCCACGTCCACCAGACTGCGCTCCAGATTGACGGCCTTGTAGGTGGCGGAGATGCGCACATCGACGTCGGGATTGAGCTGGGTGAAACGGCGCAGGCGCGGGATCAGCCACAGCGAGGCAAAGCCGCTGGTGGTGGTCACGGTCAAGTGCGGCTGACCGGCGTCGGCGCGCAGGGCGTCGGTCACCTGCTGCAGGCGCTCGAGCAGATCGCTGACCGCGCGATTGAGCACCTGACCCTGCTCCGTCAGCGCGATGGCGCGCGCGCGCCGCTGGAACAGGGCCACGCCCAGGTGCTCTTCGAGGCCGCGGATCTGCCGGCTGATGGCCGATTGCGTGAGCAGCAGCTCCTCGGCCGCTTTGGTGAAGCTCAAGTTTCTGGCCGCGGCCTCGAAGCCCTGGATTAAGTCGAGGGGCGGCAGGTGAAAACGTCTAGCCATTCGCAAAACTCATGCATCGGGTGAGAAATCATCGTTTGTGGCAGCGCACAAGCCTAGCTATTTGTACACCTTAGTTAGGTGGACGAGCAACCTCAGATGCGCGTGGCGCATGCAACAGGAGGCGGCAATGCTCTCAGTGGTCGACGCAGGCGAGATTTCCCTCAAGGCGCGCAGCATTCACCGCATTGAGAATGGCGCCGGTACCCTGATCGAATGCCTGAGCGGGGTGCTCTGGATTACCCAAAACGGTGATCATCGCGACATCACGCTCGAGCGCGGCCAGCGCTTTTGGCTCGACCGCGGTGGTCTTGCCATCGTTTACGGCCTGGAGCCGGCGCGTTTCCGGGTCGATGCAACGGGCGCCGCCGAGCCGCGCGCCCGCGCGCCAGACGTTCGCGCCGCCTAATTGGGGCCCGCAACCGACGTGTGAGCCATGACCTACGAGATCCATCGCTACCCGGCCGACCTCATCGACGTCGTCTATCTGCGTGGTGAGCGCGTCGTCATTCGGCCGATTCTGCCCCAGGACGAAGACCTGACGACGGCCTTTTTCGGGGGCCTGTCGGCGGCGGCGCGCCAGCAGCGGTTCTTGTCGGCCATGCGCAGCCTGCCGCCCGGGCTCGTCAAACGCTTAACCCAGGTCGATTACACCGAGCACCTGGCTTTGGTGGCAGAGGTTTTCCGCGACGGGCGGGAGACGGTGATCGCGGAAGCGCGCTACGCGCGCGGGGCGGATCGGAGCGAGGCCGAGTTCGCCGTCTCGGTCGCCGAGCCCTGGCAGGGGTTGGGCCTGGCGCGGCTGCTGCTCGGCAAGCTCAGCGAGCGCGCCGCCTTGTCGGGGGTGCGGCGCCTGGTGGGCGAGACACTGGCCACCAACGAGCGCATGCTCAACCTGGCGCGCTCGGCCGGGTTCGTCATCACCCGCAGCTTGGAGGTGAGGGGGGTGATGCACCTGGAAAAGACGCTTGCCTCGTGGCCCGTGCAGCGATCCGCGGCGGCGACGCCGGCCGCGGCATAGGCCACAGCCCTCAAGCCACAAACGGTTGAGACCTCAAGTCGGGCCGCGGTCGGATGGCTCCCGCTGGCGCCTGCCGAGTGCCCGTTCCAGCGCGCGCGCCAGGGCGATCATGGCCGCGGCAAAGGCGCCAAGGCAAACCGTGAGCAGGCCGATAAAGACGAGCACCGGAGCGAAGGCCCACACCAAGACGGCCGTCGCGATCAGCGCCGTGCCGACGAGCCACAGGCGCAGAAGGCTGGTGCGCATGCGGGCCCTCATCTGCTTGCGGGCCAAAACCGATAGGCCAGCGCAGCCCACACCAGGCCGAACAGGAATTCCGTCACAAACACGCCCGCCGTCGCGCGGCCGACGCCCACGACACCGGGCATGCCGATATGGACGGCAATAAACACGAGCGCGGAGCCGACCAGCGCCGCGGCGAAGGCCGCGACCGGCAGCTTCTGCCATTGATCGGCCTGGCGACCCATCCAGATGGCGACGATCGCCACGGCGGGATTAAACAGGCCGGTCAAGACAACGGCCGTGAGATTGACGGGTTCTACGGGCGGCATGCGGGACGGCCAGACGCTGGTCGCTTCAGCCCTTCGGTTTGCTCTCAATCTGGTCGCGCAGTTTTTCCTCTTCGTACTGAATAAACCAGCCGATCATCTGACGCCACAGGGCCTCGCACAGATCCGGCGGCACACCCCTTTGGCTGGCGCGGGCGCGGACCTTATCGATCACCTGTTGGTTGCGCCACGGCACGTTGGCCTCCTGGCCCAACTGCAGCTTGAGTTGCCAGGCACGCTCGACGTAACCGAGGCGTTCGGCGATCCGATCGATCAGCGCATTGTCGATGCGGTCGATTTCGACTCTGACTTCGGCCAGGTCCTTGCATTCCTGAGGTGGTCGCGCACTCATGGCCTGCCTCCCGACTTCGCTCCCGTCACGGCCGCGCCTGACGGTCTTTGACTGGCAAGGCGCGAATCCCACCACCGGTCCGGCACGGCAAAGTGGCCGGCGGCATCCTCGATCACCTGGGCGACGCGAAACAGCGTCGCTTCGTCGAACGGCTTGCCGATCAGTTGCAGCCCCAACGGCGTTTCCTCCGAAGAAAGTCCGGCCGGGACGGAGATGCCGGGCAGCCCCGCCATGTTCACCGTTACCGTGAAGATGTCGTTGAGGTACATCTGCACGGGATCCCCCGACACCTCGCCGATGCCGAAGGCTGGGCCGGGTGTGGTCGGGGTCAGCAGCACATCGACCGTTGCGAACACCTCCTCGAAATCGCGTTTGATCAGCGTGCGCACCTTCTGCGCCTTGAGGTAATAAGCGTCGTAGTAACCGGCGGAAAGCACGTAGGTGCCGATCAGCACGCGGCGACGAACCTCGGCGCCGAAGCCAGCGGCCCGCGTCGCCTCATAGGTATCGATCAGATCGCGGCCGGGCTTGCGCAGACCGTAGCGCACGCCGTCGTAACGCGCCAAGTTGGAGGAGCACTCGGCCGGCGCCACGATGTAGTAGGCCGGCAAGGCATACTTGGTGTGCGGCAGCGACACCTCCCGCACCGCAGCGCCGGCCGCCTGCAACCAGTCGATGCCTTGCTGCCAGAGCTGCTCGATCTCCTTCGGCATGCCATCCATGCGATACTCCTTCGGCACGCCCACCTTGAGGCCTTTGATGGAGCGGCCGACGGCGGCCTCATAGTCGGGCACGGGCGTATCAACCGAGGTCGAATCCTTGGCATCGACACTGGCCATATGCCGCAGCAGGACGGCGGCATCGCGCACGCACTTGGCGATCGGTCCCGCCTGATCGAGGGAGGAGGCAAACGCCACGATGCCCCAGCGCGAGCAGCGTCCATAGGTCGGCTTGATTCCGACCGTGCCGGTAATCGCCGCCGGCTGGCGGATGGAGCCACCCGTATCGGTGGCCGTGGCGCCGAGGCAAAGGTCGGCGGCAACCGCGGAAGCCGAGCCGCCCGAGGAGCCCCCCGGCACCAAGGCCACGTTGGAACCCTTGCGCCGCCAGGGGCTGACGACCGGGCCGAAACAACTGGTCTCGTTCGAGGAACCCATGGCGAACTCGTCGTTATTGAGCTTGCCCAGCATCAGTGCGCCGGCGTCCCATAGGTTCTGCGTGACGGTGGATTCGTAGCTGGGTGTAAAGCCCTCCAGAATTTTCGAGCAGGCGGTCGTGCGCACACCCTTGGTGCAATAGAGGTCCTTGATCCCAAGCGGCAGTCCTTCGAGCGCCCGCGCATCGCCCTTGGCATAGCGCGCGTCGCTGAGCTTGGCTTGCGCCAGCGCGTGATCCGGCGTCGGCAGCACGTAGGCATTGAGCGACTTGTTGCCGGCCGCAATGGCCTCGAGAAATGCCGCGGTCAATTCCGTGGCCGAGAAGCGCTTGGCGGCAAGCCCATCGCGGGCTTCGACCAAGCTCAATCTGGTGAGGTCGCTCATGGCTCAGCGGTCCCGACCGGGCCTTGTGCCCGGGTCAACGGCCTCGCCCATCGTCTTGGCGTAGAACACCGAGTAGGCGGACGGTGGATAGTCGAGCACAGGAGGGCAACGGGCAAATCCCGCGCGTTCGTAAAGGCGCCAGGCCGCGGCATGCCGGTGGCCGGTCTCCAACACCAGGCGTTGCAAGCCCTCGCGTTGCGCCAGGGCCTCGATCTCGCCCAGAATGCGCGCCCCGACGCCGCGGCTCTGATAGGCGGGCTCGGTGTACATGCGCTTGACTTCGCCGATCCCTCCGGGATGCCGGCGCAAGGCACCGCAGGCCACGGCGGCGCCTTGTGCGCGTGCCACGAAGACGGTGGTGTCGGAGCCTGCCATTTGTTCAACCGTCATGTGCGAGCAGTACTCGGCCGGGGTCAGGGCCAACAGCGTTGCGTTCAATTGCGCGATCAGGCGGCGCATATCCTCGCTCAATGGACTTTCGGCGGCCACGGTGATGGTCATGGCTACTCCACCACCTTCGGCACGACGAAAAAGTCATCCTGCGCGGCCGGAGCATTTGCCACGACCTCGTCCGCGATCCCCCCAGCCGTGACCTGGTCGGGCCGCTTCTTCAGCGTCATGGCCACCACTCGGGTCATCGGCTCGACCGCGTGGGTGTCGACTTCATCGAGTTGCTTGATCCACTCAAAGATGCCCGACAGTTCTGCCTCCAGCGCCTTGGCCTCGTCGGCGCTGACCTTGATGCGCGCCAAGCGTGCGATCCGTCGTACTGTGGCTTCATCGACTTGCATGGCCGGTCCCGCCCTTTAGGTTCGGCAGCCTGATTGCGCTGCACTCATAACGGCGCTAAAGGCCGGCGGCAAGGAAGCCCCAGGTCCCGGCGCGGAAGGAGCCTCGAAATGGCCGACCTCAAGCCTGCTGCCCAGCGCGTGCAGGACGCGCTGCGCGACAAGGGGCTCGAAAGTCAAGTCCGGCACATGCCCCAGGCCACCCGCAGCGCCGATGAGGCGGCCGCCGCCTGCGGCTGCAGCGTCGGCCAAATCGTCAAATCGCTGGTCTTTCGCGGCGCCGCGTCCGGCAAGCCCTATCTGCTCTTGGTGTCGGGCGCCAATCGCGTCAATCAAGAGGGCGTCGCCCAGGTGTTGGGCGAGGCCTTGCGCCGCCCCGACGCCAATGACGTGCGCGACATTACCGGCTTTGCCATTGGCGGCATCCCTCCGCTCGGCCTCAAGACACCGCTCGCCACCTACCTGGACGCCGCGCTCCTCGATTACGCGCTGGTCTGGGCCGCCGCCGGCACGCCCGATGCCGTATTCCCGATCGCGCCGGACCGCCTCGCCGCCGCGACCGGTGCCAGCATCATCTGCGTCAGCTAGAAAGCACCGCCCGCCTTCGGCTTCAGCCGCCTCGCTTTTTCATTTTGCTTAAAAAGGGGCCCAGAATATCGGAGTAGTCGTCGGTCCAGGGACGCAAATTGCTCGCGTCGAAATCGCTGACCTCCTCCAGCTCGCGGAACGGCTCGAGGGCGGCCGCCGTCTTGGCGAACAGCGCCACCGTCGAGGTCGATTGGGCGTAGCTGCCGTCGGCGGAATCGTCGGTGACGATAAACCCGTGCGCTCCCGGCAGCACCTTGATGGTGGCGCCCAAGACCGCATCGAGGTCCAGGTAGCGATTGGAGATGTGCAGGAGCACGACGCCGCTGGGTTTGATTTTGTCGAGATAGAGTTTGATGGCCTCGGCGGTCATCAGGTGCACCGGCACCGCGTCCGATGAGAAGGCGTCGATCACCAACAGGTCGAAACTGTCGTTTGCTTCCTTGGCCATGGTCAGGCGTGCATCGCCCAGCACGATGTCGGGCTGCGGCTGACAGTGGGCCAGGAAGGTAAAGTATTTAGGATTGCTGGCGATGCCGATGATCACCGGATCGATTTCAAAAAACCGCCAGCTTTCGCCTTCCTGCGAATGACAGGCGAGCGATCCGGCGCCGAGACCGGTGACCCCATAGCGCCCCTTGTTCTCGCCCAAGCTTTCTCTGACCTTGGCGACGGTGCGGGCGATTGGACTGTTCTCATAGTAGTAGGTGGCGGGACTTGGATCATCGATGAGATTGCCCTTCTCATCCCTGATGCGTTGCGCGCCGTGCAGCGTGGTGCCGTGGATCAGGGTATGGTAGTCGCCGTCGCTGGAAGTCTGCACCCGATAGACGCCGAAATAGCTGCGCTGCGCCTCGCCCCGCTTCACGCCCGAGGGCAAGAGCGCGAGCGCGCAAAAAATCATCAGCGCGGCCAGCAACTGGCGCACGGGCCGGCGAAATTGGCTAAACAGGACGACGAGCAGCAAGGCCACCACGACCGGCGTGCTGCCCCATTCGTTGAGATCGAGATTGAGCCGCCCAATCACCCATGGCACCCAGTAAATGGCCAGCAGGCCGCCGGCGATAATAAGCCACCCGATCAGCATCTCCTGCTTGTCGGCCTCGCTAAGCCGCGAGCCGTCCGCGGCGCCGCCGTTGCCCCGGCGCCCACCCCAGGCGGTCAGCGTGCCGCCCAAGCGCCGCAGCGCCGCCGGCGAGAAGACACCGGGGCGGCAGGCCATCGACAGCGCCAGCAGCAGGGGGTACTCAAACACCTCACTGAAGATCTTGGGTGCCACCAGCGCCGCCGCCAACCCGCCGAGCGCCCCGCCGAACGACATCCAAAGGTAGAACTCGGTCAAATAGCGGGCCGCGGGCCGCGCCTCGTAAAGCGTGCGGTGGGCCACCATGGCCGAGGTGAAGAACACGGCAACACCGGTTGCAGCCGTGATGAACCAGGTCTCGTGCTTGGTCTGGGAAATGGCGAGCAGAGCCACCGCCAGCGCGATCAGATGCGCTCCCAACAGGATGGGTCGGGGCACCAGCGGCCGCTCGCGAAACACCAAGACGAAGGTCAGCAGATAAAGCGAAAGCGGCAACACCCACAGCAGCGGTGCGGAGGCGATATCGGTGGTGACGTGGGTGGTGAAGGCGGTGAGCAGCGCCGCCGGCACCAGCGCCAGGCCGATCCAGCCGAGCCGATCCGACCACCTCGGCGGCGCATCGGAGCCGAGGCTGCCGGTGGAGGCCGGCGTCAGGCGATCGGCGGCGGGCGCACCGCGGCCCAGCATCAGCCCAAAGGCCAAGGCGAGGGCCGCCAGCAAGAGCACGTAGCCCACCGCCCAAAAGCCGCTCAGCGCCTTGAGACCAAAGGCTGGCTCGAGGATGAATGGGTAGCTCAGCAGGGCCATCAGGCTGCCGAGATTGCTGGCAGCATAGAGAAAGTAGGGATCTCCGGCTTGGGCGTGCCCCGTGCGCGCGAACCACGCTTGCAGCAAGGGGGCATTGGCGGCAACCGCCAAAAACGGCAAACCAATCGCGACCGTGAAGAGGCCGATTTGCCACAGGTAGGGCTCGCCTGCCGGGGGCTCGGTCCAGCCGCTTGGCAGCCCAATCGGCAGGGCCAGGAAGGCGACGCTGCAAACGGCAAGATGGATGATGCCGGTGAGCAGGGGCGAGGCCTTGGCAATCAAGAGATGGGCATAGCAGTAGCCGACGAGGAGCGCCGCCTGAAAAAAGAAGATTGCAACCGCCCACACCGAAGGCGAGCCGCCGAGTACCGGCAGCACCATCTTGGCGAACATCGGTTGCACGGAAAACAGCAGCAGCGCCGACAGAAAGGTGGTGGCGGTGTAGGTCGCCAGCACGAAATGGGGATTGGGGTTAGCCAA
>DASTMQ010000400.1:0-12954 GCA_035714005.1 Hyphomicrobiaceae bacterium
CGAAGAGCGCAAAATCCACGCCACCGGGTCGCCTCGCGGCTTTGCCAGCATGGATCAGGACAAGCAGCGCGAGATTGCTCGCAAAGGTGGAGCCAACGTGCCCAACGACAAGCGCAGCTTCGCGCAAAATCGTGCACTGGCTTCCGAAGCGGGCCGGAAAGGCGGTCGCTCGGTGGCGCCGCAATCCCGTAGCTTTGCGCAAAATCGCGCGTTGGCGGCTGCCGCGGGGCGCAAGGGCGGCCAGGCCTCCCAAAGCCGACGGCTGCGCGGCAGCGGCAACGGGTCCAGCGACCGGGGAGGCCACAACTCCTCGGATAGTCCGGGCCGGACCGACTGATTGCGGGTTGGCGCTCCTGGTCTTTGGCGCCCCTCTCGCTGGATTGGCCTCGCGCTGGATTGCTAAGCTGCCTAGAGGTCTGACTCGGCGGTGCCAGGGGTGCTCCTCGCGCCGGGGCAAAGCTCTCCGGAACTGGCGCCCCGGACCGGCTCCAAGGCCCGCCCGTTAATACCTGAGTTGCCACCTGAAGTGCGCGGCTGACGCTCGCCCTGCGTGTTAGACGTCTTGGCCGGGCCGCGCTCACCAGCTCGTGATCCGGCCGGATTTGCCTCGCGTCCCGGCCTGCCACTTTTTTTGAGGGCATTCGGTACCGGCCCGAGCTCACCAATAGGGGGCCACGTTGTAGTGGTTGTGAGTTTGGGTTTCCCAGGCACGATCCGACCAGGCGTCGTCGCTGAAGGCGGGGGCGTCACGCAACTGGGCCTCGCTCACCCCGGTTTCGAAACCGTTAAGCCGCGGGTTATATTTGAGGGCACCCCAGGGCAGGGGATAGTGGCTGTGGCCAAGGCCGAAGAAGCCGCCGAAGCTCATGATCGCATAGGTTACCCGGCCCGAGGATTTGTCGATCATCAGATGGTCGATCTGACCGATCTTGCTGCCCTTGAGGTCGTAAACGTCGGTTCCTTCCACATCCTCGCTGGAGATCAGCTGGTGATTGGGATGAGCAGTTGCCGAGGCCATGGCTAACTCCTTGGTTTTGGTTGATGAAATGGCGCCCCGGCAACGCCGCGAGCGGCCGATCGTTCCCCGAGGCCTCGCCGTCAGCCGTCAGCGGTCAGCAAAAGGATTTTCGCTCTTGCGCAGTTTGAGGCGAATGGGCACGCCAGGAAAACCGAACGTTGCGCGCAAGCTATTGCTGAGATAGCGCACATAGGCCTTGGCCACCGCCTCGGGGCGCGAGCAGAAGGCGATAAACGTCGGCGGCCGTGCCGAAGGTTGGGTCACAAATCGCAGCTTGACCCGTCGGCCCTTGGCGGCCGCCGGGGCGTGCTGCTCAACCGCCTCGGCCAGCCAGCGGTTCAACGCAGGCGTGGACACGCGCTTGTTCCAGATCGCATAGGTCTCGAAGACGGCCGACATCAGGTCGTCGAGGCCGCGGCCGGCAAGTGCCGAGATCGGTACAATGGCAACGCCCGGCATTTGCGCCAAACGCTCGGCCGCCGTGGCGCGCAGGCCTTTCAGCATTGCCTGCTTGTTGGACACCAAATCCCACTTGTTGACGGCGATGATGAGCGCCCGCCCTTCGGTTTCGACCAGATCGGCGATGGTCAAATCCTGGTGCTCGAAGGGGTGCTCGGCATCGATCAGTAGGATCACCACCTCGGCAAAGCGAATGGCGCGCACGGCATCGCTCACCGCCAACTTCTCGGCCGCCTCAATGACGCGCGCCTTGCGCCTGAGGCCGGCGGTATCGAACAAGCGAATGGGCCGCCCCTGCCAGCTTGCGTCACTGGCGACGGCATCGCGCGTCAGCCCCGGCTCGGGGCCGGTGATCATGCGCTCTTCGCCGAGCAGGGCATTGACCAGGGTTGACTTACCGGCGTTTGGTCGCCCGACAATGGCAACGCGCACCGCACCCAGTTCGCGCGGGCTCGCCGCGTCCGCCTGCGGACTGCCTCGGGATTGCAGCCCGAGGGCGCCGGCGATCGTGGCGCTCAGTTCGCCCATACCCTCGCCGTGCTCGGCGGAAATGGCGATCGGCTCGCCAAGCCCCAATTGGAATGCCTCGTAGAAACCCTGGGTGCCCGCGCGTCCTTCGCACTTGTTAGCCACCAAAATGGCCGGCACCCCCGCGGCCAGGACAAGGCGCGCAAACACCGCATCGGCCGGTATGATGCCGTCCCGGGCATCGAACACAAACAACACCAAATCGGCGCTGGTGAGCGCCAATTCGCTTTGCGTACGCATGCGTCCGGCAAGGGAGGATCGCGGTCCTTCTTCGAGGCCGGCCGTATCGATGACGGTCACCGGATGCCCGGCGATCATGGCCTCGCCCGTGCGGCGATCGCGGGTCAGCCCGGGCGTGTCGGAGACGAGCGCGGTGCGCCTGCCGGTCAAGCGGTTGAAGAGGGTCGACTTGCCGACGTTGGGTCGGCCGACGATGGCAATGGTTGCGGGCATGCGTCAGTCGCCCGGGATCGGCGGTGTCATCGCCTGAGGGCTAGCGCGAATCCCGGCGCACTTCAATTGAACGCCACCAACCGCGCCTTATCCGTGAGCACATACATGCGGCTTCCGGCCACCACCGGCCCGACGTAGACGGGCTGTCCGAGGTCCTGCGTGCCAACAACCTTGCCGGTTTGGGCTTCGACGTTGACGAGTTGACCCTTGCTGGACACCAGCCACAGACGATTGCCGGCCAGTACCGGCCCGGACCAGGTCGCGGCACCGGGCAGCTTGACCGTCCATTGGATCTTTCCTTCGCGCCGAGTGATGGCCATCAGCTGCCCACCCGTATCGACCACGAACACGGAATCGCCCGCCACATAGGGCGCCTGAATGCTGGGCACTGTGAGCGACCACAGCCGCTCCCCCGTCTTGTAAGAGACGGCGATCATGCGGCCGGCATGCCCAACCGCGAACACCGTGCCACCATCGATGGCCGGACGCGCCGCATCGCTCATGGCCGTTAGCGATGAGGCCGTGCGCGTGCGCGCCAACGAATCCGACCACAACACTTTGCCGTCGTTGATCCGTAGGGCAACGATATCGCCGCTCGGGAACGGCACGACTACGACGTCGCCTTCGACGGCGGGGCTGGCGTTGGAGAGAATGCTCGCCCGCTCGGCGTTACCGCGAAAATTCCACAGCTCCGCGCCATCGGCGCCCGACAGGCAGAAAACGGCACCCTCGGTCGTCAACACGAAGACCCGCTCGCCGACGGCCGTCGGCGAGGAGCGCACGGGCGCGCCTACCGTCTTCTCCCATAGCTTCTTGCCCGACCTGGCATCGAAGGCGAGCACCAGGCCGAAACCCGTGCCGGCATAGAGGCGGCCGCCGTCGGCGGCAAGACCGCCTCCGAAGCCCTCCTGGTCTTTTTCGCCTTGGGGCGTCGTCGAGGCTCGCCAGGCCGCCGCGCCGCCGCCGGTACTAAAGGCCGTCACCGCTCCGGCGGCATCCAAGGTGAAAACCTTGCCGTCGTACACAATGGGACTGGCCGTCAGCTTACCGTAAAAGCTGCTGCCCGTTCCCGCATCGGCACTCCAGGCGCTCTTGAGCGCGCCGCCCAGCATCAAATGGCCTGGCGAATTGCTGGCCACGCCGCCCGGCTGACTCCACGCGTCGTTCTGACGGGGCGGCGGCAGGGCGATGGGTTTATTGGCGGCGGCGAGATCGGAGGTAACGTTTTCCTGCTGGATGACGGAAATGCGTTTGCCGGGCAGGGGTACTTCTTTTTCCGCAAAAGGATTGAGGTCCTGGAATTTGGGCAGGCTCGGCAGGCTCGCGCCTTCGCATCCCGACAGCAGCACCGCGCCCAAGAGCGCAGCGGTCACGGACCCCAATCCGTTGCCACCCAACCCTCGCCTGCCGCCCATCGTTGCTCTCTCAGGTTGAGGCCGAACCGCGGGCCTATTTCTCTTGCTCGGTCGTCTTGGGCGCCGGGGCCGGCGGCGTGGATGCCGGCGCCGCCGGCGTGGACAGCTCGGCCTCGGTCAGCATCGCCATCAGGATGCGCGCGCGCTCGGCAATGCTGGGCGGCGTATCTCGATCGCTCAGCAACCGCTGGAACTGCTGGCGCGCATCATCGGTCTTGCCTGCCTTCACCGCCGCCAACCCCAACAACTCGCGCGCGCTCGCCCGCCACGGGTTTCCATCGGCGGCCAGATCGTTGAGCCGATTCTGCATGTCCGTCCAGCCCGCCGTATCCAATTTGAGGCTGGCGGCCTGCAAGCGTGCATAGTCGGCGAGCAACCGGTCGCCGGCACCCGCGTTGGCAATGGCTTCGTAGGCGGCCGCCGCCTCCGCCAGCTTGCCGGCTTCTCGATCGGCTGCTGCCAAGCGCAAGCGGGCCAAGGTCGCATAGCCGGCCGGGCCGGACTTGCCGATGTCTTCCAAGATCTTCTGGGCCTCAGCACTGCTCTCTGGCGGGGCGCGCCGAGTCGCCTCGGCGAGGCGGGCGCCAGCGGCCTCGGCCGCCACCATGGTGCGGTACTGGTAGTATTTGACCCCACCAACGCCCACCACAATCAACGCGATCGCCGCCACCACGTAGGTACCGTACTTCTCCCAAAGCTTAAGCAGTTGCTCGCGGCGGAGTTCTTCGTCGACTTCTCGCGCGAGGCTATCTCTCTGGTCGATCATGCTTTTCCGAGGCGCTGGTGCTGCTCCAAAGGACCCATGCATAGCGCGCCGCCGCACTGGCCGGAAGAGTATTACGGTCGCTGGCCCTTGATGGGGCGGCTATTTTTTTGACTTTTTTGCGGCTGGACGGGGCCCTTTTCCCGCGCGGCCCGGCCGCTCACACGCGGCCAGGCTGGACAATGCCGCGCTCGCCATAATTTTCACCCTATTCCAGCGGTCTAGTTGGTGTCACTTTGACCGCGAAGGCATGGCGGCGGCCGACGGATTCGGGCAGACGGCCGTTAACCTGTCGGCGGCGCAAGGGGCGGGAAAGACTTGACGGCGGCGGGGCGTCCGATCAAGGGCTATAGGGAGGATCTGCTAGGGCGCGCGGGCTCGTACTCGATTTGGGGCGACGCACGGCGCCTGAGGGCTTCGCAGACCGGAGCTTGTGACGGGATCGACCGGGGCTGAACTGCCCGGTCCGGCGTGAGTGGCGTGTGAGGGGGTTTTGCAATGGTCAGTGATGCGTCCTCGAGTGACGGCCGGCGCGCGGAATTGGAGCGTGACAGGACACCGGTCAAAGCGTCAGACGGCCAGGCGCGCAGCACGGCCGATCTCACCCACGAACTGGCCCAGCTGCTGGCGGCGACCATTGCCCAACGGCAGCTTACCAGCGCCTTGCCAGCGACCTCACCGCCCCCTCTCAATCTTGCAGGCCTGAGCAGCCAACAGCGAATTTTGGAGCCGACCTTCAAGGACGGGCTCTCGGCGCTTTCCTACCGGGCGCCGCGCGGCACCAGCCTGGTGCCGTCGGTGGATCTCAGCGCCGACGACGAGCCCATGCCGATCCCCTCGACCTGGCGCGAACCTGCCCAATCCGATGACCGCTGGCTGCGCCAGCAGATGGGGGCTACGCTGCTGGGCTTGTGCGCAGGGCTGCTGGTGGTGGTGCCGATCGTCCTCTGGCTCAGCGGCTGGCTTGGCGAAGCCCAAAAGTCGAGACCGCAACGAAGCGCCGAGCCGGCGCTGGCGCCGATTGAACCGCGCACCGGCGAGGTGAAGACGGTAAAGGTGCAAGTGCGCCCTGTCGGCGAGCGCACACCGCAGACGGCCGCCCAGTACGTGACGGGCAGCATCGACGCACGGGCTGCCGTCGAGCCTCCAAGGCCTGAGCCGATCGCAGCCCTGCCGGTGGCGAAAGCCCCCGAGCCCGCCACCCGGCCTGAACCGGTACGCCAGATCGACGACCGCCTGTCGGAGGCGAGGCAGCGCATCGAAAGCGGCGATGTCTCAGGGGCGCGCGATATTCTCAGCGCTGCGGAAGGCAACGCCCCCGGTCCCGTCTCGTTCGCCCTTGCCGAGACCTACGATCCCAACATGCTGGCGGCCTGGGGCACACGCGGCGCCATCGCCGATGTGGCGAGGGCCAAGGCGCTCTACCACAAATCGCTGGGGCTCGGGATGGCGCGCGCGCAAGCACGCCTGGAGGCCCTGCAGTAGACGGCCAGCGCTGAGCCGATCACCGGCGTCTCGCGCCGCTCTCTTTATCGAGCCACTGCGCTTAGAGATCGGCCCGGGATGGCGCGCGCATGCGCGCAGGCACGACCCGGCGGTCGCGATTGGCGCCACGCTCAGCGTTGGCCTTGCCCAACATCGGCGCCCAACATCGGCGCGCTCTGACATCCGCGCTCGCTGTCATGTCCGCGCCCGGCCACCGCTTGGGCCGCCGACCCTTGGGCGGCGCGCCCGCCATGAGCGGGCGACGGCGCCCCTGGGCCGGACGTCAACCGCGCCTACCAGCGCCGGTGATGGTGGTGATGCCGGTGGCCACCGAAGAAAAACCCAAACGACGGGCGATAGTAGTAGGGGTAGGGGTCGTAATAGGAGGGGGCATAGCCGTAGTCGACCCAATAACGGCGGCAATGCAGATGCCCTTGGTGTCGCCAGCAGCGGCGGCTCCAATGCACCTGGTCAACGTTTGAGGCTTCACGTACGGCAGAGGTCAGATCGCCGGCCGTGGCAACGGCCGGAGCAGCCTCGGCAGACGCGGCCACCACTGCCAAACCGATGGCGGCAGTTGCGCCCAACAAGTAATGCCTGATTTTCATCACGCCCTCCATGGTGTGAGCATTCCCACAGCTCGATTCCCGGCGGGAAATAGCTAGTTCCCACCAGGTTCCCTGAATGGCGAATGAACGTCGGTGATGGCCGCTTGTTCCCGACACAAACACCGTGCGCTGTCGAATGGTGACAAGGGGCTTGATAGCCTGCCGCGACCCGCGCACTGATGGCGCAAATGGCGGATTTGCCCGCCGCGCTATCGCCCGATCGCGTCGGCTGGGTTGCCTACGATTGACCGGGGCGACACGTTATCCCTGCCGCTGTTTTAGGTAGTGGCGACGCGCCTTGGCACGGTTGCCGCAGGCGCTCATATCGCACCAGCGTCGCGAGGCGTTTCGGCTGGCATCGAGAAACAGCCATTGACATGCATCGTTGGCGCACTGGCGGATGCGGTTGCCGCGAGCGGCCACGATGAGATCTGCCGCCGACCAAACAATCGCGGCTAGTAGCTGGGGTGCCGACGGCGGCGCGGCGCGCGCGGGCGCGTCTACCTGCCAGGCGTATTGCCCACCCTGTTGAGCGATGCGCCGGCGCCGCGGAGCACGGGCGATCGCCGCATTGAGCACCGACAAATCGGACGCCGAAATCGAGCCGCCGGCGGCGAGCGCGCTCAATGCGCAATAGATGACCTCGCGCAAGGCAATGGCTTCGGCGAACAGCGTGGCGGCTGCCCCAGGTGTCATTGAACGAGGGGGCGCGGCCAGCAGGCCCGCGCGGGCGCACCAGTCGATGAGATCAGCTGGACGCTGCAGCGTTTCCGTAGGCCTCTCCAGCCCGCGCCAACACCGCGTATTGGCGTAGTCGAGACAAAGGCTTGCACCGCCCGGCGCAATTAGGGCCGCGCGCGCGCGGCCAGCATTGGTCGCTGCGCCCATGTCGTCTCCTTGCGCCATGGCATCGTGCCGCCAAGCGCGACGCTACCTAACCACCATACTGGTTGACAGATCTAGCAGTGACCCCTACGCTTTACAACCAGGTAGCTGGTTAGGGAGAGCACGGGTGATTTGGCGACACGACGCTTTGGTTGCGGCGCTCGCCAGCAAGGCACGCCACGGCGGGCCCGGACGCGCCGAGGGCTCATCGCTGGCGGCAGGGGAGGGCTGGCGCGCCTACGATGTCGTTTGCACCTTGGGACCGTGCGATCGACCGTTCGAGGAGCGGCACGATTGGGCATCGGTCTCACTCGTGTTGTCGGGCGCCTTTGCCTGCCGCAGCCGTTGCGGCACCTGCCTGTTGTCGCCGGGAGCCTGGTTTCTGGTGAGCGGTGGTGAGCCCATCGTGTGCTCGCATCAACACGGTGAGGGCGACCGCTGCTTATCGTTCCAGTTTGACCCCGAAGTCTTCGCCCGTCTGGCCCATGGCGCTGCTGGCGCCCGCGTTCCGCTGGCGCGCCAAGCCGTGCCACCGTTGCGCGCCCACGCGGCCCTGGCGGCGCGCGCAATGCTCGCGGTTGCGCGCGGCGAGGCCATCGAAGAGGTTGCCTTCGAGGCGGCCGGCACCATCGTTCAGGCCGCCGTCGGCGGCAGCCCGGCGGGACAGCCCAGTCGGCACCATGCCGCCATCGTTCGCAGCATTAGCTGGCTCGGTACGGCGCTGGATAGCTCACACACGCTGGTCGAACTTGCGCGCGCGGCAAACATGAGCCCCTACCATTTCCTGCGCACCTTCAAGGCGGTCACGGGCATCACGCCGCACCAATGGCTGCTGCGAGCACGCCTGCGTGAGGCCGCCCAGCGGCTCGCCAGCAGCCGCACCGCCGTCACCGCCATCGCCCTCGATGTCGGCTTCGACGACCTGTCGAATTTTATCCGCAGTTTTCGCGCCGAGTTCGGTGTCTCGCCGCGCCAATATCGCCTCGCCGCCGCCTGACCGGCGCCGCCTGGAGCGCAATTTTTGCCAAGTCTCAACGGGCCCGTGCGGGCAAGGTGCCAGCCGTTGAGACAAACTGGAGACAGGCTCATGATCAATCACGTGTCGATTGGCGTCCGCGACGTTGCGAGGTCGAAGCGCTTTTATGATGCTGCGTTGGCCCCGCTCGGCTACGCCTGCCGCAGCCAATCGCCCGACGCCTTGGGCTACGGCGGCGATGGCATCTCACTATGGATCGGCGCCACCGATCAACCCGTGCCGGCCAACGCCAAATCCGGACTGCACTTTTGCTTTGACGCACCGAGCCGTGAAGGCGTGGACGCTTTCCATGCGGCAGCCCTCGGCGCCGGCGGACGCGATCATGGCAAACCGGGCCTGCGCGCCGATTACGGAAACAACTACTATGCCGCCTTCGTCATCGATCCGGACGGGTACCGCCTCGAGGCCTACTGCGGCAAACCGGAGTGAAAAACCGAGCTGCCGTGCCGGGCGGGCAAGTTCGAAAGCGGTTAGCCGATTGGCTCAAGCTTTCCCAGATCACGCCCTATTCCTTTTATGGGCGAGCTTACCCCTGCCGATGGGGCGTTCCGGCGCACCAATTTGGACGTCAGCGCCCGGCTCGGTGCCCTGCCCTCGGGCAAGCCCTCCAAGCCGGCCGCCTCGACAGCAAAAGCTCATGCAAGCCGTGCAAGACCGCCGCGCCGCTCTCACCTATGCTCGGCGCATGCATCGAGCCGTCGTCGTCCTCGCCGAACAAGGCCGTGGTCTTGGGCCAGCGCCCGAGCGCAACGGGCCAGAGCTGGGACGGCTTTGATGCGGCGCCAGCGCGACAGCCTCTCGCTCGCGCAAGCCCGGCGCATTGCCCTTGCCGCCCAAGGCTTCGGCCAGCCGTGCCGCCCCACAAAGGTCCCCGACAAGCGGGCCCTGCGGCGTCTCATCGAGCGTTTGGGTGCCCTGCAGATCGATTCGGTCAACGTGCTGGCGCGCGCCCATACCCTACCGCCGTTCTCGCGCCTCGGTCCCTACCGGGTTGAGGATTTGCAAGCACTGGCCTACGCCGGGCGGCGGCGGGCGCTTTTCGAGTATTGGGGCCACGAGGCATCCCTTCTGCCCGTGGCCCTGCAGCCCATCTTGCGTTGGCGCATGGCGCGCGCCAGCCGCGGGCAAGGCATCTATAAGACGCTTGCCACCTTCGGCCGGGAGCGCCGGCAGCTCATCGCGCAAGTCCTGCGCGAGATTGCCGATCGCGGCCCGCTGAGGGCCAGCGAGCTTTCGCACCAGCACAAGGGTGACGGAGGCTGGTGGGGCTGGTCGGACGGCAAGCGCGCGCTCGAATGGCTGTTTTGGACTGGCGCGTTGTCGACGGCAAGGCGCTATGAAACCTTCGAGCGGGCCTATGATCTGACCGAACGCGTGCTGCCGCCGGCCATCCTGCAGGCCCCGACGCCCGCCGAGGCCGAGGCCCAACGCCAACTCGTGCGCGTCGCTGCCGGCGCCTTGGGCATCGCCAGCGAGCGCTGCCTGCGCGACTACTTTCGCCTGCCGGTCGTCGATGCTCGGCTGCGCATCGCCGAGCTGGTCGAAGCGGGGGAGCTGATCCCCGTTGCCGTCGAATCCGCCTTCGCTTCCGCCTACCTCTACCGCGATGCACACCAACCAAGGCGGCTGGCGGCGCAGGCCTTGCTGGCTCCGTTCGATCCGTTGATCTGGCACCGCCAACGGGCCGAGGTTCTGTTCGGTGCGCGCATTCGCCTCGAGCTCTATACGCCGCCCGAGAAGCGCATTCACGGCTACTACGTCCTGCCGTTCCTGCTCGGCGATCGCATCGTGGCACGCGTGGACCTCAAGGCAGACCGGGCGCGCTCGACATTGCGGGTGCAAGCGGCGCACAGCGAACCAGGCCTATCGATGCCCGTCGCCGAGCCGCTGGCGCAAGAATTGCGCCGGCTGGGTGACTGGCTCGGCTTGCGCCACCTGGAGGTGCGCCCAGCGGGCGACCTAGCGCGTACCCTTGCCGGAGCCGTGCGCGCCTGAACGCTCGATTGGTCGGCTTACGTCAGGTCGGATTTCTGGGCGACCTGGATGGCCTCCAGACGATTGCGCACGTTCATCTTTTTGAAAAGCTGTGTGACGTAGTGCTTGATGGTGCCGACCGTTAGACCGAGGCGGTCGGCGATTTCCTTGTTGGTGAGCCCCTTGGAGACGTGCGCAAGAATTTGCTGCTCACGGTAGCTGAGCGCTGCCTGCAGCTTGGCCTCGCGCATCGGCAGCAGGGCGCCACCCTTGGCGTCCGTCAGCAGGCGAGATGCCAACTCGGGCGTGACGAATGGCGCGCCGCGGTGAATGCTCTTGATGGCGGCCACCAGTTCCGTGCCGCTAATGCCTTTGAGGATGTAACCCTTCACCCCGGCGGACAACGCCTTTGACACGCTCATGACGTCGTCGAGAGCCGTCAGCACCACGAGCTTGCAGTTCGATCCGCCCTTGGCGATGCCGACCGCCGCTTCGATGCCACCTTCCGGTATGCTGATGTCGATCAGCATGACGTCCGGTTCAGCCTCACGCACCGCCGCGCGGGCTTCTGCCGCCGTCGCGCCCTCGGCGACCAGCAGGAGGTCCTCATGGCGCGTGATGGTTTGCACCACCGCTTCCCGAAAAATCGGATAGGGATCGACCACGGCGACACGGATAGGCTTAGACATTTGTGTTTCCCATATCACCTAGCCCAAAGCCGGCGCAGAAGCGGACCTGCCCATGCGCCGGCGAGTGCACCTGCAACGTACCGCCGAGCGCCTCGATCTGGTGCCGCACTCTCTCGCTGCTGAGTTCGAGATCCTCCGTCAGCCACGATGAGGAGCGCGGAAACTGCGTTTCGTAAGCGATTTCGATTTGCAATGTCTCGCCACCCGTGGCGCGGACGTGGAGGCTGCCGGCGCCCGTATGCCGCACGGCGGCAGCGAGACCCTCCTCGATGAATTGGTAGAGACAGGCTTTCAAGGGATAGGTGGCCTCTTGCGGGAGATCGCGAAAATCGCAACTGACCGCCGCCGCCGTTCGCAGTTCGTGCAGGCACACGGCGGTGCTGATCGCCTCGGCCAAGGACAGGCTCTCGATTTCGGAGGGGGCCAAGCCAGCGGAAACGTCGCGAATTTGGCTCAAGCACTCCTTGAGGGCCTTGCGGATCACGTCGATGTCGGCAGCGCGGGTGGCAGCGCAATGATCGGTGCCGGCCTCAGACAGGGCATCGAGTTTGAGCAGCGCCAAGGCGGCGAGTTGCAACGGCCCGGCATGCAATTCACGACCGACGCGCCGCAAATTGCGCTCGTTCATTTCCAGCACTCGGCCGTTGGCTTTTAAGACGCGTCGACGAAACTGCTCATGGGCGGCCCGTTGCAGCGCCAATTCCCCGATGCGCATTTGCAATCCATCGGTGAGGCTGAACAGCACCAGCAGCAGCCCGATGGTGGCGCTGGCAATGACGACGTAGCTCGCATATTGGGCCGCCCGGATTTCCCGCACCAGCTCCACGGCCAACTCGGAGATCTCGGCCAGTGCGATAATACGATTGGTGCCGGTCTGACGGATCGGCGCATAGACCTCCAAGATGGGCGTATGGAGGGCCCGCTCCTGCGCTTCCTCTTCCCCATCAAGCTCGAAATTGGCGACGACGTCGCCTTGGAAGGCGCGCTCGCGGCGGGCACTGGCGGGAAAGCGCCGGCCAACGATTTCGCTGCGGTTGCTGAAAACCACCCGATCGCCGACCCAGATCCTGAAGGCAACGACGGGTTTGCCGATCGAGGCGGGCGCCAACAGACGCTCGAGCGCCTGACGGTTTTCGCTGGACAGCGCGGGCTTGACGGCGAGCTCCTGGACCAGGGGTTCCACGAAGCTGTCCATGTACAAGGCCGTGCTCGCCGCCGCCTTGTGCCCAAAAGCCTGCTCGATATGGCTCGCCACGAACGAACACACATAGACCACGCCGATCACCACCAGCAGGGAGAGAGCGACGGTGAGCTTGCGTGCGCGTTCGAGGCCTTGCCACCACACCCGCATGGGCGAAACGAGCGGCAAAGCAAGCCGGGGCAGACTATTTGCGGCCATGACCAGCACTCTAAGTCTGTTCTGGTGCCTGGATACGCTGAAAGGCGCCTCTTGGTTATCAGACCAAAGTGAACTCAAAGTATTGGCTCTTCGGCCAACCGAGGCCGGGCGCCGGTCGCGTGGTCTGGAGGCGCTGGGCCGCGCTTCAGGGTGCCGACGGCCAAGCTTCAGGCAAAGCGATTGTCCCGTCGCCCTCGCCGCGCAAGCCGCGCCGGGCCGCTGGCGCAAGCCCTTTACAGATG
>DASTMQ010000401.1:0-9377 GCA_035714005.1 Hyphomicrobiaceae bacterium
GGCCGCGGCGTTTTATGGGGGCGCCGTGGCCGAGGCCATTGTCGGTGCGGTCAAGGGCGCACCCAACCACCAGGGCAGCATGACCTTGGCTGATTTGGCTGGCTATCACGCCCTGGAACGGGAACCCCTCTGTGTCAGCTACCGCGCCTATCGGGTTTGCGGCATGCCGCCACCATCCTCTGGCGGCTTGGCGATTGCTCAGATCCTGAAATTGATTGAGCCGTTCGAGGTCGGCAAAACCCCGCTCGATGCCATGAACGCAGCGGCACTCCATCGGATCGCGGAAGCCGAGAAACTCGCCTTTGCGGACCGAGACCACTACATCGCCGATCCCGCCTTTGTCTCCCCGCCCTTGGGCTTGCTCGATGCGGCCTATCTTGAAGGCCGGCGCGCTCTCATCAGTGACCTGACAGCGATGCCGCGGCCGCGCCCGGGCACCCCACAAAAACACAGCTGGCGTGCGCTCGGCGAGGACGCAACCGTCGAGGCGGCCGGCACCAGCCATTTCACCATCGTTGATGCGGAGGGCAACATCGTCGCCATGACCAGCACCATCGAGGCCGGCTTCGGCTCGCGGTTGTGGGCGGCAGGGTTCCTGCTCAACAATGAGCTCACGGACTTCGCCTTCCGGCCCGTCGATAGCACCGGTAAGCCCGTCGCCAATGCGCTTGCCCCGGGGAAACGTCCGCGCAGCTCGATGGCGCCGACCATCGTCTTCGATGCCACCGGCGAGCCGTCCGCCGCGCTCGGTTCGCCCGGCGGGTCGCGCATTATCCTTTACGTCGTCAAGGCGCTGGTGGGTCTGATAGACTGGAAGCTCGACGCCCAAACTGCAACGGCCCTGATGAACTTCGGCAGCCGTGGCGGGGCCTTCGAAATCGAAATTGACCAGCCGTCGGCGATCTGGCATGCGCTCAAAATGAAACCCTATGGACACCTCATCAGCGCCGATCTTCTGACCTCCGGCACGCACCTCATCGTCAGGCGCCCCAACGGCGTACTCGAAGGCGGGGCCGATCCGCGCCGCGAGGGTCTGGCCCTCGGGGATTGATGGTCCGTCCGGGCGGTAAAACGGCGCCCGCAATTGAGCATTGCCGGTCATGCAAGCAGCAGTGATTACGGTTGTCGGCGCCGGTATCACCGGCCTCTGGCAGGCCCTGACCTTGGCGCAGCGGGGCCATCGCGTGCGGCTTATCGAACGGGCGGCGCAGCCCTTTGTCGGCGCCGCCAGCAGCTTTGCGGGCGCCATGCTTGCGCCTTATTGCGAGACGGAGACGGCCGCCCCAATCGTGCTTGAACTCGGCCTCAAATCGCTCACCCCGTGGCGGCAGACTTTCCCCGCCACCGTCCGCAACGGCACTCTTGTGCTGGCAGGCGCGCGCGACAAGGGTGAGCTTGCGCACTATGCGCGGCTGACCCAGGGACACCGTCGCCTCGACGCTGCCGCGATCGCCGCCTTGGAGCCCGATCTGGCTCAGCGCTTCGAGCAGGGCTTGTTTTATGCCGAGGAGGGCCACCTCGAGCCGCTGGCGGCCATGCGCTCTTTGCTCGAGGCGAGCCAACGCGCCGGCGTTGAGGTCGTATTCGGGGAGGATTGGCACCCGGATGCGGGCGCGGCTTCAGACCTTGTCGTCGACTGTCGCGGCCTGGCTGCCCGGGGCGAGCTTCGAGCCTTGCGCGGAGTTCGCGGCGAGCGCCTGATCGTGCGGTCGCGCGAGGTCGGGCTCAACCGGCCGGTGCGGCTTTTGCATCCGCGACATCCCCTTTACGTCGTCCCCTGGGCAGGGGGACTTTACATGCTGGGTGCGACGGTGATCGAAAGCGACGACGCGGGACCCATCACCGTGCGCTCGGCGCTCGAGCTGTTGGGCACGGCCTACGCGCTCCACCCCGCCTTCGGCGAGGCGGAGATCGTGGAAGCCGGTGCGGGCGTGCGCCCGGCCCTGCCCGACAACGTGCCGAAAATCGTGGTGCGCGGCAGGACCATCTACGTCAACGGTCTCTTCCGCCACGGCTTCTTGCTGGCCCCGGTGCTGTCGATAATGGTGGCCGACTATTTGGCAAACGGTGCCGTCGATCCCCGCGTCTTTGCAATCGAATAGGCTTGCAAAGCCGCCAACTCTGCCCCGCGGGAAAAACTTTGCAGCCTCGCAGCGCCGGGCGCGGTTGCCTTTCGTGTCGCCCCCAAGCCGCATGCCGCCGCTCCCCACCACGGCCACGGCCCGCGGCTCCGCCGCACAAAATGCCACCTTTCCTGCGGTAAAGCTCACGCTTTAGGGCAACTGGGCAACGGCACCGCACCTGGCCCGGCAGCGCTCGGCAGGAGGCTATTGATCGGCTCGCGGATTTAACGTTCCATTCACGCCACGATTCGGCCGTGGCGCTGGGCTTAGTCGAGCGCAGGTGCGGGTTCATTGAGTGCGATCTTCTCGTGTGTCACCTCGCGGGTGAGGAGGATGTCACGGCGATGTTGGCTTGGCGCAGGAAGACCGAGGGTTTCGAATGGCACCAGTACATCCGCACGGCCGTGCGCCAGCGGCGCCAGCAACGCCATGATCGCATGGTGCAGGCTCGGCGCGCCGCCGGCCAGCAAGTGCAGGCCGCCGGCGTCGCCCTGGTTGCCGGGTCACTGGCGGCGGGCGTGGCGGCGAAGGAAGGCGCCAAGGCGAGCGTCGGGGCCGCCGGGCTGCTCGCGGGCGGCCTGTTCAGTATGCTCGTGGCCCTCGGCAAGATTGCCGGCCAGGCAATTGAGATTGCTGCGCGGCCGCTGATTGCCGCGCTAGCGCGGCCCGCAATCGGCGCGCCGGTGGCCTTTGCCGGCGGCCTCATTCTCGGCGCCGGGCTCGGCCGCGCCCGGGTCTTGGGCCTCGATGGCGAAGGCTATCTCACGCTTTGTATTGCCGGCCTCCTCTTGCTTGCCAGTCTGCCCCTGCTGTCGGCGCTCACGGGCTTGCGGCTGCCGCGCTTCGCCGGGACGGCGCTATCACCGGCGGCGATCGTGGTTGGCATCGTGCTTTTGGCCGCGGCCGGCGCGGCGGCGTGGTACGCCAAGGGCGGCCGCCTCGCTGTTCCCAATATTGCCGCCAACCTACCCTTGATCGGCGGCACCAGGCCACTCGAGGGACGTGCCTACGCCGTCGGCGGCGACAGCTTGCACATCGGCGGCACCACGGTGCGGCTCTCGGGCATCGAGGCACCGGAGCAGGAGCAAAGGTGTGGCACCGGCAACCGGCGTTGGCGCTGCGGTGCGGCGGCGAGCGAAGCGCTCTCGCGCCTCGTCAACGGGCGCATCGTGAGTTGCACGCTCGCGGGCAACGACAACAAGGGCCGGCCGTTGGCCAGCTGCATGGCAGGCAAGACGGAGATCAACGCTGAGCTCGTGCGCCGCGGCCACGTGTTTGCCGAAACCGGCTTGTTCGCACGCTACGCGTCCCTCGAAAACGAAGCCCGTACCGCCAAGGCCGGGCTGTGGGCCGGTGGAGACGTCGAGCGTCCTTCCGACTACCGCGCCCGGCAGAAGCGTCCGGGCGTATAGAGCCGCAGCGGTGCCGCTTTGCTGGCACCGACTGCGCTCCCACTGGGTGGGTCTGCCCCTGGAACCGGTCCCCGCGCGCCGAGTTAGGCGTTTTTGCAGCTCGGAGCCGCCATGACCAGCCCAGACACCAATGCCAGGCCCGCAGCGGCCAACGCCGAACTCGAGCGCCAGCGAACTAGGAACCTGGTGCCAATGCTCGTGGTGATATTCGCGGTGCTTTCCGCGGTGGCGCTGTTTGTGTTGGATCGCGACAGCGGCTCACCGGCGCCGCAACCCAACTATCGGGCCGACGCACCGCCCGTGCCAACCACCGGCCCGCCGCAGTAGCGGGCGGCCTTCTCAATCCATCGCCTTGCCGATCTCTTCCGTCATCTTCTTGGCATCGCCAAGCAGCATCATGGTGTTGTCGCGATAGAATAGAGGATTGTCGATGCCGGCATAGCCGGAAGCCAACGAGCGCTTGTTGAACATGACGGTGCCTGCCTTCCAGACCTGAAGCACCGGCATACCATAGATCGGCGACGACTTGTCGTCCTCGGCCGCCGGATTGGTCACGTCGTTGGCGCCGATCACGTAGGCGACATCGGCCTGCGCGAACTCATTGTTGATGTCTTCCAGCTCAAACACCTCATCGTAGGGAACGTTGGCCTCGGCAAGCAGCACGTTCATGTGTCCCGGCATGCGTCCGGCGACGGGATGGATGGCGTATTTGACCTCCACGCCGGCCCCCTTGAGATGATCGGCCATTTCGCGCAAGGCGTGCTGGGCTTGTGCCACGGCCATGCCGTAGCCTGGTACGATGATGACTTTACCGGAATTTTTGAGCAGGAAGGCCGCGTCCTCGGCGGAACCGATTTTTACGGGCTTTTGTTCGGCGCCGGCGGCGGGCCCCGCCGTCTCGCCACCGAAGCCGCCGAGGATGACGGAAACGAACGAGCGGTTCATGCCCGTGCACATAATGTAGGACAGGATGGCGCCCGAGGAGCCGACCAGGGCGCCCGTCACGATCAGGGCGATGTTGCCGAGCGTAAAGCCGATGCCGGCGGCGGCCCAGCCGGAATAGGAGTTGAGCATAGAAATCACAACCGGCATATCGGCGCCGCCGATCGGCACGATGATAAGGACGCCGAACAGCAGCGCCACCGCCGTAATGGCCCAGAACAAGACGGGATCGCCGCCCGAGCCGCAGAACCAAATGATCAGCAGCAGCAGCAGTGCGGCCAAGCCGGCATTGATCAGGTGGCGGACCGGCAGGATGATCGGCTTGCCGGACATGCGTCCCGACAGTTTGGCGAAGGCGATGACCGAGCCGGTAAAGGTGACGGCGCCGATGGCGACACCGAGCGACATCTCGAGCAGGCTGCCGGCGGCGATATTGCGCGGATGCCCGATGCCGAATGCCTCCGGCGCGTAGAGCGCCCCTGCCGCAACGAAGACGGCGGCAAGACCAACGAGCGAGTGGAAGGCGGCGACCAGCTCGGGCATCGACGTCATCGGGATGCGCCGGGCGATGGTAGCGCCAATGGCACCGCCGATGCCGAGGCCGCCGACGATCAGGGCCCAAGTGAGCGGCGAGGTGTCGCTCAGCTGAGCTAGGGTCGTCAGCACGGCGATGATCATGCCGATCATGCCGTACATGTTGCCGCGGCGCGAGCTCTCCGGGCTGGACAGACCCCGCAGCGCCATGATGAACAGCACGCCCGCGGCCAGGTAGAGCAAGGCGACAAGATTTGGATGCATAGGCCGCCCCCTCAGCGCGTCAGCGCTTCGGCTCCCTCTTTTTATACATCCCGAGCATGCGTTGGGTGACGAGGAAGCCGCCAAAGATGTTTACCGACGCCATGGTCAGCGCCAGGAACCCGAAGGTCTTGGCAAGCCCACTACCCGCCGCGATCAATGGCACCCCCACGGCGAGCAGCGCGCCGACCACGATCACCGAGGAAATGGCATTTGTCACCGACATCAAGGGCGTGTGCAGCGCCGGCGTCACGCTCCACACCACGTAGTAGCCAACGAAGATGGCGATGACGAACACCATGAACTGATAGGTGACCGGGCTAACATCGGCGCCGCCGACGGCTAGGGCAGGCGCAGGCAAAAGGGCCAGCAGCAAGGCTAGTGCGGAGAGGCCCGTGCGCTGAGCACGGGCGCTGCGGGAGCGGCCCCGATGCTCTCGCTTTTGCCCGGCGAAGCGCGGGCCGAAGGCTGTCGAGGGCCCAGCAAGCGCGCGCGTCATCTCATGTCCCCTGTTGCTGCAGGCTCGGGTGGACAATGCGGCCATCCTTGGCCACCAACGTGCCTTTGATGATCTCGTCGTCCCAGTTCACCTTCAGCACCTTGTCCTTCTTGTCGAACATGGTCTCGAGGAACGCGAGCAAATTCTTGGCATAGAGGGCCGACGCGTTGACGGGCACTTCGCCCGCCAGGTTGAGCGGGCCGGCGATCGATACGCCTTTGTGCTCGACCACCTTGTCGGGCTGGGTCAGCTCGGTATTGCCGCCACGCTCCGCCGCCAAGTCGACGATCACCGCACCCGGCTTCATGCTTTCAATCATGGCGGCGGAGATCAGTTTGGGCGCCGGCCGCCCGGGAATGAGGGCCGTGGTAATGACGATGTCCTGACCCTTGATGTGATTGGCGATGAGTTCGGCCTGCTTCTTTTGGTATTCGGCCGACATCGGCTTGGCATAGCCGGCGGCCGTTTGCGCCTGCTTGAATTCCTCATCCTCAACGGCGATGAACTTGGCGCCGAGCGAGGCGACTTGTTCCTTGGTGGCGGGACGCACGTCGGTTGCCGAGACGATGGCACCGAGCCGGCGCGCGGTGGCGATCGCCTGCAGTCCGGCGACGCCGACGCCCATGATAAACACCTTGGCCGCCGGTACCGTCCCCGCCGCCGTCATCATCATTGGCATGGCTTGGCCAAACATGGCCGCGGCGTCGACCACCGCCTTATAGCCAGCGAGGTTGGCCTGACTCGACAGCACGTCCATCGCCTGGGCCCGGCTGATGCGCGGCATGAATTCCATGGACATCAGCGCCGCGCCGGCAGCGGCCAAGGCCTCGAGGCCGGGGCGATCGTCGAAGGGGGCTAGCATGGCGGCGACGATGGCACCGCGCTTAAGGGCTCCGACTTCCGCGAGCGACGGCCGCCGCACCTTGATCAGGATATCGGCCCCCGCCAGCGTGCCGGCGGCATCGGCATTGACGGTTGCGCCTGCCGCCTTGAACGCCGCATCGGAGAAGCGTGAGCGTGCGCCGGCGCCCTGCTGCACCCTGACATCGGCACCCAGCGCGGTCAGCTTCTTTACGCTCTCCGGCGATACCGCCACGCGAGGTTCAGCCTGTTCCTCCGCAGTGACGGCGATCGTGACCATGAGGCTTTACCCACGATGCGACGGGAGCGGCCCGCCCTTTGAAAAGCAAGGAAGATGCTGCCGACTAGGGCACCAGATAAAACAGCATGAACAGGAGCAGCACCGCCACCCCTACGATCAGGGCCACCGTGGCCTTGAGAAAACCGGCATAGGTTCGCAAATGCTCGGGGTAGTCCATGGCGGGGTGACCGCCGGAGGTGTCGACAGCCATGGCTCGTCGCTCGCTCTCATGATTGCGCCGCGGTCTTGGTATCTGAAGCCTCGCCGTGCATCAAGTGTTGCGGGGGCCATGGGCCCGAGCCCTGCCTAGCTGCCACCGTGCCCGGCGGGCCTTCCCGCCTCGCCGCCGCGGGGTCATCGGCGATGAGCGCGCCGTGCGCCAGCTTAAAGCCAAGCGCCTTCTCTCCGTTGGGCCGGCATGCTTCAATGGTGCAAGCCAAATGGGCACGGCCACGGCAATAGGCGCGGACACCCGCACAGGAGGAACTCCATGGATCTCGGCATGACGGCAAAGGTCAAACCGCTGGTCGAAAAGGTCCGCGCCATGGTGCGTGATGAGATCATGCCCCTGGAGGCCGAGTACGAGGCCGAGGTCGCCAAGGGCGACCGTTGGACCTACACCAAGCGTCAGGAGGAGATCCGCGAAGGCCTCAAAGCCACGGCGCGCGAGCGCGGCCTGTGGAATTTTTGGCTGACCGCGAGCGACAAGGGCTACGGCTTGACCACGGTCGAATATGCCTACCTTGCCGAGGAAATGGGCTGGTCGCGGCTGGCGCCCGAGACCTTCAACTGCTCCGCCCCCGATACCGGCAATATGGAGGTGATTGAGCGTTACGGTAGCCCGGCGCAGAAGGAGCAATGGCTCAAGCCCTTGCTGGAGGGCAAGATTCGATCCGCCTACATCATGACCGAGCCGAACGTCGCCTCGTCGGATGCCACCAATCTGGCGCTGGACGCCAGGCTCGAAGGCGACGAGTGGGTGCTGAACGGCGAGAAATGGTTCGCCTCCGGGGCCGGCGACCCGCGCTGCAAGATCTACATTGTCATGGTGTGCACCGATCCCAAGGCGGACAAACACAAGAGACACTCCCAGATCTTCGTGCCAGCGGGAACGCCGGGGGTGGAGATACTGCGCCCCATGAAGGTCTACGGCGACGACGACGCGCCGCACGGTCACATGCACATCCGTTTCAATGACGTGCGCATACCCAAGGAGAACCTGATTCTTGGCCGTGGCCGCGGCTTCGAGGTATCGCAGGGTCGGCTGGGTCCTGGTCGCATCCACCACTGCATGCGGGCGATCGGCCAGTCCGAACGAGCGCTGGAGCTGTTGTGCAAGCGATCATTGTCGCGCGAGGCGTTCGGCAGGCCGTTGGCCCAGCTCGGCGCCAACTACGACATTATTGCCGAGAGCCGCATGAAGATCGAGATGGCCCGCCTGCTTTGTCTCAAGGCGGCTTACATGATGGACACGGTCGGTCAGCGCGATGCCTCACCGTGGATATCCCAGATCAAAGTGGTGGCGCCGCGTATTGCCTTGGAGATCACCGACGAGGCCGTGCAAATGCATGGTGCGATGGGGATCACGCAAGATACGCCGTTGGCGCACATGTGGACGCATCTGCGCACGCTGCGCTTGGCCGATGGTCCCGACGCCGTGCATCGCCGTCAGGTCGCCCGCGCCGAATTGCGGCGCTACACGAATCAAAAGATTTGAGGTTGTGCCATGCGCGTCGCAGCCCAGCCTTTCGAACCGGGCCGCGGGCGTGCCGCGGCCGCCAGGACGAGGCGGGTCTCCAAGCCCGCCGTCGTGGCCAAGGCTTGCAAGGCTTGGGCGCCAAGCAGGCCGCTGGCGACGAAGGGCCGCAACCGCCGTTTCGTTTTGGAGGCCCATGCATGACCGCCTCAGCGCATCAGGCCGCCCAGCTCGATACCGTGGCGCTGGCGAGATACCTTGCGGATCGGCTGCCGAGCTTTAAGGGGCCGATCACGGCCACAAAGACGCCGACGGGCCAATCCAATCCGACCTTTGTGCTGACCAGCCCGAGCGGGCGCTACGTGCTGCGCAAGAAGCCGCCCGGGCAGCTGCTCAAGAGTGCGCACGCCGTCGACCGCGAGTATCGCGTCATGAAGGCGCTTGAAGACACCGCCGTGCCCGTGCCGCGCATGCTGGTTTTATGCGAGGACGAAAGCGTGCTGGGCACCGCCTTCTTTGTGATGGCGTTCGTCGACGGCACCGTCTTTTGGGATCCATCTTTACCCGAGCTCGACAGGGCGCAGCGCGCCGAGGTTTATGACCAGCAAAACAAGGCGCTGGCGGCTTTGCATTTGGTTGAGCCTGGCCCGGTCGGGCTTGCCGATTTCGGCAAGGCGGGCAGCTACTTCGCGCGCCAACGCGACCGCTGGACCAAGCAATACCGAGCCTCGGAAACCGAGCACTTGCCCGACATGGAGACGTTGATCCG
>DASTMQ010000402.1:0-31436 GCA_035714005.1 Hyphomicrobiaceae bacterium
TGCCATGAGCGCGCCCGCCTACGAAGGTGAGGTCACGCTCGGCGTGCCGACCGACATCGTCGGCGTTTTCATTCCCCCCATTCTCAAGCGCTTCGACAAGGCCTGGGCGCGGGTGCGGGTTTCGCTCAAGTGCAGCACCACACCGCAGCTGCTCGAGGCCCTGCGTAAGGGGCAGATCGACCTCACCTTGACCACCGAACAGGCCTGCCGACCTCACGGCGAGACGTTGCTGGAGGACGATTTGGTTTGGGCGGGTGCCATCAACGGCGTCGCGCATCGTCGCGATCCCTTGCCGATCTCACTGGGGCGGGAAACCTGCGAGTTTCGTCCATCGGTGCTGAAGGCCTTGCGTGACGGCAAGCGCGAGTGGCGGCCCGTGTGCGAGAGCGGCATGGACGCGCTCAAGGCCTCCCTCGACGCCGACGTCGCCGTCGGGCCGTTCCTGCGCCGCACCATCCCCGACTATCTGCGCCTGGTAGACGATCCCCGCCTGCCGCGGCTGCCCAGATTTCTGATCAACATGTATTTGCCGCCGGCGCGTCAGAGCGAGATCGCCGTCGAACTCGCCCGACATATTCGCGCCGAGTTCGACTTGCGCTTTCGCCGTGCGCTGGCCCCTGAGCGGCGCAAACCGATGCCGGTCGCGGCCCTGGCGAGTTGAGGCGGCGGGGGTGCCGGCATGGCTTTGTTCGCCAAGCTCATGGAGCCCTGGAGGCGCCGGCGCTGGCGGGCCGACCCGGTCGCCCTGGCCGCCTACGCCGGGCTGCGGCCGTTCACCGTCGTCACCGGCGGATCGGAAGGCATCGGCCTGGCATTGGCCCGACGCTTTGCCGGCGCAGGCAACGACGTGCTGCTGGTGGCGCGTCGGCCGGAGCCGCTGCTGGCGGCGGCCGAGCGCATCCGCGCCGAAAGCCGTGTCGAGGTTGTCACCGCGGCAATTGATATCACCGCGCCGGGCGCCATCGCCACCCTGGAAGCGGCCTTGGCCGCCCACGGCGGCTACGCCGACGTTCTCGTCAACAGTGCCGGGATCGGGCTGGCCGGCCGGTTCGGCGAGCAGTCCCCGGAGGCGCTCGGCCAGCTGGTCGATGTGAACGTACGCGCGCTGACGGCACTCAGCCGGCATTTTCTCACCGGCATGCGCGTGCGCGGACGCGGCGGCATTCTCAATTTGGCCTCCCTCGGCGGCTACGCCCCAGGTCCCAATCAGGCTGCCTACTATGCCAGCAAGGCCTACGTGCTGTCGTTGTCTGAGGCCGTGGCCGCCGAGACGGCGGGGGAAGGGGTTCGCGTCTGCGCCTTGGCGCCGGGGCCGGTCGACACCCGCTTCCATGCCCGCATGGGCGCGCAAGGTGCGCTCTACCTGGCCCTGCTGCCGCCCGGCTCGGCGGAGGCGGTTGCCCGGGCGGGCTATCTTGGTTTTGTGCTCGGCTGGCGGGTGACGATCCCCGGGCTGGTCAACCCTTTTTTGGCACTGGCGATGCGTGTCGTGCCGCATAGACTGGTGATTCCCATCGTCGGATGGTTGCTGCAACCACGAGGCCAGAACCTGACCAATGCTTGACGCCACCTCTCCCGAGCGCTCGCAAGACCGCGCCATCGGTCAGATCCCGACCCAGGACCCGAAGCTTCCCGCCAAACCCCCCGTCTGCATCATTCTGCACCAGGAGAATTCCAATCCTGGCCATGTCGGCCAATGGTTCGTGCGTAACGGGCACCGCCTCGATATCCGCAAGCCGCGCTTCGGCGATCCGTTGCCAGCGACCTTGGAGCATCACTGCGGCTGCGTCGTCTTCGGCGGCCCGATGAGCGCCAACGACAAGGACGACTTCGTGCGCACCGAAATCGATTGGATTGGGGTGCCGTTGCGGGAACGCAAGCCATTTTTGGGGATCTGCCTCGGCGCCCAGATGCTGACCGTCAATCTCGGGGCCAAAGTCGGGTTCCATCCCGAGGAGTTCGTCGAAATCGGCTACTACCCACTCCTGGCCACCGAGTACGGCAAGGTGCTCGGGCCGTTTCCCGATCATGTCTATGAGTGGCACAAGGAAGGTTTCGAGCTGCCGAGCGGTGCGCGCCTGATCGCCACCTCGTCTGGGGCCTTCCCCAACCAGGCCTTTCTTTATGGCCCGGCGGCGGTGGGGGTTCAATTTCATCCGGAGATTACCTATGCCCAGGTGCATCGCTGGACCGGCCACAATCCCCGGCGCCTCGCCATGAAGGGGGCGTGTTCGCGGCAGCAGCACATCGACGGCCACGTCACGCATGGCCCCAAGGTGCAAGCCTGGCTCGACGGCTTTCTCAGCCGCTGGATCTTGGGGAGACTGGGCGAGCCGGCAGCGGCCGCGGCGTCTTTGTGAGCCCCCGCTCAAGTTGCTTTGCCGCCGGCCGCAAAGCCGGTGACGGCCGGCTCAATCGCCGTTGAAGAGCCGGGTCACGAGCCGCCTCGCCAAAACACCGGCGATGCGGCGGCGATAGTGTCCTGGCGTGAAGGTCGTCTTCATGGACATCACCTGGTCGCGCACGAGTTGCTCCAGGCCATGGTAGAGGCGCGCATCGAGTGGACCGCCGCATAGGCGTTCGGTACCTTCGAGCAATACAGGCCGCGGATTGGTACCGGTGATCGCCACCCGCAAGTCGGCAAGCCTATCGCCGTCCCGGCGCAAGGCGACGGCAACGCCGGCGAGCGGATATTCGATCGAGCGGCGAACGCGGAGCTTGTCGTAGCCGGAGCGCAGGCCCGGCACCTTGCGCGCGTGCACGCCGGTCACCATCTCGCCCGCCTGCAGCGCCAGGTAGTGCTTGCCGTCGCCGGCGGTTAAATCGTCGTGGCGCGCATGGCCGACGTATAGCCCCGCCAGCGGCAGCGTGCGGACCGTGCCATCGGGGGCCAGGAGATCCACCTTCGCTTCGAGCACAGCCAGGGCGGGGGCCAGGTCCCCGCTGAAGGTGGCGAAGCACACGCCGCGGCTCTTGGGCGCCACGTGGCAAATCTCGCCCGTGGTCTTGAGACAGTGATTGTTGGCCGAGCGCCACCATTCGCTTTGGTTGTAGAAGATGCAGCGGGTGTCGAGGCAAAGATTGCCGCCAAGGGTGCCCATGTTGCGCTGGGTTGGTCCGGCCACCGACGCCGCAGCCTCCGCCAGCGCAGGATAGTGTTCCCCCACCCCGGCGTGATGCTCGATTTGCCGCAGCGTGACGGCGGCTCCCAGCGCAAGACGGTCGCCGTCGGCGCTCAGTTTGTGCAATTCCGCCACGCCATTGACGTCGATTAACACAGTTGGGGCCACGATGCCGCGCCGGATGTTGACCAGAAGATCGGTGCCGCCGCCGAGAAGCCGGGCGCCGGGATGGGCGCGCCGCGCGGCGAGGACGTCGGCAAGCGTCGCCGGCGTGATCAGGGCGAATGCCGGCAGGGCCTCCATTAGGAGCCCCCGGCGCGGCGTTGGCCGCCCGGCTCCGCCGGCCTGGCGCGGCGCTCCATGGCCGCGAACACGCGATCGGGCGTCACGGGCAGATCGTTGAAGCGCACGCGCGCGGCATCGGCGATGGCATTGGTCAGGGCCGGCAGGAAGGCCGCCAAAGAGCCTTCGCCGGCCTCCTTGGCGCCGAACGGACCGTGCGGATCATTGCTCTCAACGATGCCGACCACGATCGGCGGTGAATCGCGGATGGTTGGGACCCGGTAGTCGAGCATGTTGGCCATCAGCAAGAGGCCGTCGTGATAACGCGCCTCTTCGCTCATCGCCTGTCCCATGCCCATCCAGACGGAGCCCTGCACCTGGCCTTCGACGCTGAGCCGGTTGAGCGCCCTGCCGCAGTCGTGGGCGACCCACACCTTGTCGACCGTGACCTGCCCGGTCTCCTCATCGACGCTCACCTCGACCACCTGGGCGGAGTAGCTGTAACCCATGGTGCCGCCGATCGCCGCGCCGCGGTATTTCTTGCCGCCGTGCGATTCGGGAATGGTGGAATAGGTGCCGGTGACGGTGATCGTGCCGCTGTCCTTCAGCGCCTCGCCGACCACTTCCTCGAAAGAAAGCCCCTGGTCCTGCGCTCCGGCGCGGTAAAGCTCGCCCAGGCATTCGATGTCGCCGGGCTCGGCTTCGAGCCGGCGGGCCGCTGCGGCCAGCAATAGTGCCTTCAATTTGTTGGCGGCGTCGATGGCCGCATTGCCGACGATGAAGGTGACGCGCGAGGAGTAGGAGCCGTTGTCCTTCGGCACCACATCGCTGTCGCCGGTGAGGATGCGCACGCGGCCGAGGTCGAGACCAAGCACTTCGGCCACCGCCTGCACCAGCACGGTCGAGGAGCCCTGGCCGATGTCGGCGGCGCCGGTCAGCACCACGATCGAGCCGTCGAAGTCCAGCTTCAGCTTGACGGTGGCGTGCGGTTCGCCGGTCCAGTTCACCGGCTTGGAGGCTCCGGAAATGTAGTGGGAGCAGGCAAAGCCAAGGCCCTTACCTTTCGCCAGCCGGCCCCGGCGCGTGCGCCAGCCGCTCTCGCGTTCGACCCAATCGACACATTCGGGTAGGCCATAGCTGTTCACCATCAAATCGTTGGCGGTGAACGTCGGCGCCGTGAGATAGTTGGCACGCCGCACCGTCATCGGGTCGAGACCCAGTTCGCCCGCCATTTGGTCGAGCAGGCTTTCGAAGGCGAAGCGCACGTCGACCGTACCGTGGCCGCGGAATGCCCCGCACGGCGGCGTATTGGTCAAAACGCGCCGGCCGGCGTAGCGGACGTTGTCGAGGCCGTAGATGGCATACAACATCGAACCGGCATAAAGGATGGTGACGACGCCGTAGCCCGAGTGGGCGCCGCCGCGCTGCACGCACTCGCAATCGACCGCCGTGATGCGACCGTCCTGGCGCAGGCCGATCTTCAGGTGAATATCCGTCTCCGGTCGTCCGCGGTGGGTGATGAAGGTTTCTTCGCGGCTAATGACGGTGCGTACCGCGCCGCCAGCCTTGCGGGCCAAGAGCGCGGTGATCAGCTCGACGTTGAGACACTCGGTGCGACAACCGAAACCACCGCCGACGAAGGGCTTGACCACGCGGATCTTCGACATGTCCATTTCGAGGATCTGCGCCAGCATCAGATGCACATAGTAGGGCACTTGCGTACTAGCGTGCACGCTAATGCGGTCGCGCACCGCATCGTAGCGGGCGACCGCGGCGTGCATTTCCATCTGGTTCTGGCACACCTCAGCGCAATTGTAGGTGGCGGCGCGAACCAGATCGGCTTCGGCGAAGCCGGCCGCGACGTTGCCGAGCTCGAAATTGACGTCGCGTTCGATATTGCCCGGCTTCTTATCGTGCAGGGCAATGGCGTCGGCGGCCAGCGCCGCGCGGGCGGTGAAATAGGCCGGCAGCTCGCGCACACGCATGCGGATCAGACGAATGGCGCGTTCAGCGGTGGCCGCATCGACGGCGGCCACCGCCGCCACGGGCTCGCCCTTGTAGCGCACCTTGCCCCGCGCCAATGGATACTCGGTGCGCGCGATCGGTAGCACGCCGAAGCTTCGCGCGCAGTCGGCGCCCGTCAGCACCGCCTTCACGCCGGGCAGCTTTTCCGCTTGCGAGATGTCGATGTCGAGGATTTCGGCATGCGCGTAGGGACTGCGGTAGATGCGTCCAACCAGCGCATCGGGCTCGATCACATCGGCGGTGTATTTGGCGCGCCCGGAAACCTTCTCGGGTCCGTCCAGCAACGGCACGTGGCCGCCGATCGGGTGCCGGGGTGCGATGGCGTTCATGGGGCGCCCCCAGTTTGCGCAAGCAGGTCCGAGGCGAATTCAACGGCCTCGATGATTTTCACATAGCCGGTGCATCGACAGATGTTGCTGCCGAGCGCAGCGCGGATCTCATCGGCGCTCGGCCGTGGATTGCGGCGCAAAAGGCCGGCACAGGCCATGACAAAGCCCGGCGTGCAATAGCCGCACTGGGACCCGAGCTTCTCGTGGAAGCCGCGCTGAACTGCAGACAAAGCGCCGGCGTCCCCAAGCGCTTCGATGGTGTCGATCCGCCGGCCGGAGACCGCCGCCGCCAAGGTCAGACAGGAAAGGCGGGGCAAATCGTCGATCAGGACGGTGCAGGCCCCGCATTCGCCGCCATCGCAGCCGGTTTTGGTTCCCGTCAGGCCCGCCTGTTCGCGAACATAATCGAGCAACAGCAGGTTGTCGGGCACCGCATCAATGCGTCGCCGGCCATTGAGCGTGAGCTCGATTAGTCGTGTCATGGCTCGCCTCCTGGCCCGTTACTGGCGCACCCGCCCGGTGGCAGTCGGCGCGCCGGCGACGCTCGCAAGCCTCAACTTACCACCAAATCGATTGGGTACCAAACCAATTGCCGGCCCTAGAAGCGCTCCAGCCAAGGGCGCAGTTCGACCTCCAGGCTCCAGGCGCTGCGCGGCTGCTTGAGCACAGCCATATAGGTGTGGGCAATGGCCTCGGGGTCGAGCAGACCGTCGGGGCGAGCCGGATTGTCGGGGCGACCGCGCTCGGCATTGCGAACGCCGCCGTCGATCACAAAGTGGGCGACATGAACGCCCAGCGGCTGCAGTTCACGGGCCATCGCCTGCGCCAGCCCCCGCAGGGCAAACTTGCCCATCGCGAAGGGTGCGGACTGGGCGTAGCCCTTGACGCTTGCCGAGGCACCGGTGAAGAAAATCGCCCCCTCGCCTTGGGCCAGCATGCGTCGCGCCGCTTGCTGAGCCACCAGGAAGCCGCCGTAGGCGGACACTTCGATCGATTTTTTCACCTCGACGGGGTCGAGATCCAACAGCGCCCCGCGTGTGCGGTAGCTGGCGTTGTAGAGCACCACGTCCAGCCGCCCAAAGCGGCGGTCGAGCTCGGCGAACAGAGCTGCGACAGAGCCGGCATCGGCGGCATCGACTTCAACCAGCTGGGCCGCGGTCTGCTGGGCCAGTTGGGCGAGCTTGTCGATATCGCGCGCGGCGAGGCTTAGGTGGTAGCCGTCGGCATGGAGCACGCGGGCGAATGCGGCACTGATGCCCGATCCGGCGCCGACGATGAGAGCGGTCTTGGCCATTTTTCGACCTCGCAGCAGGTTTGGCGGCAGCCATATGCTAGCCGATATGGCCGCAGCGCTCGAGCCGCTCGCTGCCATAGGGCACCCGCGCGTGCTTCAGGCGCGCGGGTGGGCCTTGGCGTAGACAGCCAGCAGGCGGTCGCGGTCGACCTCGGTATAAACCTGCGTTGTCGAGAGGCTGGCGTGGCCGAGCAGCTCTTGGATTTGGCGCAGGTCGGCCCCCGCCGACAACAGGTGCGTGGCGAAGGAGTGGCGCAGCGCGTGCGGCGTCGCCGTCTGCGGCAGGCCGAGCCCGATGCGCAGATGCTGCATCAGCAGTTGCACGATGCGGGCCCGCAGCGGGCCGCCTTTGGCACCAACGAACAGTGGCGCATCCGCGGCAAGCGAATACGGGCACAAGTCGAGATAATCGCCGACGGCGTGCTGGGCGATTGGGAGTACTGGGACCATCCGCTCCTTGCCGCCTTTGCCCCTAATGCGTACGACGTCGCGTCCAGGCAGCGGTGCCTCGTCTCGCCGCATGCCGAGTGCTTCGGAAATGCGCAAGCCGCAGCAATAAAGCAACAGCAGCACGGCCGTGTCGCGCGCCGCCAGCCAACTAAGCTTGCTTGTCGCGGCGCTGTCGACCACGGCAGCCGCCTTGGCGATGGTGAGAGGCCTTGGGATGCCGTGGGCCACCTTGGGCAGGGCAATCTGCAGGATGGCCCGATTGTGGCCGACGTCCTCCGCCTCCAGCCAGCGGAAATACGCGCGCAAGGCCGACATGGTCCGCGCCAGCGACCGGCTCGACAAACCTGCCCGGCGTCGCGCCGCCATAAAGGCGCGCAAGCGCTTGGCATCGAGATTGACCAGGTCGGCCATCGAGGGCGGGCGCGCCTGCTCTAGTTTCAACCAATGCAGAAACTGCCGCAGGTCGCGCTCGTAGGCGGCCAGCGTGTGGGGGGAGCTTTGGCGCTCGCCGGCCAAATGCGCAACCCAGGCCGCAAGCGTCCGGCGCAAATCGGGGGCAAGCGGCAGCGCGTCATCGCCACCGTGACCCTCATCAAGCGTCGCTCGCATGCTCAAATCCGGTCTCGAACTGATTGGAGCATTGATCGGCAACGGTTAACGAGCTGTTAAGGCCTGGGCCCACCCCCGAAGGCAGCTCACCATGCCAGCACCGTCGCGGCCTGGGCCAACCATCCCCGTGCTGGCGGTCGCAATCGCCATCACCGTTCGCACGCGAGCCGGGGCCCGTCGATCCCAACCCGCTTCGCTTGCTCCGGAGGCACGAATGCCTCCTGACGCCCGCTAGCCACAGCTCGCCAGCGCCTGTGGGCGCCCTCGCCCCGTCCTGCAAAGGTCGGGCGCCAAGGCCCGCCCCGAGGCGCCGCGCCCGGCAAACGATGGTGACCCGCGACCCAGACCGAAAGGCGGGCGCTCTACCACACTGGCTCGAAGGGCCGCAGCGGCGACACGTGGCCCCAAGTCACCCGCGTGACGGTGACACGTGGACCCGAATCACCGCGTGAGCGCTGACATACGAAGCCAGGTCACCACGTGAGCGGGCCCCGTCACCGCGTGAGCAATCAGAGCCATTGCTTAGCAGGCGACGCGCCGATGCGGGTGATCGCGAAAGCGGTGGGCATAATCATAGATGCTGACCAGCACCGCCGGGGAGGTATCCAGCGATACGGCCAAGGCCGCGCCGGTTGCGAGGGCACGTACGTTTTCCGGCGAAACCGTATCGCTGCGCCCACCGCAGATGGCTGCGGCGTTCTCGTTGTGGGCCGCCGCGCGCCCGAAGCTTAGGATTTTGCCGATCATCGTTGTAGTCTCCTTCGGCCGCTTGTTGTCCGCCGGCCGTTCGCTCGACGGAGAGATCGAAACAGATACGGACAAAGGCAATGAGCGGAGCCTTCACATTGCTACACGACTGTGTGAACATCGTTCTCGTGCGCGCGCCGGAGCGGCGAGGGCACACGCTAGGGGAATGCTAAGGGAATGCCAGGGAGTATGCTGATGGCGATGGCAGAGCCGGGCGCAAAGGTGACAAGCACGCAGGGGAGCGCCACGGCGATCGCCGTGTTGCGCCAGCGCTTTGGCGACCGCCTGCAGACCGGCGAGGCCCTGCGCCGTCAGCACGCCAACACGTTAACCTGGATCCCGAACCAACCGCCCGATGCGGTGATCTGGGTCGAGACCACCGAGGAGGTGCGCGAGGTCGTGCGCGTCGCTGCCGCGCATGGTACCCCCATCATCCCGTTTGGCGCCGGAACGTCGCTGGAGGGTCACATCAACGCCCCCCGCGGTGGCCTATCGCTCGACTTTTCACGCATGAACCGCATCCTGGCGGTCAATGAGCGCGACCTTGACTGCGTGGTTGAAGCGGGCGTTTCGCGCAAGCAGCTCAATGACCATTTGCGCGATTTGGGTCTGTTCTTTCCCGTCGATCCCGGCGCCGAGGAAGCCACCATCGGCGGCATGGCATCGACGCGTGCTTCGGGCACCACTGCCGTGCGCTATGGCACCATGCGTGAGAACGTGCTCAACCTCACCGTCGTGATGGCCGACGGTTCGATCGTCAAGACGGCGCAGCGTGCGCGCAAGTCGGCGGCGGGCTACGATTTGACACGCCTGCTCGTCGGCTCGGAGGGCACCTTGGGGGTGATCACGGAACTCACCGTGCGCCTTTATGGCATCCCTGAACGCATCCTTGCTGCGGTCTGTCCCTTTGCGACCCTGGAAGGCGCCTGCAACGCGGTGATCCAATCGATCCAGCTCGGTCTCGGTGTCGCCCGCATGGAGCTGCTCGATCCGCCGCAGATTCGTGCGGTCAACAGCTATGCCAAACTCGGTCTGGATGAGAAGCCGACCCTGTTTCTCGAGTTTCACGGCACTGATGTCGGGGCCCACGATCAGGTCGCCACATTCAAGGAGATCGCCGAGAGTGAGGGCGCCATTCGGTTCGATTGGGCCGAAAAGGAAGAAGATCGACGCCGGCTCTGGAAGGCGCGGCACGATGTTTACTGGGCCATCAAGACCGTCTTCCCTGGTCGCGACGCCTTGGCCACGGACGTGTGCGTGCCGATCTCGCGGCTCGCCGAATGCGTCGTGGCAACGCAAAAAGACATCGAAGCCTCGGGGTTGATCGCCCCCATCGTCGGCCATGTCGGCGACGGCAACTTTCACACCACGCCGGTTTTCGATCGCAACAACGCCGCCGAGCGCGCCGCCGTCGAGGGCTTTCTGCAACGTCTGGTCGAGCGCGCCATCGCCATGGAAGGGACCTGTACGGGCGAACACGGCGTCGGACAGGGCAAAGCCAAATACCTCAAGGCGGAGCTCGGCGATGGGCTTCAAGTGATGCGCTCGATCAAGGCGGCACTCGACCCGCGAGACATTCTCAATCCCGGCAAGATCATCTCCCTCTGATCTGATTAACGCCGCCTTAAGCGTTCCTTTAGACGCCCATGCCAGGCTCTTGGCCGATTGGGTCATGAGCCAATGCTCGGCAGCCGAGGCCATGGCCGGGTCAGTTCGCGGGGTGGGGCATGAAGCTGCCAAGTACCAGAATGATTGTTTTCAATGCGGCCGGCGGCGTCATTGGCCTCAGCGTGCTGGTTGGCCTGTTGCGGCCGCTCGTCATCACGCCGACGCCCACACCCTGCAGCCAGCGCTATCAGCACTCCATGACCTTCCAGCTCGCCCGCGGCGGCGCCATGCTGAGCGCGGCTGATCTGCAGTCAAGCCTGGGCGGCAGGGACTTGGGCGTGATCGACAACTTGTTGATCGCCGCGGAGAGCAATGGCCCCGTCCCCGTCAGCATGAGCGTGAGATTGCCCAAGGGGGCCGCATCGCCCCTGTCCGCCGCGGACCGAAAAGGAGGCATGAGCTTTCCCTGGGAGCCGAGATCGCTGGCGCGCGCCTCGGCCGCCTGCGTCAGCTACGACGTCTTCCTGCCCGCCGATTTCGATGTTGCTCGCGCCGGTCGCTTGCCCGGTCTCATCGGCGCAGACCCCACTGGCCAGGAAAGCTTTGCCGCGCGCATCCTCTGGCGGCCCGGCGGTGCTGGCGCAGCATCCTTGCGCACGCTCAGTTCCGGTGAAGCGCGACAGCCGACGCTAGGCTTGGAGGGCTTTGCCTTTCCGCGCGGCCAGTGGTTCAAAATCGAACAGGAAGTGGTGCTGAACACGCCCAAGCAAGCCAATGGCAAGCTCGTCGTCTGGATCGACGGTAGCATGGTTGGCGAGCGCAGCGATGTGGTGTTTCGCACGCAAGCCTCGGTCGCGGTGACGGGCGTGGCGGCGGAGGTCTTCTACGGCGGCGATGATGCAGCCACGATCGTGCCCAAGGATGCAACCGTGCGCCTGTCGCCCTTTGAGCTGCGCTGGCCGTAGCAATCCCGGGCTCGAGCCTTCGACGTCTTGGGCCTCGGGCGCGTCGTCCCCGTGTCTTCGTGCCCACCCCTTGGCCAACCCGTCGCCGACCGGGCGGTTGGGAAGGGAAGCATCCCGAGCGCGCTCAGCCCGCGCCGTCGGCAATCGCGGTGACCTCGCGCCAGAGCTTGGCGTCGACCAAAACCCCCTCCTGTGCCGCCTGTTGACGCAGGCCGATGCGACGAGATCCGGGCAGGCGGGCATCCCCGTCGGCTTCGACCGCCTGCGCCAGGGCGGCAACGCGGTTGGTCAAGGCCTCCACGCCGCCGAGCGCCCCCGGCTCGATGGCGATGAGCAGCTGGCCAACGGCGGGCGGCGGTCCGTCCGTATCGAAAAACGAGCTGGCGGTTGCCGATAGCGTTGCACCCGTCAAGCCGACCGCCAAAATCTCGACCATCAGCGCCAGCGCCGCGCCTTTGGCGGCACCGATGGGCTGCAGGGCTCCCCGCAGCGCCGCATTGGCGTCGCTGGTCGGTCTGCCGTCCGCGTCCGTGGCCCAGGAGGTGGGCACGGGCTCGCCCCTCTGCGCCGCGGTTAGGATTTTTCCCCTCGCCACTTGGCTCAAGGCCAGGTCGATGACGATCGGCGGATGGCCCCGGCGCGGCGCCGCAAAGCCGATGGGGTTGGTGCCGTAGAGTTGGCGGCGGCCGCCCCAGGGTGCGATGGCCTTGGGCGTATTGGCGAAGGCCAGCGCCACCAAGCCGGCCTCGGCCAGCCGCTCGACGTGCCTGCCGACCACGCCAAAGTGGTGCGAGCGCACGAACCCTGCCGCGGCAATGCCCGTTTGCAGCGCCAGCCCGGGCAGCAATTCAACGGCAAGATCGACGGCGGGAAAGACGAAGCCATGCTTCACATCGATCATCAGCGTGCCAAGCCGCGGCTGCGCAGCGGCAGGGGTGGCAAAGCCGTCGACTTTTCCCGCCTTTGCCTGCGCTGCATAGCTCGGCACCCGGCTCAGTCCATGGCCCTTCTGGCCATCGATTTCGGCTTGGGTGAGGGCGCGCGCTACCGAGGCGGCATTGGCCGGCGCCGTGCGGGCGGCGCGCATGGCCCGGCCAATCAGCGCTTCCAGGTCCTCGGGGCTCAGTCTTGCGCTCGTCATTGGTTGCCCTTGTGGCCCTGGGATGCGACGGCCTTGGCGGCGGAGGGTTGCGCAGTGCCTTCGGAAATGCGGTCGGATAGGGCCAGCAGCACGCTTGAGACCACGAACACGACGTGGATGACGACGTACCAGAACAGCTCGCGATCGGTGGCCGGCGTCATGCCCTGCTGACCGATGCGAATGGACATGAATTGTTTGAGGAGGTGGATGGCGGAAATCGCCACGATCGAACTCAGCAATTTCAACTTGAGGGCGGTGAAATCGATCGTCCCCATCCATTCCGGCCAATCTTGGTGCGTTGAGTGGTCGATCTTGGAGACGAAATTCTCATAACCCGAAAAAATTACAATCAGCAACAACGAGCCCGTAAGCGCCAGGTCGACCAACGACAGCACGCCGAGAATGACATCGGCCTCCGTGCCGCTGAAGGCGATCAGTGCCAGATGCCACAGCTCCTGCATGAATTTGATGAGCAGAATGACAACGCCGAGCACGATGCCGAGATAGAACGGGGCCAGCAGCCAGCGGCTCGCAAACAACGTGCCTTCGAGGGTCTTTTCCAGCAGCTGGCGGAAGCGCTCGGGCATGGTGGCGGGGGTCCTTCGCGGGCTTTTGCCGATGTCGCAACCAATCGTCGCCTGAGCCTTAATGTCTCAGCTGCCCATTGCTGGCCAGGCCACGCTTGGCGAGCAGCGCCTTGGTGGTGGGTGGTCGGCCGCGAAAGGCTTGATAAGCCGCCGCCGGGTCACGCCGACCGCCGGCAGAATAGATGGTCTCATACAGCCGGCGGGCAACTTTGGCGTCGAACACGTCGCCCGCTGCCTCGAAGGCCTCGAAGGCGTCGGCATCCATCACCTCGGACCACAAGTAGCTGTAGTAGCCGGCCGCGTAGCCGCCGATGATGTGTTGGAAATGCGGAATGCGATGGCGCATGACGATCTCGTCGGGCATGCCGATGCTGCCCAGTGTCTGGCGCTCGAAATCATCGACGTCGAGCCCCTTGGTGTCCTTCAGGACATGCAGGTCGAGGTCGACGATTGCCGAGGCCAGGTATTCGACGGTCTGGAAGCCTTGGTTGAAAGTGCGGGCCGCTTGCAGGCGCTTGATCAGCGCGGCCGGAAGCGGCTTGCCGGTCTTATAGTGTCGCCCGTAGCGGCGCAGCACCTCCGGCTGCAGCAACCAGTGTTCGTAAAGCTGCGAGGGCAGCTCGACGAAATCGCGCTCCACGCTGGTGCCTGACACGCTGGGATAAGTAACGCTCGACAACAGTCCGTGCAAGGCGTGGCCGAACTCGTGGAACAACGTGCGCGCATCGTCGCTGCTGAGCAGCGTCGGTTCCCCACGAGCCCCCTTGGCGAAGTTCATGACGTTGACCACCAACGGGCGCACCTCGCCGTCCAGGCCGTGCTGGTCGCGCCAACTTGACATCCAGGCGCCCGACCGCTTCGAGGGCCGGGCGTAGTAGTCGCCGACGAACAGACCGAGGTGGCGGCCCGCCGCGTCCTTGATCTCGAAGGCGCGCGCGTCCGGATGATAAAGGCTCAGATCCTTGCGTTCGCTGGCGACGATGCCGAACAGACGATGCGCCACGTCGAAGGCCGCCGCGATCACATTCTCGAGCTGCAAGTAGGGTTTAATCAAGGCCTCGTCGATGTCGAATTTGGCCTTGCGCACCTTTTCCGCATAGTAGCGCCAATCCCATGCCGCCAGGCGGAAATTGCCGCCGGCCTCCGTGATGCTCTCTTGCAAGGCATCGCGCTCTTTGCGTGCGCGCTCGCGTGCCGGCTGCCACACCTCCATCAGCAAACGGCGCACCGCCTCGGGCGTTTTCGCCATCGAAAACTCGAGGCTTGCCGCGGCCGCCGTACCGAAACCCAGTAACCGCGCCCGCTCGCTGCGCAGACCCAAGATTTGTGCGACGAGCCGGCGATTGTCGGTCTTGCCACCGTTGGCGCCGCGGCTGATCCAGGCCTGGAAGGCTTTCTCGCGCAGGTCGCGTCGGGCAGCAAACTGGAGGAACGGCTCGATGCTGGAGCGCGACAGCGAAATTGCATACTTGCCCGGCAGACCGCGGGCGTTGGCGCTCTCGGCCGCCGCGGCGCGCAGCGCGTCGGGCAGACCCGCCAGGTCGCCGCCGTCCAGCACCAGTAGAAACGCCTGCTCGTCGGCGAGCACGTTCTGATTGAATTTGGTGGCGAGTTTGGCGAGGCGCTCGGCAATGGCGGCGAGCCGCCGCCTGGCAGCGGGCCGCAGCGCGGCGCCCGCCCTGACGAAGGCGCGGTGGTAGCGCTCGAGCACGCGCACCTGCTCCTCGCTCAGTCGAAGGCTGGCTTGCCGCTTAGTCAGGGCGGCGACGCGCTTGAATAGCCCGGCGTCCTGGTAGATGCGCATGTTGTGCTTGGCAAGCCGAGGCGCAATCTTGCGTTCGATCTCCTGGATTTCGGGCGACGTGTCGGTGCCCGACAAATTAAAGAACACGGACGCAACCCGATCCAAGGCACGGCCGCTGCGCTCGAGCGCTTCGATGGTGTTGTGAAACGTCGGTGCGCTGCGCTGGCTGGCGATCGCCATAATCTCCGTCAGGTTGTCGGCAAGCGCGCGCTCGAACGCCGGCAGGAAGTGGCGGCTCGCAAGACGATCGAAGGGCGGCAGCTCGAAGGGCGCGGTCCAGGGCTCGAGCAACGGATTCTTGGCGCGATCCGAGGCCTTGAGCGGGTGCCGCGTTGGGCGCGCCGCAGCCGATCCGAGCCCGGCGGGTCGTCGTGCCCGATTCGCCTTGGCCTTTTGCCGCGAAACCGCCTTGCGCACCATGATCCGTCCCCATGCGAGCCCAGCTCTTGGCTTGGACCTATGACGCTTCTTGGCGGCAATGTCGAGAGATCGGGCCGGACCGAGGCCTCAGGCGTAGATCATCTTGCGCGTCATGCCGCCGTCGACGATCAATTCGGCGCCGGTCACAAAGCCCGCCGCATCCGACAGCAAATAGGAGGCGGCCGCGGCCACGTCCTCGGGCCGGCCAACGCGCCCGGCGGGATGCTGCGCGTGGTCGCGGGGCGTGAGGGAGCCATGGCGGCCCGTGTCGATCCAACCAGGCGACACGCAATTTACCCGCACCTCGGGTGCCAGCGTGATCGCCAGCGCATGCGTGAGCGCCACGAGGCCGCCCTTGCTGGCGGAATAGGCGAGCGTGCCCGCCTCGGACATGTGCGCGCGCGTCGAGGCGATGACGAGGATGCTGCCTCTGCTGCGGCGCAAGTCGGCCGCGGCGGTCTTGGCCAGAAGGAAGGTCGCCGTCAAATTGGTGGCGAGCACCCGGTTCCAGTCCTCAAGGCTAGTGGCAGACAACGGCGCGAACTTGCCGATACCGGCGTTCGAGACGATGGCGTCGATGCGCCCAAACCGGCTACGCGCCAGCGCCACCAGGCGTTCGACCTCAACCTCGCTGCCCACGTCGCACTGGATGGCGGCGGCGTCCGCCATGCTTGCCGCCACGGCAAGGGCGCTCTCGCGATCGACGTCGGCGCAGGCGACCTGCCAGCCTTGAGCGGCGAGCATCCGGGCGATGCCGGCACCGATGCCGTGCCCGGCGCCGGTCACGATCACAACCTTGCCGTTTGCCTTGTCTGCCATGCGGCCCACAGATCAGAAAATCTCGGCCGTGGCGAGCGCCTAGCGCCCGTTGGGTAAAGAAGCGTCCTCACCCCGGCTTGCCGGCAGAGGCCAAATAGTTCACGTCGGTATCGGTGTCGAGCGACCATGCGTCCTTGAGCGGGTTGTAGAGAAGGCCTTTGAAGGCGGGCTCGCAAAGCCCCGCGGCCGCAAGATGCCGCCGCAACTCTTGCGGGGTGACGAACCGGTCCCAGCGATGCGTCCCGACCGGCAGCCAGCGCAAGACGTACTCGGCGCCGACAATGGCAAGCGCATAGGCCTTGAGCGTGCGATTGATGGTGGATAGCAGCATCAACCCGCCCGGCCGGATCAGTCGGGCACAGGTGGCGAGAAATGCGCCGACGTCCGGCACATGCTCGACGACCTCAAGGCAGATGACCGCATCGAACAGTAGGCCCTCGCTCGCCAGCTCCTCGACGCGACCGGCCCGGTAGTCGATCACCAGCCCTTGCGCGGAGGCGTGCTGGCGGGCCGCCTCGATGTTTTCGAGGGCGGGATCAAGGCCGGTGACCGCGGCCGCGAGCCGTGCCAACGGCTCCGAGATCAAGCCGCCGCCGCAACCCACGTCGAGCAGCCGCAAGCCTTGCAGTGGCCGCAAGCCCCCGGCCGGTCTGCCGAAATGGCCCACCAGCTCGTCGCGCAGGAAGGTCAGGCGGGCCGGACCGATCTGATGCAGTGGACGGAATTTGCCGCGGGGGTTCCACCACTCGCTCGCCAACGCCGCGAAGCGGTCGCGCTCGATCGGGTCGAGGGTCGGTCCCGGCGCGTCGGGTGGCATTGGCATGGCGCCATTGGTGCGCTGCTGGCGCGCCCCGCGTCAAGGCCGACACGCTCATAGGCTCGCAAACAACACCTGCGTGTCGCCCCAGGTGCGCTGATCGATTGCCCGGTAGGGTGGCGGTAGGGCAAGGCGGGTGGTCTTGGCCTCCTCGATAACGATCACTGCCCCGGCCGCCAGCCAAGCCCCCTCGCTGAGCGCGCGCAGCGTGGGCTCGGCCAGACCCTTGCCGTAGGGCGGGTCCAAAAACGCCAGACGGGCGGCGCCGTGACGAGGCGCCGGGCCCAAATCGGTGGCATCGCGCCGGAAGATCTTGGTCACGCCGGTCAGCCCTAGCGCCTCCACGTTGCGCCGGATGCTGGCGCGCGCCGAGGCCGCCTGTTCGACGAACAGGCAGAAGGCGGCCCCACGCGACAGCGCCTCAAGGCCGAGCGCGCCGCTGCCGGCGAAAAGGTCGAGCACCCGAGCGTCTTGGAGCGCAAAGTCGGCGATGCCGTGGGCCAGGATATTGAAGATGGCCTCGCGTACCCGGTCCGAGGTTGGGCGCACCGCCGCGCCCACCGGTGCCGCAAGCGGGCGGCCACCGAACCTTCCGCCGACAATTCTCATCGCCGCCGCTTCTTAGCGGTGGACCGCCAATGCCGGGCCTTGGCGGGCGCTGCCGCCGTTTCTGCCTCGTGCAATCCGAGCTGGCGCGCGACCTGTGGTCCCAGCTGATCGATCAGCACCCGGCGACGCACGGCTTCGACCTCGCCCGCTTCGAGTTCGAGCAACTGAAAGGGGCCGAAGGAGACGCGGATCAGCCGATTGACCGCCAGGCCGAGGCTTTCCAGGACCGTGCGCACTTCCCGGTTCTTGCCCTCGCGCAGGGCTAGGCTAAGCCAGACGTTGGCGCCCTGCACCTTGTCGAGGCTCGCCGCAATCGGGCCATAGCGTTGGCCGGCGATCTCTGTTCCCTCCTTTAAAGCTTCGAGTGCTGCCGGCGTCACCGTGCCGTGTGCGCGCACACGGTAACGCCTGAGCCAGCCCGTGGCTGGCAGCTCCAAATGGCGCGCCAACGCGCCGTCGTTGGTCAGCAGCAACAGGCCTTCCGTATTGACGTCGAGCCGGCCGATGGAAATGACGCGTGGCAAATGTTGGGGCAGTGCCTCAAACACGGTGGGCCGCCCGTCCGGATCGCGGTGGGTCGTCACCAGTCCTTTTGGCTTGTGGTAGCGCCACAGGCGCGGCGGCTCGAGCGCCGGCAGCGGGCTGTCATCGACGGTAATATGATCCCGCTCGGACACGTCGCGTGCAGGGCTCTCCAACACGGTGCCATTGACCCTGACCCGCCCCTGGTCGATCCAGCGTTCCGCCTCTCGCCGCGAGCACAGTCCCGCCCGCGCCATCGCTTTGGCAACGCGCATCGGCCAGCTGCTGGCCGCCTCGGCTGCGGCGCGGCGTTGACCTGGCGAGGATTTACGCATGCAATGCTCGCGCTGGGTTGCGATCGAGGATGCTATCCTTATGACAGCTCGTGCCGGGGAGAGCTATATGCTGGCGGCGCTGGCCGAGGCCGAGGCGGCGGCCGCGCGTGGCGAAGTGCCGGTCGGCGCCGTGTTGGTGGTCGGCGGCCGCGCGTTGGCGCGCGCGGGCAATCGCACCCGGGCCTTGGCCGATCCCACCGCACATGCCGAGCTGCTGGTGATCCGCCAGGCCTGCGCCAGCGTCGGCTCGGATCGCCTCGACCACGCCGATCTCTACGTGACGCTTGAGCCCTGTGCCATGTGTGCGGCCGCCATATCCTTTGCCCGCATCAGGCGACTATATTTCGCTGCCGCCGACCCGAAGGGCGGCGCCGTCGAGCACGGCACGCGCTTTTTTAGTTCGCCGTCCTGTCACCACGCGCCGGAAGTGTACGGCGGGATCGAGGAGGTGCGGGCCGCGGCGCTCTTGCGGGATTTTTTCGCTGCCCGCCGTTGAGCGTGGCTCGGGGCGCGCGCAGGCTGGATTGGCGTAGCTCGTCGGCCCGCCGGATCGGCAACAGGCCGTGGCGCTCGTAGAGCTCGGCCAGCATGTCCCAGTCTCTTAGCACGGTCTTGTAGATCCAGCGGTAGGTCGGTTGGGCGTCGGCGCAGGCAAACGCGCGGGCCCGGCCGACCAGCGTGGCAGTGGCGGCAATTTCGAGCCAATTCACGACCAGGTGCAAATAGGTCGATTCGTAATTGCGCGCCCCGTCGGGCAGGCCAATCGGTGCCTCGGGGTAGCGTCGCACCAACTCGTCGAAAAACGGCGCCACGGGATCGCGTTCGGGTGTGCCCAGCAGCCACAGATACCAGTGCATCTGCTCGTGCAGGTAGGTCGAAAGCAACAAATCCTCGCTGTCGGCAAAGCGATTGCCGAGCGTCAAGATTGGATGCGCGAAGGTGTCGCTGCCCGGCACGATCCGCACGAGGCGCGTGTACTCATAGCGGGCAAGATCATGGCGCCGCCGCAAGGCCTCCAGCAGCGTGCGCACGCGTTCGCCTTCCCTTTGCGCGTGCTCGAGGTCGACGTCGATGCGAAAATCTTCACTTTGCCGCGCGCGGCGCAATGCTCGAGCCCTCCCCAAGGCCTGGCGACGAGGCTAGCGCCGCTCGGCCGTGTAAGCGGGGCAAATCGACCAAACCGAGGCAAAAAAGCTGTGGGGCTGTGGCAATTGTGCAGTTCGCAACTGAGCGTACGCGGGCAACGGTCAGAAAGAGCTCGATTTTCTTGGAAACATTCTCGCGCTCAGGGTCGCCGCCCCGGCGCCAGGCGTTTCAGGCGCGGCAGGCGTCGTTTGCCGGGCGCCGGCTCGGGCACCGGGGCGGGATTGGCTGGCAAGGTTTCGGCGGTTTGACTGGCGAGCACGCGCAGCAGTTGGCGCCGCAGCTTTTCCTTCGCCGGCATGGCGGCCTCCAGAACGGCCTTGAAGCGATGAAACTGCAGCACATGAAATTCGTCGACCTCGACGTCGATATAGACGTCCGGCTGCTGCGCCTTGAGCTTTTCGCGCACGATCGAGCGCTGCAGGATTTGCGAAGAGGCCATCAGGGCCGAAAACGCCGACGGTTGCGGGTGCTTGCCGGGACCGGTCGAGGCGCCGCTGACATCGATGGCAACCGTGATGTCGGCCTCCTCGCGAATGACATCGAAGGGCAGTGGATTGACGAGCCCGCCGTCCATCAGCGTGCGTCCCTGGCTCACAACCGGGGCGAAGATGGCGGGGAGCGCCATGCTGGCGGCGATGGCGGTGCGCAACGGGCCGGCGCTGAGCACCAGCTGTTCTTGCGCGTAAAAGTCGGTTGCCCCCACCCGCAGGGGAATTTGCAAACCTGCGAAATCGCGCGCCACGCGAGAGGGCAACAGCGATTCGAGCAGCTGCTCCGGCTTCAACAGGGCAAAGCGCACGGGCAGCACGTTAAGCAGCTTGATGATTGGCTCGGCGCGGGCCGCAAACAGCAGCCGGGCGATATCAAGGCGTTGGCTCAAGATCTGCTCGGCGTGGGCCCTTATCAACGCGGCCGACAGCCCGGAAGCATAGACGGCGCCGAACAGCGCGCCGATCGAGGTGCCGGCGATGATTTTGGGCTTGAGGCCCAATTCGTCAAATACCTCCAGCATCAGAATGTGAGCGAGGCCGCGAGCACCCCCGCCCCCGAGCGCCAAGGCAATGCTTGGCCGCAGCACGACCGCACCAGCCTTGCGCACGGCAAGCGCCTTGCTGGCCGGCTCGGTCATCGCTTCACCCCGTGTGCGGCCCCCGACCCGGCCCGCTGCGCGGCCCACTGTGCGGCCCCTTGCCCGGCAAGGAACGGCAGTACGGCGGCGAGCGTGGCGTCCGGGTTCTCCTCCGCCAGGAAATGGCCCGAGTCGATCTCGGCTCCCGATAGGTCGTTGCACCAGGTACGCCAGACCTGCAAGGGTTGAGCGCCGCGCCTGCCCAGGTAGTGACGACCCCAGACTACGAAGGTCGGACAGGTAATTTTCCGCCCTGACGCCAGATCGGCTTCGTCGAGCTGCCGATCGATGCCGGCACCGGCGCGGTAGTCCTCGCAGACTGCGTGCAAACGTCGTGGGTCCTGCAGCAGGGCCCGGTACTCGGCCAGCGCCGCAGCCGAAAACGGCGACAGGTCGCCCGATTTTGTCCAGCTCTTCAGCGTGTGTTCGAGGTAGAACAGGGGGTCGGCGCCGATCAACCGCTCCGGCACCGGCCAAGGCTGTGCCAAGAACCCCCAATGGTAGGAGGCCACGGCGCTTTCTGCGCTGACGCGCCGCCAAACTTCGGCGGTGGGCAGAATATCGATTGGCAGCAAGGCCATAATGGCTTCCGGGTGATCGAGTGCCAGCCGGTAGGCGACGCGGCCACCACGATCATGCCCGCCAACCATGAAGCGCGCATGACCGAGCGCGCGCATCACCGTCAGGCAATCGAGCGCCATGGTTCGCTTCGCGTAACTCTTGTGTCCGGGGGTGTCGGCGGCGATGGAGCTCGCCCCATAGCCGCGCAGATCGGCAACCACCAGCGTGCAGTGACGCGCCAGCTCGGCGGCGAGCTTGTGCCAGCAGGCGTGCGTTTGCGGATAGCCGTGCAGTAGCAGCAACGGCGGCCCCGACCCACCGGTGCGCACGGCGATCTCGGCACCCTCGGTCTTTATGCGCCGCTCGGCCCAGCCGGGGAACAGATTGTTTGCTGCCGTCATGTGCGCCCTTCCCGTTCGATCGCCCGCCAACCGATGTCGGTGCGGTAGAAGCCTCCGGGCCAGTCGATCCTCCCAACCGCTGCGTAGGCTCGCCTGTGCGCTTCGCCCACCGTCTTGGCGCGAGCCGTCACGGCCAACACGCGACCGCCGGTGGCGATCAACCGCCCGCCCTCGCGCGCGGTCGCGGCATGGAATACCTCCACGCCCTCGACGGCCGCCGCGGCTTCGAGCCCGCGGATTTCCGTGCCTTTGGCATGCTCGCCGGGGTAGCCGCGGGAGGCCAGCACCACCGTCAGCGCTGCATCCTCGTGCCACCGCAGGTCGAAGGTATTGAGCACACCGTCGACGGTCGCCAGCAGCGCCGCCAGCAGGTCCGATTTCAGCCGCAGCATCAGCACCTGGCACTCGGGATCCCCGAAGCGCACGTTGTACTCGATAAGCTTGGGTCCCTCTGTGGTGATCATCAGACCGGCAAACAGCACGCCCCTGAAGGGGGTGCCACGTTTAGCCATGGCGCCGACCGTCGGCCGGATGATCGCGTCCATGGTGCGGCCGATCAGCTGCGGCGTCATCACGGGCGCCGGCGAGTAGGCCCCCATACCCCCCGTATTGGGACCCGTATCGCCGTCAAAGGCGCGCTTGTGATCTTGCGCCGTGGCGAGCGGCAGCACGTTGTTGCCGTCGACCAGGGCAAAGAAGCTTGCCTCCTCGCCGACCAGGCATTCCTCGATCACCACGTCGTTGCCGGCGACGAATGCAGCCTCGACCGCAGCGCGGGCTTGCGCCCGCGTTTCGGCCACGCTGACGCCTTTGCCTGCGGCCAGTCCATCGACCTTGATGACAACGGGGAGGGCATGGCGATCGACGTAGGCGAGCGCCGCATCGCGCTCCGCGAAGCGGCGGTAGGCGGCGGTCGGAATGCCAAACTCGCAGCAGAGATCCTTGGTAAAGCCCTTCGAGCCTTCGAGCTGCGCCGCCGCTTTCGACGGCCCGAACACCTTGATGCCCGCGCTCGTCAGATCGTCGGCAAGCCCGGCAACCAAAGGTGCCTCCGGCCCGACCACCACCAGGAAAATATGCTTCTCCTTGCAAAAACGCGCGATGGCGCCGTGATCTGAGATGTCGAGGCTAGGGCATTCCGCCACGGTCGCGATGCCGGCGTTGCCCGGCGCACAATAAAGCTTGCTCAGCAGCGGACTTGCCGAGAGGGCCCAGGCCAGCGCATGCTCGCGGCCACCCGAGCCAATCAGGAGAACATTCATCAGCCAAGATCCCACCAACGCTCCCAGAGGCCCGTCAAGCGACGGCCTCTCGAACCGACGAACCCATGTAACATTTGCAGCCTCGCTCGACAAAGCCGGGGGGCCTGCGTGGTCGAGCTAGGGCGCAGCGCCGGCCAGGGCGGCAACATTGCCGAGTTCACGGTCTCCGAGCTCTCCAACGCCATCAAGCGGACGCTGGAGGGTGCCTACGCTTATGTGCGCCTGCGCGGGGAGATCTCCGGTTTCCGCGGCGTGCATGGCTCCGGGCACTGCTATTTCACGCTGAAAGACGACAAGGCGCGAATCGACGCCGTGATCTGGCGCAATACCTTGAATAGTTTGCGCATTCGGCCGGCCGAAGGGCTCGAGGTCATCGCCGTCGGCCGCGTCACCTCCTACCCGGGCAAGTCGACCTACCAGATCGTCATCGACACGCTGGAACCGGCCGGCGTCGGCGCCTTGATGGCCCTGCTTGAGGAGCGCAAGAAGAAACTGGCCGCCGCGGGCCTGTTCGATCCCGCGCGCAAGAGGCCGCTCCCGTTCCTGCCGCGCGTCATCGGCATCGTCACCTCGCCGACGGGCGCCGTGATCCGCGACATGCTGCATGGGTTTGCCGAACGCTTTCCCGTGTGCGTGCTGCTTTGGCCGGTGCGCGTGCAAGGCCAGCTGAGCGCGCTCGAGGTTGCGACCGCGATTCGCGGCTTCAACGCGCTCGAGGCGGGCGGCGCGGTGCCCCGGCCCGATCTCTTGATCGTGGCGCGCGGCGGCGGCAGCCTCGAAGACTTATGGAGCTTCAATGAGGAAATCGTGGTCCGTGCGGCCGCCGATAGCCAGATCCCGCTGATCGCCGCGGTCGGGCACGAGACCGACACCACGCTCATCGATCTTGCCGCTGACGCGCGGGCACCGACGCCGACCAAGGCTGCGGAATGGGCGGTGCCTCGCTATTTGGAGCTCGTGCAACAGGTAAGCGGCCTGACGCGGCGATTGCACACCGGCACCTATCGCCTGTTGGAGGCGATGCGCACGCACCTGCGCGCCGCAGGACGCGGCCTGCCCCGCCGCCAGGAGCTGCTGGCTTTGCCGCGCCAGCGCTTCGATGGTGTGGAAGCGCGCCTGGCGCGCGCCTTGTTGGCCAACACGCGCGCGCACGCCATGCACTTGACGCGCACCGCAGCCAGATTGCGGCCGCGGCTCCTCGAAACCGGCCAAACGCGCGCGCGCGACCGACTCGACGCGCTGGGGCGGCGCACGCTCTCGGCCCTGGTGCGCAGCACCGGACCCAAACGTGCCCGGCTCGAGCGCGTGCTCGGGCGGCTGTCGCCGAGCCCGTTGCTGGCGCGGCTCGCGCGCTCGGGAGAGCGGCTGGAGGTGCTCGCCGGGCGCTCGCAACGTGCCACGTTTGCCGGCCTCGACGGCCGGCGCCACCGGCTGGAGGGCTCCGCCAAGCTCTTGAGATCGCTCAGCTACCATGGCAGCTTGCAGCGCGGCTATGCCCTGCTGCGCGACAGCGAGGGACGCAGCGTTCGCTCGGCGGCTGCCGTTGCCGCCGGCCAGCGCCTCGATATCGAGCTTGCCGACGGCCACGTCGCGGCCAGGGCGGAAACGAGCGCGGCCGGGGACGCCCAGGCGGCGCGGGAGGCTCAGGTCGTGCCCAGGCTCCCCATCAAAGCCAAGGCCAGGACCAAGGCTCGCGGCGGGGAGGGCCAGGGTTCGCTGTTCTAGCTGGCGCGTTTCGCGCCTTGACCCTTAGGGCAAACACCTGCAAGCCCGTGTGGGAATTGCCCCCACCCGTGCTATCACGCTGGCCTATAGCAGGCGCGGCCTGTATGCTCGCTTCCCTTGTATGCTCCTGAATGTCTGGGAGATTTCCCACAGCAGTGACTCCACGGCGATGAATCGATTCGAAAAACTGCTCGGACTGAAAGGCGAAGCCAAGCTGCGCTACCTTGACGGGGAATTCCAGGTCCTGAGCCCCGGCGACTTCGTGCGCTGCGCGGTGACCGGCGAGCCCATTATGCTGCCGGACTTGCGCTACTGGAGCGTGGAGCTGCAGGAAGCCTACGCCAACGCCGAAATATCCTTCGAGCGCTTCCGGGCCCTGCGCGCCGCCAATAGAAGGTAAGCACTCGGGTGTCTGCCAACGGGGGGTGTAGGAAGACCATCCGATGCGTTCGTGCTAGCGGCAAGCTTCCCATCGAACCAGCATCCGACATCGGCTGCCGCCGCCTCAGGCCACGGCGACCCCATGGGGCGACCGGAGCGTGGAGCCAGGGTTTGCCTATGCAGACGAGGTACTAAATGCGTCCTCTAGAAGGGCTTCGTGTCGTCGATCTCACGCGCGTCCTGTCCGGACCTTATTGCACGATGCAGCTGGGCGACCTCGGCGCCGAGGTGATCAAGGTCGAGCAGCCCGGCAAGGGTGATGACACGCGCGCCTTCGCCCCTCCCTACCAAGGCGACGAAGCGGCGTATTTCCTGTCCGTCAATCGCAACAAGAAAAGCATTACCCTCGACATGAAGAGCAGGGCGGGCAAGGAGGTGCTCGGGCGGCTGATCGACGTTTCCGACGTGCTGGTGGAGAACTTCCGACCCGGAGCCATGGATCGGCTCGGTTTCAGTTTTGCTGCGGTGCACGCCCGCCGCCCAAGGCTGGTCTACTGCTCGATTTCCGGCTTTGGCGCCACGGGACCACAGCAAGACCGGCCCGGCTACGATGTGATCGTGCAGGGCGAGGCCGGGGTGATGGACCTGACCGGACCGAGCGACGGGGCGCCTTATAAAGTCGGCACCGCCATCGGCGATCTGGTGTCGGGGCTCACCGCCTCGCAGGGCATCTTGGCCGCGCTCTATGCGGCCAAGGCCACGGGTAAGGGCCAGCATGTCAGCGTCTCGATGTATGAGGTCGTGGCGGCCCTGCTAACCTTCAATGCCAGTATCTACTTCGCCACCGGCCAATCGCCCCGTCGTCGCGGCAACGAGCACCCCACCATCGTACCTTACGAAACCTTCGAGGCCAGCGACGGCTGGATCAACCTGGGGGTGGCCAACGATGATCTGTGGCAACGTTTCTGCCAGGGCGCGGAACGGCCTGATTTGGCCGAGGATCCGCGCTTTGCCAAAGCTTCCGACCGCGTGCGCAACCGCGACGCGCTGGTCCCCCTGGTCAGGGCGCTCATCAGGCAGAAGAGTCGCGACGATTGGATGGGGCGCATGGACAAGGCCGGCGTGCCGAGCGGTGCCATCCGCACCGTGGGCGAGGTCTGTGACGGTGAACTGCTACGGGCGCGCGACATGATCGCCGCCATGCCGCATTCCAACGCCGGCACCGTCAAGGCCATCAAGAATGCCATGCACTTGAGCGCGACACCGCTCGATGGCTATGAGGCGCCACCGATGCTCGGGCAGCACACGCGCGAAGTATTGACGCAATTGCTGGGTTATGGGGCTGCCGACGTCGAGAAGCTGGCCCGCGACAAGGTCATCTAGCCGGACATCTCGATCAGCCAAGCCAGGAAAGCGACGCTATGCCTCTCGACCCGCAGAAGATCCTCAATTGGAAATTCCCCGAGATCGAGCACGCCTACAGCGAAAAGGACACCATGCTCTATGCGCTCGGTCTCGGCTGCGGTTCAGACCCCACCGAGGCCGACGATCTCAAGTACGTGTATGAACGCGGGTTGGTCGCGCTGCCGACCATGGCGGTCGTGCTCGCTTATCCGGGCAACTGGCTCGAGAGCAAGGAGTCGACCGCCGACTACAGCAAAGTGCTGCACGGCGAGCAGTATCTCACCATCCATCGGCCGATCCCCCCGGCGGGTACCGTGATCGGCCGCGGGCGGGTCAAGGATCTCCTGGACAAGGGCAAGGAGAAGGGGGCCGTGCTCTACGTCGAGCGGCAGATCCTCGACAAGGCCGACGGCGAACCGATCGCCACCATGCTATCGGCGGCAATGCTGCGCGGCGACGGCGGCTTCGGCGGCAAGCCCGGGCCGCAGCCAATGCCCCACGCCCTCCCCGAGCGCCCGGCCAGCGTCAGCCTTGACCTCAAAGTGGCGCCCAACGCCGCCTTGATCTATCGGCTGTCCGGCGACCGAAACCCTCTGCATGCCGATCCGACAGCCGCCGCCAAGGGCGGCTTCCGGCTGCCGATCCTGCACGGGCTGTGCACCTATGGCGTGGCCGGTCGGGCCATCATCAAGGCCTGTTGTGGCGATGATCCCAAGCGCCTCAAGGGCCTCAAGGTGCGCTTCTCCGCTCCCGTCTTTCCGGGCGAGACCATCCGCACGGAGATGTGGCCGGAGGGCGAAAACGTCTCGTTCCGCGCGCGCGTGGTCGAGCGCGACGCAATCGTGCTCAACAACGGCCTGGCGACCCTTGGCTAGAGCATCAAAACCGAGGCTTCGGCGCTCGCCGCCGGCGGGCGCCTCGGCTAAGGCAGCCGCCTGCGGACGGCGTGCCGGCCTCAGCTTTGCGGCAACGCGTCAAGGTCCTGGTCGGGATCGAGCACCGCCTGCAAGCGCAGGGCCGCGGTCCTCGCCAGGCGCAGGGTGAGCGCCCGCCGCCGCGGAGCGGCGAGCTTATGGTCGGGCGCGGGGCGCAATATCTCCCCACCGTAGCGGTCGGCAACGATCAGGCCGGTGTCGGCGGGCAACACCTCGCGCGGAAACGTCGGGCCGACGGCAAAGAAAAACCGGTCGCAGAATTCGCGATACTGTGGCCACTTTTGATCAACGCGAAAATCATCAAGGCACGACTTGATTTCAACCAGCCAAATCTCTGCGGCTTGCGACAAGCCAATGACGTCGGCCCGTCGGCCGCTGGCCAAGGTGACTTCGCTCAGCGGGGCAAAGCCGTAAGCCTTGAAAAGGCGGCCGACGCCCCGGCAGATATCGCGTGCCGCCGGGGATTGGGGGGCGCGGCTGGCTTCATCCCAATGGACCGGAAGGGTTTTCATCTCTGGCACCAAGCTAGCCGACGACGCGGCGGCCTGCCAAACCACCTCGCCCGTGCGGCAACCACATCAGCGATCTTTTCTTGTGGCCCACCGGCGCCTATGGTGCCGCCCGGCGTCGTGTAGCGGTGGGTCATCGCATGTTTTTTAAGCGTCCGCAGCAGGACACTTCGGGGGCCAAGCGCACCGGCGGCGTGACGACCGCGGCGGCGCGGCCACAGCCGCTGCAGGCCTCCGAGCTGCGACGGGTGGTCGATCCCAGCAAGCTCGGCTTCAAGACCACCGATGAGCTCAACCCCATCAGTGGATTGATCGGCCAGGATCGGGCGCTCAAAGCCATCCAGTTCGGCACCAGCATCAAAAGCCACGACTTCAACATCTTCGTGCTCGGTCCGCCGGCTTCGGGCAAAACCACCGCGGTCAAATCGCATCTGGGGCCCAAGGCCGCCAAGTCCGCAACGCCCGCCGACTGGGCCTACGTCTACAACTTCGACAACCCCAATAGTCCCAAAGCCTTGCAACTGCCGCCCGGCCGGGCCCGCGCCTTCGCCAAAGGCATGCTCGCCGCCCTAGACGAGTTGCGCGTCGTGCTACCCGCCCTGTTTGAAGGTGAGGACTACCAGGTGCGGCGCCGCGCCATCGACGAACAGTTCAGGTCTGGCCAAGAGGAGGCGTTCGAAGCCCTCAGTGCCAAGGCGCAGGCACAAAACATCGCCCTACTGCGCACGCCGACCGGCTTCACCTTGGCGCCGATGCACGAAGGCAAGGTGGTCAAGCCGGAAGTGTTCGGCGTCCTGCCCGAGGGCATGCGCAAGGATATCGAGGTCAAGATCGAAGTCTTGCAGAAGGAGCTGCAGGCCGTCCTGGAGCGGATGCCCAAAGCCGATAAGACACGCAGGGCACAACTGAGCGAACTCAATGAGGAAGTAGCCAAGAATGCCGTGCGCGAGGCGCTCGATGACCTCGCCGCGGCCTTCGGCGATGTCAACGAGGCCATCGACTTCCTCGAGGCGGCAGGGCGGGATCTGATCCGCAACGTTGGGCTCTTCTTGGCGTCGGCGGAAGAGGACAACGCCATCGTCAAGCAGCCCGTCGACGTGGCGCGCGATGCGCGCTTCCGTCGCTATCAGGTCAACGTGATGGTCTCGAGCGAGAATGGCGCCGACGGCGGCGTCCCGGTCATCGAGGAACTCAATCCCACCTTCAGCAACCTGATCGGCAGGGTAGAACATATCGCGCAAATGGGGACCTTGATTACGGATTTCCTGTTAATCAAGCCCGGCGCGTTGCACCGGGCGAACGGTGGCTATTTGCTGTTGGACGCCCGCAAGCTGCTGCTGTCAGCGTTTGCCTGGGAGGCCTTGAAGCGCGCTATCAAGGCACGCGAGCTTCGCATTGAGCAACCGATGGAGGCCTCGGGCCTGATTTCGACCCAGTCGCTCAGTCCCGAGCCCATTCCGCTCGATCTCAGGGTGGTTCTGTTCGGCGATCGCGAGCTTTACTATTTACTGGCCGCGCACGATCCGGATTTTTCGCGCCTATTCAAGGTGCAGGCCGATTTCGACGACAGCATCGCCCGTTCGAGCGAGAACGATCAGGCCTATGCCCGTCTGATCGCCTCGATCGTCAAGCAGCACGGCCTGAAGCCGGTCGACGCCGCCGGCGTCGCGCGGCTGATGGACGAAGGCTCGCGGCTTGCCGATGACCGTGAAAAACTGTCGATCGAGATTGGGCGCATCGCCGATATCGTGCGCGAGGCGGACTATTGGTCGGATCAGGCCAAGCGCAAAGTGACGACCAAGCAGGACATGGCGCGGGCCATCGACGAGCAAACCCAGCGCGCAGATCGATTGCGTGATCGTGCCCAAGAGGTCATCAGTCGCGGCGTGGTGCTGATGGACACCGACGGCGCCCAAGTCGGGCAAGTTAACGGGCTGTCGGTGCTGCAGCTCGGCTCCTTTTCCTTCGGTCGGCCAAGTCGCATCACGGCGCGCACTCGCCTCGGTTCCGGCCGGGTCACCGACATCGAGCGCGAGGCCAAGCTGGGCGGGCCGCTGCACACCAAGGGCGTCATGATTTTGTGGGGGTTCCTCGCCGGCCGCTACGCGCTCGATGCGCCGCTCGCCCTGGCGGCGACCTTGGTTTTTGAGCAATCCTACGGCGGGGTCGACGGCGACAGTGCCTCTTGCGCCGAGCTTTATGCGCTCTTGTCCGCGCTTTCAGAGGTGCCGATCCGGCAATCGCTGGCCGTTACCGGTTCGGTCAACCAATGGGGCGAAGTGCAGGCAATCGGCGGGGTCAACGAGAAGATCGAGGGATTTTTCGACGTTTGTCGGGCACGCGGCCTCACCGACCAGCACGGCGTGCTCATTCCGCGTGCCAACGTGCAGCACCTGATGTTGCGCGAAGATGTGGTGGAGGCGGTCCGGAACGGGCAGTTCTCGGTCTATCCAGTCGCCAGCATCGACGAGGGCATCGAGATCCTGACCGGCGTCAAATCCGGCGAGCGCGACGGCGACGGCCGCTTCCCCGCCGGTACCGTCAATCGCCTGGTCGAGGACAAACTGCGATCCTTCGCGGAGCGCGGCCGCAGCTTCTCCAAGGCTGATGGGGGCGATGCGGAGGACGGAAAGGCAACGCAATGATCGCGCATGTGGCCTCGAGCGGCGAGGACAGCGGCCGGGTCGTCCTGCAGCTCGGCACGCGCGCGCCAAGTGCCGTCGCCTTGAATGCCGCGATCAGAATTGCGCAAGCCTTCCAATCGGAAATCGAAAGCCTTTTCGTCGAGAACCAACAGCTGCTCGATTGCACCTCATTTAGCTTCGTGCGCGAGGTGTCTCTCAGCGGTCGTTGGTCGCGAACCGTTTCCAGAGAGGAAATGGCGTTCGGCTTGCGGTTGGCCGCCAATGACGCGCGTCGGCAGGTGGAAAAATTGGCGCGGCAGGCGGATGTGCCGTTGCGTTCGCGCGTGGTGCGCGACGAGCCCCTACGGGCGATTTCGGTTGCTTGCGCCGAGACGGGACCATGGAACGTGGTCGTGTTGGCGGAACCGCTATCGCCGGGCGATGGCGGTTTCCTAAAGCAGGTGATGCTCGAAATCGATGGCGCGACCGGGCTCGGGGTCGTCGGCCCCAAGGCTGAGCGCTGCAGTGGGTCTGCCATCGTTGCCGTGGAGGATACGGAGGGCCTGCCTTCAATGCTGATGACGGCCGAGCGCATGGCGGCCCTCGATACGGGAACCATCGTCCTGCTGCTGCTGGCGACGCACGAGGAGCAACTGGCGCACATGGAGGGCCAAGCGCGCCTGCTGGTCGCTGGCCGGGAAGACGTGCGCATCGAACTGGCCGAGATCGATCGGGGCGAAGCCGCCGTCATGGCCGAGACGCTGCGGCGGCTGCGCGGCGGCTTTGTGATCGGGCAATACGGTGGTCGGCTGGTGCCCGACGAGGGCGACCTGCGCCCGCTCTTGGCAGCGCTCGAGTGCCCGCTATTCCTGGT
>DASTMQ010000403.1:0-9642 GCA_035714005.1 Hyphomicrobiaceae bacterium
AGATAGCTGCCGTCGGGCCGCCGCTCGACCGTCTCGGCCGGACCGCAGTCCTGGCCGCTGCAGCATTCAAGGGGATACCAATCGTGGGCGGGGGCGGCGGTGCCAAGCAGGCTGAGGGCGGCGATCAGGACCGCAACGCGATGGTGTCTCATGGCTCGTTTGCCCCACCACCGACCTGTCGCAATGGCGTTCCTCGCCCCAAACGAGGTCTGCCCCGACCGGCGAGCAACCCTGCCGAACGCAATTGAACTCTTGAGTAGCTCGGCAAGACGGCCGGCGCAAGGCGGCCGGGTTGCGCCGGCTCAGTCCTTGAGCGGCCTCGGCTCCACCTTTTCGGCGTCCAGGCTATAGCCGGCCTCGGCCAGACCGGTAAACGCCGGAGTGACGGTCAACGTCCCCGTGACCCACACCGGATCGAAGGTGCCCTTGACGTCAATACCACCCTCGGACTTGACGTAGACGATCTGGTTGGGGGGCGGCGGCGGCACGTGGATGCAGGCACCCACGAAGGGCACCAGTAGGAATTCCTTCACCCGCGTCGCCTCAAAGTCGAGCGGCACGACATAGCCGCCGAGCTGCACCCGCTTGCCGTCGAGGCTCGCCACCACCGCAGGCGGGCTGCCGCTCGACTTAGCGGGCGCCGACATCCAGCGCCCTTCGGCGAGCGGCTGCGTCGTCGACGGCGCGTGCGCTGGCGCGCCGAAAGCACCCGGATCGGTCGGCCGGTCGTTGAAAAATGCCTTCGGCGGCTTCGGCGGCGCCGGCGGCACCAGCTGATCCCATTTGAGGCTCATGACGGCATCGGCGCCGGTCGCAGGCGGGGCTGGCAACAGCCAGATCGCGCCGCTCAGCGTACCAAGGAGGATTGCCACATGGGATGGCGTGCGCATCGTAAACCTCTTTTCAGGTCCTCACCGTCATTCCGTCCGCCACCGAAAGGCGATAGGCGCGCAACGCTGGCAGCAGGCCGGCCAGGCAGCCGGCGACCGCGATGCTGAGCAAGCTCACGAGCTCCGCCGGCTTTGGCGCATCGATCGGCAAATTGAGGCCGTAGCTCCTGTCGACATAGGGCTGCAACGCCAACAAGCCGATGTAAAGAAGGACGATGCCGAGCGCAATTCCCGTCAGCGTAAGCACGCCGGCCTCAGCCATCAGCAAGGCCAGAATGGTACGCGGGCGAGCGCCGACCGAGCGCAGGATGGCCATCTCCCGACGGCGCTCGTTCAAGGTGGTCAGGATCATGGTGACCATGCCGAGCAGGGCGGTCGCCACCACCATGGCCGACACCACCGTCAACGCCGTCTCGGCGATACCGACCAGCCCCCATAATTCCTGTAGCGCGGCCCCCGGCAGGATGGCGGAGAGCGGCTCTGCTCGATACTCGTTGATCTCCCGCTGCAGACGAAACGTCGCCAACTTCGACTTGAGACCAACGAGCGCGGCCGTGATCGCCTTCGGCTTCAAATCCATGCCGCGCACCTCGTCGGCCGACACGCTTTGGCCGGGGATTCGCCCTCCGCTTTGCCAGTCGACGTGGATGGCTTCGATCGCCTCCAGACTGACGTGAACGGTGCGATCGACCGGTGTGCCGGTCTTTGCCAGGATGCCGGAAACGCGAAAGGGTTTGTCGTCGTGCTCGATGAAGGAAACCGAACCCAATCCATGCGAGACGACGATTGGATCGCCGACCCTATAGCCCAAGGCGGCGGCGACATCGGCGCCGACCACGGCATCGAACAGGTCGTCGAAAGGCGCACCCGCGCCAAAGGTCAGCCCCTGCGTTTGCCGAAAGCGGTAATGCTTGAAGTAGTCACCGGTCGTGCCCAGCACGCGAAAGCCGTGGTGACTGTCCCCCAGTGACAGTGGCACGGCCCAGGCCACCTCCGGTCGCGCCAGGATGTCCTGATAGCTTTGCCAGGACACATTGTTGGTGGCATTGCCGATGCGAAACACCGAATAGAGCAAAAGGTTGAGGCTGCCGCTACGCGCCCCGACGATCAGATCGGTGCCGGATATGGTGTCGGCGAAGCTCTGGCGCGCGCCGGTGCGGATCTTTTCGACGCCCAGCAGCAAGACGATGCTCACCGCGATCGCCAGCACGGTGAGCAGCGCCGTCACCCAGCGATTGCGCAAAGACTGCAGCGCCAGTCGCAAGACGATCATGAATTGTCTTTCTGCCCCGCAAGCGTGATTTCGTCGAGGCGCATCACTCTGTCGAAACGGGCGGCGAGGCTCTCATCATGGCTTACCATGATGAGCGTCGCGCCCGCCTCGCTGGTTTCGCTGAATAGCAGGTCGAGAAAGGCTGTCTGGCGATCTCGGTCCAAAGCCGACGTTGGCTCATCGGCGACGATTAGCTCCGGCGCACCGATCAGCGCGCGCGCGGCCGCGACCCTTTGCTGCTGTCCGACGCTGAGCTTGGCCGCCAATGGTCCGCGCACGAGCTCTGCGGCAAGACCGAGCCGCCGCAACAGTCGCGCCGCTTCCTGTTCCGCTGACCCTTTGGCGATAACGCGCCGACGCCGCTCGGGCGCGAAGCTCAAAGGGAGCAGCACATTGTCGATCACCGTTCCGTAGGGCAACAGGTTGAACATTTGGAAAATGATGCCGAAGTGTTCGGCGCGATAGGCATCGCGCGCCGCTGCCGACAGGCCGGCAATATCGGTGCCAAGAACGTCGATGCGGCCCACCTGCGGTGTCAGGATGCCACAAATGAGGCCGAGGAAGGTCGATTTGCCGCTTCCCGACGGCCCAATCAGCAACAGCCGCTCGCGCGCCGGCAAAACGAAACGCTCGATGGCAAGTGCAAAGCCGTTGCGACCAGGCCAGGTGAAGCTGAGGTCGGACACGGCGATGACGTGCGACCTGGGGGCAGGCTGATCCACGCTGATGGCAACCATGCGCCAACCCGCAGCCTACATCATGCCGGCAAGATCGATGCGCGGCTTGGCCCGCGTCACTTCGAACTGGGTCTGCCCCTTGGCGGTGCTCACATTGACCTCAAGCTTCTGGGCGCCAGCGAAGGCCTGAAAGTAGCCAAATTCGAGGACGGTGATGCTCGCCGGGTCCTTGCAGGTGAATGCGTACTGGGCATGGAAATTGGAATGGCTCGCCTCTTGGGCGACCTCGCGCCCCTTCGGGGCCGCACTCTGGGCCTTGGCGTCCTCGTGCTCATGCTCATCGCCGCCTTCAAGTTCGACGTTGGCATCGGCAACCACACACCCCGCCGCGCTAGGAAACTTGAACAGGGCCTGCGGCGCAAGCAACTGTTTCTTGGCCTGCGCGATGGCGGCCTTCTGGCGCGCCGTCTTGGCCACGTGCTCGAAGCCGACAATGTCGGCACCGGGCGCCTCCAGCTCCAGGCTGACACGGGCACCCTCGATGGCCATGTTGAGGGTGCCGCGCCCATGCTCATGGGCGCCCAGTTGCCGCTGCTGCGCGAGCGTCGCGCCGGCGCCAAGGCTGAGGCCAAAAGCGAGGGCCACAAGGCTGATCGTGCGCATGAGACTTTGCTTCCCCGACTGCTGCCGCGCGATGGTGTCGCAACGGAGGTGCCTGCCCAACGAGGGGGCCCCCCGGTATTAACTGCGACGTTATAACGTATCAGTAAGGACCCGGACAGAGGGCTCGCGGGAACGTGACCGGGCCTCGAACGCCCCTTAAGGGCTTGGCGCGAACAGGCGATTTCGCCGCAAAAGGAGGCGGCGCCCTGCCGCCGGCGGGGCGCGCTAGGCGGTAGCGAGCCGCGGCTGCTCCGGCCGGCCGCGCACGTCAAAGAACAGGGCCTGGCTGATAATCGCCTTCACGTTGTCGGGGTGGAACGGCTTGGTGATCAGGAAGGTCGGTTCCGGACGCGTCCCCGTCAGGAGCCGCTGCGGGTAGGCCGTAATGAAGATGACGGGCACGGAGAACTGGCGCAGGATTTCGTTGACGGCATCGAGCCCCGAGCTTTCGTCGGCGAGCTGAATGTCGGCCAATATCAGGCCTGGACGCGTGCGCGAGACGGCTTCGACGGCCTGTCGTTCGGTGCGGGCAATCTTGACCACGCGGTGTCCCAGCGAGGTGACGAGCCGCTCCAGGTCGAGAGCGATCAGGGGCTCGTCTTCAATGATGACCACGTCGGTTGCGATCTGGCGCGCAATTTCGCGGCCGGCCTCGTCAATGAGGTTTTGCACCTCTGCGGGCGAAACGTTGAGCGCCAGCGCGGCATCCTGCGGCGAAAACTCCTCAACCGCGATCAGCAAGAACGCCTGTCGAGCCGGCGGCGTCAGCATGTCGAAGTTGCGTTTGGCGGCATCAAGGGCGTGGGAACCGGCATCCGTCGCCTGCGTGTTCAGGGCCACGGAGTTGAAGATGCTGAGAAACGTCTGGTAGAGGGCGATGCGTGCCGGCAACTCGGGCTGGAAGATGGAGGGGTCGGCAAGAATGGCTTCGAGCGTGGAGGCCACGTAGGCATCGCCGCTCTTCTGGCTGCCGGTGAGGGAGCGCGCAAAACGCCGCAAATACGGCAGGTGCGCCGCCACCTTTTCCGCCAATGTCATACGAAATCCCCTCCCTGGACGTTCCTAGCTGTCAATGCCTGCAATCGGCACAAAAACGCAATAGGGAGGACTTGAGTTCCCGCGGCGGAACTCTCCCGCCCCATGGGCGTTTTTTACTCAGACGATTCAAGAGCAGGCAGCGCCTCTGATCGGAGGGGGAAACATGAACGGAAAGAACGGCTTCACTGGGCCGACGGGCCCCAGCGAAGCCCAGATGAAGGGGGAAAGCGGGGGCGGACGGCGCGTTCGCCAGCCCGTGGGTAAACGGCCCGCCGGTTGCGCAGAAGCAGACATGGAAATGGAGAATAGACCCGATATGCAGCGGGCGCCGCGCCATGATAGCCAAGCTACAGGCATGATCGACCGCTCCTTGCAAGCGCAACTCGGCCGGCAGCTGCGTGCCATCTTCGAAGGCATCGAAGAGGAGCCCGTGCCGGAGCGCTTCGTAAAATTGCTGGAGGCGCTCGAGGCGAGGGAGAAGCAACGGTGAACATTCACTCTGGCCCCCTCAAGCAGGCCCTCCTGGGGTTGATCCCCAACCTGCGCGCTTTTGCCGTATCCCTGTGCGGGGACGTCGAGCGTGCGGACGATCTCGTCCAGGAAACGCTGCTGAAGGCTTGGAACCATCTGGAAAGCTTCCAGGAGGGCACCAACCTGCGCGCGTGGCTGTTCACCATTCTGCGCAACACCTATTTTTCCGACTGCCGACGCCGGCGGCGTGAGGTCGAGGACCGCGAGGGCAAAAAGGCGGCGGAACTCGCCATCCATCCGGGGCAGCAGGGCCATTTGGACATGCAAGACTTCCGGCGGGCGCTCAATATGCTTCCACCGGATCAGCGCGAGGCCTTGGTCTTGGTCGGCGCCGCCGGGTTTTCCTACGAAGAGGCGGCGTCGGTGTCGGGCTGCGCGGTGGGAACCATCAAAAGCCGGGTCAACCGTGCACGCACCAAACTGACGGAAATGTTGGGCGTCAACACGCCGCGGGAATTCGGGCCCGATTCCTCGACAGAGGCAATCGTGGCACGTACGGCCGGGGGAACGCGCTTGCCCTAGAGCAGCGGCCTCACACGGCAGCAGATGGGCCCTTGTGACGCCGCCGCGCCTGCTGGTCGAAAAACAGCACCTGGCTGACGACGGCTTTGACGGCGTCCTCGCGGAACGGCTTGGTGATCAAAAACGTCGGCTCCGGCCGTTCACCGGTCATCAGCTTGTCGGGGTAGGCCGTGATGAAGACAACCGGAACGCTGAAGCTGGCGAGGATATCATTCACGGCCTCGAGCCCCGAACTGCCGTCGGCCAGCCGAATATCGGCCAGCACCAATCCGGGCTTGTGGGAAGAGGCTGCCTCCACCGCATCGTCGTGCGTGCGTGCGATCCCCGTCACGCGGTGTCCGAGGCCTTCGAGCATCCGCTGAAGATCAAGCGCGATCAGCGGCTCGTCCTCGATAATCAACACGTCGGTGGCGATCTGACGGGCGATTTCTTCGCTCGCCTGGTTGAGCAACTCCTCGGCCCGGCGCTGGGATACCTCGAGCACCTCGGCGGCCTCGCGCGGCGCCAGTTCCTCAACCGACACGAGCAGGAAGGCTTGGCGGGCCTGGGGCGTCATCGCCGCCAGGGAGCGTGCGGCGGTCTGGCCGATGCCGGCCTGCTGGTGCGCAGCATCTTCGGGAATGGCGGCCAGCGTCCTGAGAAAGAGCTGGTAGAGTTCGACCCGACTGGGCTTTTCCGGATAGGCGCCAGGATCGGCCACGATCGCCTGCAGCATACGCGAGACGGCTGCGTCCCCGGCCTGCTGACTTCCCGTCAGCAGACGCGCAAAGCGCCGCAGCTGTGGCAGGTGCGATGCAATGCTCTCAGCCAGCGTCGGCATGGCCCCCTTCTCGGTACGAGATCCCGCGGTTCAAAGGCTCCGTGCGGCCGGCAAACGATCGCTCGCTGGCCGAAACTTTTCAACAGCGTCCTTGAGCGTTGCGTGCCGTTGGGCAATATGTAGGACGTTCGTGCACGATGTAAATGACCATGGCCAAACGAAAGCCCGACCGCGAGCAGGAACATCCGCCGGCCGCAGACGCCGCGCCCGCCGGCGATGACTTCGCCATCCACGAACACATCGGCCGCCAGCTCAGAGGTATCTTCGACGAGGTCGTCACCCAACCGGTCCCTGAGAAGTTCCGCAAACTGCTCGACGAGCTGGAGCGTAAGCAGTCCGGCGGCAAGCGGAAGTGACGAGCCCGCGCCCGGGAACGAAAGGCTGCCCCTCAGGTTGACTAGCCAACGTGCTAGCCCGCGGGAGGGAACCCATGAAACTCTGGAAAGGCCTGGGCGAGGAATTGCGGGAAATGATCTGGCTTGCCTCCCTGGTCGGCGCGCTCTCCGTGCTCGGCGTGGGCCTGGCCGTGATGGTGGCGCTCGCCCTCGACAACTGGCCGGCCTGGACCGCGGCCGCGAGAGCGCTGAGCCAATTGACGTAATTCTCTGATACAAAAAGGGAAAATTGTCTCTCATCGCCCGAGCGAGCGGCCCACAAAAAAACTTCTGAAGCGGGCGGAACGATTGTGCGGCACCCGGGTTTTTTTCTCAGACCGGCGCGCAGACCCCCCTTCCGCTTCCCTCACGCGCCAGTCGCGCATTGACCCGCGGTTCCCCCAAGCCGCGGGTCATCCTTTTTTGGGTGCCGTTGTGCCGTCGCCAAACTCACCGGCACGGCGCGGCCCAAGCTTGGGGCCGCTGAGCTTCTCCAAAAACCCGCGGCTTTCGATGCTTACCCCGGTCGAGCGCAAGCATCGGTGCGAGGGGCTCGGCAGCGCCAACGGCGAGCGAGAGGTTGCCGGCGTGGCCGCTTCCCTGCCGCCCGCGGCGATCGCGGCGCCAGCTTGCCTCCCAGCTTGCCTCACCGGCAGCGCGGGAGGCGCCGCCGGCGGCTGACGGCTGAGGCCTAGCGAACGCGGTAGAGCGCGTGGTGCCGGTTGCGCGTATGCGGTCGCACCTCTGCCGGCCAGCGACCGGCTTCGACCGCCTTGGCCCACTCCGGACTGATCAGCACGTGCGGGCCATCGATCTCATAAATGGCCGTATAGCGCGGGCCATCGTGGCTCAGCGTCTTTTGTTCGCCGCCGATGCTCATGGCGAATGGCTCTCCGGCGATGCGCGAGACGGCGTGTACACCGGGCACCTTGAGAAGGTTCGGCACATGCTCCTGGTCGTAGACTTCGTTGAACAATGCCTCCTTGTCGGCAGCCACATCCATGCTTGCCACGAACACATACTTGGACTTGATTGGCATGATAGCTCGCTCGCTTGCTTGGGGTTCCCATCGCCTTTTCGTGCACCTGACAGCATGCCAAAGAGGCCGGCGATTCGGCGGCGCTCGTCAATCCTTAAGGAGTGTCCCGTAAATGTCCACCGCCACCCAACCCACCGCAACCGCCGCAGACTACTATTTGCCCGTGCGCCCAGATTGGCTCGATCGGCGTCGGGAGCCTATTCTCGAGCCCGATCTGGCGATCGTCGATCCGCACCACCACCTTTGGGACCGGCCCGGTTGGCGCTATCTCATGGATGAGTTGGTGGCCGACACGAACAGCGGCCACAATATCGTTGCCACGGTCTTCGTTCAGGCCCGCGCCATGCTGCGCGCCAGCGGCCCGGTCGAGATGAAGCACGTGGGCGAAACCGAGTTCGTCAACGGTGCCGCGGCGATGAGCGCCAGCGGCATCTACGGCAAAACGCGTCATTGTGCCGGGATCGTCGGCCATGCCGACCTGAGCCTCGGCAGTCGGGTCGAACCCGTGCTTGAAGCGCAGCTGCGGGCCGGTGGCGATCGCTTCCGCGGCATACGCCACAGCAGCGCCTGGGATGCAGACGCCAAGGTGCGCAACCCCGCCTATAACCCTCCGCCTGGCCTGCTGGGGGAGGCGGCCTTTCGCGAGGGCTTCGCCGTCTTGGGCCGGCTCGGCCTCAGCTTCGATGCCTGGCTCTATCATCCACAAATTGACGAGCTTGCCGACCTCGCACGATCCTTTCCCGCCAACAAGGTCGTGCTCGACCACGTCGGTGGACCGATCGGCATTCGCGGCTACGCCGGCAAGCGCGACCAGGTGTTTGCCACCTGGCAGGCGTCGATTAAGGCGCTGGCCAGCTGTCCCAACGTTTGTGTCAAGCTCGGTGGCCTTGGCATGCGCATCGGTGGCTTCGATTTCCACGCGCAAGCCGAGCCGCCCGCCTCTGAGACGCTGGCCGCGGCATGGCGCCCGTATTTCGAAACCTGCATCGAGGCGTTCGGGCCGTCGCGCGCGATGTTTGAAAGCAACTTCCCGGTCGACAAGGGATCCTACAGCTACCCGGTGTTCTGGAACGCCTGCAAGCTTATCGCCAAAGGCGCGAGCGCCGCTGAAAAGGCGGATCTGTTTGCCGGCACGGCCGCGCGCTTCTACCGGCTGGACCTCGACCGCCTCGGCTAACGCCCGGCACGCGCCGGCCCGGAGTAGTGCGGAGCATCAACCGTGTGCTTGCGGCCGCCGAACGCCTTGATGACGGCATTGGCGATCACCGTGCCGACGACGGTGACGATGATGCCGATTACGATCTGCGAGGTCCAATACCGCATGGCATCCGGTGCCGGGGTTGCTGGCGCGCTTGTAGGGGGTGCTGAGGGCAAAATTGCGGTCGCGATCAGCGGCAGCGGGAGCGGGGCCGCCGGCGGCGCCGTGCCAACAGAGGGCCCCGGTCATGGTTGGCCTAAGGCGGTGCTGCGGTGCGCCGGGTCAACACCCCGCAATTGCTTGAGTTTCCGGCCGTCGGGTTGCCTGCGCGTGCGGCCGAGCACACCCAAGCACCAGGAGTGGGGCCGCCGCGAGCGCTCGAATGCTTTAACGCGGGGGACGGGCTGATCAATGCCAATGGCGCGGGGCCTGGGCAGCACCCTTGCTCAAGGTGCAGCGACGGCGGGCCTGCGCCCCTGCCGGTCCGGTACTCGGCTCATTCTGCTGCCACTTGACGTTCTGGCGTCGCCGTCCACCTCAACCTAGGTTCCCGCGCCGCCTTGGTCTCGTCCAGGCGCCGGCGTGGGGCAAAGCGTGGTGCCCCACGAAAGCGTGCC
>DASTMQ010000404.1:0-5855 GCA_035714005.1 Hyphomicrobiaceae bacterium
GTTTCGGCGCGGCATCCATGACGCGCTGTCGGGAACCAAACTCTCGATCGTCGCCGAAGGCGAGGCCACGGAGGACGCGGCCCAAGCCGCGCTCAAGAAAAAGCCCGAGATTATCCTGATGGACATCGACGGCGAGGGCGAAGGCATCAGGCTGGCCGAGCGCATCCTCCTCAACCTGACGAGTGGCAAGGTCGTCATCCTGACGGCCTCGAGCGATGAAGAGGATATTGCCGAGGCCCTGCGCATCGGCGTCCACGGCTACATCCTCAAAGGTGTCGGGGCCACCGAGCTCGTGACCGCGCTCGAAGGCATCTTCGATGGCCAGCCCTACATCACCCCCGCGCTCGCCACCCGGCTGCTGTTGCGCGACAAGGGCCAGTCCCTGCGGCCAAGCAAGGACAAGGAACTCGTGTTCACGGCACGCGACAAGCAGGTGCTGGGCCACCTCGCCGAGGGTCTCACCAACGAAGAGATCGCCGACCGCCTTGGCCTCAACACGCGCACGATCAAGCATTACCTGACCGGCGTGTTCCGCAAAATGCGCGTGCGCAATCGCGTCGAGGCCGTGGTGCGCGCCAAAGCCATGGGCATCTGTAACTAAGCCCCCGCAAGCCCTGGAAAATCGGCGTGCCGGGCGGCATCTTCCCTGAGCGTATAGCCGGCATGCCCCGCCTTTGGGGCCCGCTTGCTTGACCCTACCCCTCCGGCGCTGCACCTTAAGAGAGGGGTCGGCTGCGGCCTGTCCCCCCGACAAACCTATTCGGCAGTGATGCCCGGAGGAAACACACTCATGATCTCGAAGGTGCTTGGCGCTGCTTTTGCCGCGGCGCTGACGGTTGCTGGGCTCGGCTCCGCCCAGGCGCAGGAAACCCTCAAAATCGGCGGCGTTGGCCCGCTGTCCGGCGGCGGCACGGCCTGGGGCCTGGCGGCCCAGCGCGGCATGGAAATCGCCATCGAAGAGATCAATGCGGCCGGTGGCGTCAAGGCCGAGGGCAAGATCTACAAGCTCCAGCTCGTCATGTACGATGACCAGTACACCGGTGCCGGCGGCAAGGCTGCGGCCGAGCGGCTGGTCAACCAGGACAAGGTCAAGTTCATTATCGGCCCCGTCGGCTCCCCGCCGGCGCTCGGCGTCATCAGCGTGACCAATCCGGCCAAGGTGATTGCGCTCACCAACGGCTACGCCCCCCAGATCCTGAAGAACGATACCAAGGATCCCTATAACTTCCGCATCTACCCGACCAACATCGAGTTCGGGCCGCCCCTCATCAAGTGGCTGAAGGAGAATGCCCCCGAGGTGAAGAAGGTCGGCATGCTGGCGCCCAACGATGCGGTCGGCCAGTCGGTCGCCGGTGCGCTGGCCGAGGACTACCGCAAGCAGGGTTTCGAGGTCAGCCTCGAGCTCTTCGAGCGCGGCATCAAGGAGTTCACACCCTTGATCCTGCGCATGATGGCGCAAAAGGTCGACGCCTTCGAATTCGACGGCAATTCGCCCGGCGACGCCGGCCTGATGCTCAAGCAGATCCGCCAAGCCGGTTTCAAGGGCAAGGTCATCCAGATCGGCGGTCCGGGCTCCGACGAGATCATCGAAATCGCCGGCGCCGCGGCCGAGGGCTTTCTCTCCTACGGCGTGTTCGATTGGGATACGCCGGCCGGCAAAAAGCTGCGTCCGATCTACGAACAAAAGTACGGCAAAGGCATCATCAATCAGTTCATGCCGGCCTTCTATCACACCGTGTTCCTGCTGGTTGATGCCATCAAGCGTGCCGGCTCCACCGACACCGACAAAGTCCGCGACGCGCTCGATGCCATGAACGGCTTCGACGCCGGTGTTTACGGTCCCGTCAAATGGGCGGGCAAGGACAGCTACGGGGTGAACCGGCAGTTGATGTTCACCTACTACTTGGCGGAAGTGAAGGACGGCAAACTCGTGACCAAGGCGAAATTCGTGCCCTAACGCGGGACACCCCCGCGCTACCTAGAGGGGACACGAAAAGGACAACGGCCACCTTGTTCAACGCCACCATCCTCGGTCAGGTGTTCGTCAACGGTGTTGGGCTGAGCGCGATCTATATCCTGGTCGCGCTCGGCTTTACGCTGCTGTTCGGCATCATGCGGGTTGTCAATTTCGCGCACGGCGAATTCGCCATGCTCGGCGCCTTCGCCCTGTTCCATCTCATCAAGGATTGGCATTGGCCTTGGCTCCTCGCCCTGCCGGTGGGCGTTCTGACCGTGGCGCTGGCTTCCCTGGTGCTGGAGTGGCTGGTGTTTCGCTGGTTCTATCAGCGCATGTTCGAGAGCATGATCGGGTTGCTCGGTCTAAACATGATGATGATGTTTGGTGCGATTCTTCTGTGGGACGTGCACGAGCGCAATATCCCGCCGGTCTCGAGCGAGATTTTAATGCTGGGCGACATCATCATCCCCGTCGATCGGCTGATCGTCGTGGTTATCGCCCTGACCGCCCTGGCAGCCTTTTACGCCTTCATTCGCGGCACGCGCGCGGGCCTCGCCATGCGCGCCGCCGCCCAGGACCTGGAAATTGCCGAAACCCAGGGTGTCAACACGCGCCGCATTTACAAAATCGCCTTCTTCGTCGCCATCCTGCTGGCGGCGCTGGCCGGTGCGCTCTGGGGCCAGATCTACGCGGTCTCCCCGCTGCTCGGCGAGCGGCCCCTGCTGATGGCCTTTATCGTCGTCATCCTCGGTGGCATGGGCTCGATCCCCGGCGCCGCGCTGGGTGGTCTGCTGCTTGGCTTCACCGAGAGCTTTGTTGGCACTTTCTATGGCGCGGCGGCTTCCGCCTTCCTGTCGTTCGGCGTGGTGATCGGGCTCCTGATCGTGCGCCCCTGGGGCATCCTTGGAACGCCGGAAACCTAAAGATGACGCGGTCTATCACCACCCCGCAACGGCTCGCCTGGATGTTCGCCGCCGTCCTGCTCCTGGGCTGGCCCTGGCTGACCGAGGACAAGTTCCTGCACCACGTCGGCGTCTTGATCCTGATCACCTCCATTGCGGCCGCCTCGCTGCACCTGATCATTCGCACGGGCCACGTGAGTTTGTGCCACACGGCGTTTATGGGCTTCGGCGCCTACGGCTCCGTCATCATGGTCATGCGCTTTAACCTGCCCTGGCCGGTCGGCCTCCTGGTCGGCACGGCGCTGGCCGCCGCCGTCGCCGCCCTGATCGGCCCGATCGTACTGCGCCTCACCGGCAAATACTTCGTGCTCATCACCTTCCTGATGGGGGAGGTCGTGCGCATGGCCATTATCGAAAATTCCGCGATAACCGGCGGCTCCAACGGCATCTTCTCGGTTCCACCGCCCTACCCGTTCCTGCTTTCCAATCGCGCCTATTACTATTTTGCCCTGGCCTTTGCCGCCTTCGGCGTCGGGCTGTGCGCGCGCCTCATCACATCCGAGTTCGGGCGCGCCATCGACTCAGTGCGCGAGGCCGAGCGCTTGGCGGAATGTTCCGGCGTGCCGGTGATCCGGTTGAAGGTGACGGTCTTCATCATCGCCTGCGCGCTGGCCGGCATGGCGGGATCGCTGCAGGCCCACTACATCCGCTTCGTCGGACCGGAAGCCTATTCGGGTTTCCAGTCGCTGAACCTCGTGGTCATGAACGTGATCGGCGGCATGTCGAGCCTTTACGGGGCGATGCTGGGCACGGTCTTCATGGTGACGCTGCCGGAGCTGTTGCGCGGCTACGTCAACCTGCAGCAGATCATGTTCGGCGCCATCCTGTTTGCCACCATGGCCTTCCTGCCCGGCGGCCTGATCGAGGCCGGTCGCCGCCTCAAGGCCCTGCTGACAAGCCGACGGCCGAGCGCCGCCGCATGAGGGAGCTGCTTTCCGTTGCTGGGCTCTCCAAACGGTTCGGCGGTCTTGTCGCCGTCTCGGACCTGAGCTTCAACGTCGGCGATGGCGAGATCTTAGGGATCATCGGCCCCAACGGCGCCGGCAAGACCACGGCCGTCAACCTGATCTCGGGCGTCATCAAGCCCAGCAGCGGCCGCGTCTTGCTTGCCGGCAAGGACGCGACGGGGTTGGCCCCGCACGCCCTGGTCGAGCGCGGCTTGGTGCGCACCTTCCAGGCGACCACGGTCTACGCCAACCGCAGCGTGCGCGAGAACCTCTTGCGCGGCGCCTACCGCGACATCTACCCGGGCTTCTTTGCCGCGCTGTTCAACACGGGCAAGGCGCGCGAGGCCGCGCTGCGCACGGACCAGCACGTCGAGGAGGTCATGGCTTGGCTCGATCTCAAGCGGGTCGAGAGCCAGGTGGCCAGCAACCTGCCCTACGGCTTCCAAAAGGTGCTGGGCATGGGCATCGGCCTGGCCGCCCGGCCGCGGCTGATCCTGCTCGATGAGCCTGCCGCCGGGCTCTCGGCGGAGGAAACCGACCATGTGCGCGACACCATCCGCCTGGTGCGGGAGCGCGGCATTTCCGTGGTCGTGATCGACCACAACATGCGCTTCATTTCGGACCTATGCGACCGGGTGCTGGTGATGGCGCAGGGCCGCGAGCTCGCGCACGGCGCCCCAAACGAGGTGCTGCGCCACCCCGCGGTGATAGAGGCCTATCTCGGCAAGCGCTATGTCCAAGCTCAGCATTGAGGACCTCCGCGTCACCTACGGGCCCATTGTCGGCACCGACGGCGTCACGCTGCGGCTCGAGCAGGGTGAAACCGTGGCGCTCATCGGTGCCAACGGCGCCGGCAAGTCGAGCACGCTCAAGGCCATCATGGGCATGGCGCACTACGTCCGCGGCCGCATCGTGCTCGATGGCGCCGACCTGAAGGACTTGAAACCCTCGCTGGTGGTCCGCCGCGGGGTCGGCTACTCGCCCGAAGGCCGCCGCGTCTTCCCCGACCTCTCCGTGCTGGACAATCTGAAGGTCGGCGGCATCTCGAGGCCGCACGGCGAATTGGCCGCGCGGATCGACCAGATCTATGGCTATTTTCCCCGCCTGGGCGAGCGCGCCAAGCAGCGGGCCGGCAGCCTGTCGGGTGGCGAGCAGCAGATGCTGGCGATCGGCCGGGCATTGATGTCCAGGCCCACCCTGCTGATGCTCGATGAGCCCTCGCTGGGGCTCGCGCCCGTGCTGGTCGAGCGCATCGGCGAGATCTTAAGCGACATCCAAAAGGCGGAGGGGCTCGCCGTGCTGCTGGCGGAGCAGAATGCCACCTGGGCGCTCTCGCTTGCCGATCGCGGCGTCATTTTGGATCTCGGCCGCATGCGCATGTCGGGCCATGCGGCCGAGCTTCTCAACAACGAGGACGTGCGCAAGGCCTACCTCGGGGTCTAGCCCCCGCCATCGCCACCTGAAGGTCTTCGCGGAGACCTTAGGACCCTTGATGAATCGAAGCCGGGCGGCGGCAATCTCCGCACCTCGCCGACGCTCATTTTCATTCCTCATCGCCGTTTGGCACTTGGCGACGCGACGCCTGGTGGCATTTTTGTGCCGTAGTGCGGAACCTGCCGCGCCGACCACGCCGGGCTTATTGGGCTTGCACCAGAGAGGCCGCGCCGGTGAGTGGCGGCGGTGCCAGGACTGGACCTACGGCGCATCTCCACAGCTTTCGGTGGGCGCCAGGCGGCATCCCGTGGAAAGGCGGGCAGGCGCCCTGGTATCAGAGTCGCCGCTTTCAGAGTCGCCGCTTTCTCGGACACTGACGGCGTCTGCCCGCGGATGGAGCGATGCTGGCTTTCGGACCTGTAGACATAGCGCGCAGCATGGAGCCGGCAACCCTCACTCGAGGGCGCATCGTGCATGCCCGCGGGCGGGTCATCGACGTCGATGTTAGCGACGGTGGCACCGTTATTGTCGGACGCGTGCGTGGCAGCGAGCCCC
>DASTMQ010000405.1:0-3043 GCA_035714005.1 Hyphomicrobiaceae bacterium
CTCGGCTACGGTCAGCGCCAGCTGTTCGCGGTGCAACGCCACGAAACGGGTCTGGGCCGCCGCTAGCTGGGCGGCAAGATCGGGTCGGGCAGCTTCGCGCGTTGCCAGGCGCGCGCGCGGCGTCTTGCCTTGCGTCAGAAAACAGGCTTCCAAGGCGGCGACGCGGCCCCCCGTCGAAGTTGCGCCGAGCGCGCGCTCGAGATCCTCGGCCCGCTCCTGATCGGTTTTGCCGCCTCCCCGCAGCGCCGCGACGAGGTCGCGCATCTCAGCTTGGCTCAAGACCGCGCCGAGCTCTTGCGCCAAGCCGTCCTGCGTGGCCTCCGGCCGCACGCCCAAGCGCGACCGCAACCGAGCCTCGCGTCGGCCAAGCTCAGCATCACCGACCGCGGCCCCGGCGCCATCGGCGAAGCCAAAGGCCTCGGCCAGCAGGCGTTCGAAATTGCCGTCGACCGCGTAGGCGATGGCCCCCTTGAGCGCTGACCACAAGGGTCCAGCCTTGTCGGCCGTGGCGGCGGCAAGCATCTCGTCCACCGCCTGTCCGATCAAGCCTTGGCGCTCAAGATCGTCGAGGATGCTGAAACTGGGCGCCACCCCTGCCTCGAGCGGAAAGCGCTTGAGCAGGCGCTCACAAAAAGCGTGGATGGTTTCAACCTTGAGGCCGCCGGGGGTCTCGATGGTGCGCGCCAACAGCTGTCGTGCCAGGCGGCGGTCTTGCCCCGTCGGGCCCCGACCGATGAGTGGGGTGAGCTTGGCGTCAAGCTCGTCGTCGGGCGCCGTCGTCCACTCGGCCAAGCGTTGGAAGACGCGCTTGGCCATCTCCGCCGCCGCGGCTTTGGTATAAGTCAGCGCCAGAATGCGCTCCGCCGGCGTGCCCGCCAGCAGCAGGCGCAGCACGCGATTGGTCAAGACATGGGTCTTGCCCGTGCCCGCGTTGGCGCTGACCCAGACGGAGGCGGTCGGATCGGAGGCCAGCGCCTGGTTGCGCAGCGTTTCAGCGCGCAGCGCGCCCTGCCGCTCGCCGGGCTCGCCCTGGCGAGCGCGCGCACGCGCGGTCCCAAAGAATGCGATCACGCCGCCTCCTCGTCGCCCTCGATCGCCCATTCGGCAACGCGCGCCAGATGCGCAAACTCATCATAGTCATAGCGAAAGCGCGGCCGCCGCACGGCCCGGTAGGGCGTGTCCGCGCCATCGAACTGCGCAATCAGGCGCGCAAGCCCGGCCTCAGCCTTGGCCGCCAACTGCGCCACCTCGGCGGGGTCTCCTTCGAGCTCTGCTTCGAGACCCGGCGGCTTGCCGCCGGCGGCGGAAATATAGCGCAGGGCCGCCACCGGCCGCCCCGGAATCCCGGCGAAGCCGCCGGCCACGGCGATCGCAGCCTCCAGCGCCAACTGCGGCGCCCGTCCCGCCTTGGCATTGCGCACGAGCGTCTCGAGGCTGGCACTCGTCTTGTAGTCGGTGATGATGAGGACGCCGGCGCCGACATCGATGCGATCGGCCCGCGCCTTCAGGGTAAAGGGCCCACCGGGCGCCGCCAACACCAGCGCGCCGTCGAGCTCGGCATAACTCTTGATGACGGCGCGTCGGCGCGCCGGCTCGGTCTCGGCAAACCAGGCCGCGAAGCGTTCAAGCCGGGGGGCCCAAAAGGCCGCGACCCGTGGCGAGCCCGTGAGATCGACCAGGGCGGCCTCCGCCGCGGCTTTGAGGTGTTGGGCGCAATCATCGGGAAGCCGATCGGGGAAGCGGCGGGCGAACCGGCTCAAGGCTTCGTGCACGATCTGGCCGCGCAGGGCCGCATCGGGCGTGCGCATCAGATCGGGCAGTCGTTCCAAACCCAAAATGCGCGCCGCGAAGATGGCGTAGGGATTGGCCAGCCATTTTTCGATGTCCGTGACGCTGAGTTGGCGGGGACGCAGGCGCGGGGCCGGACGCGGCTCGGGTGCCGACACCGGCCGCGCCGGCGTCGAGCTGCGGTTTTTCTGTTCGGCCCAGGCAAGCCAGGGCTGTTTGGCGGTGGCGGATATGCCGGCCCCCTTGCTAAGGACCTGCAAGCGGATGAGCCAGCGCGATGGCACGGTCGGGGCGCCGTCGATCTTGCCCGCGCGCGTAAGGAAGACCTGCTCGGCTCCCAACAGCGAGGCAAAGTCGTGCGCGGCCTCGCCAATGCGTGCTTCCGGCGCCGGCAGACCGAGTGTTTGGCGCATGGCGCGATTGAACCAGGGCCCTGGGTCGGCCGCCTGCGGCCAGCTGCCTTCGTTGAGCGATCCCAGAATGACGATGTCGGGCTGCTGCAGGCGAGCCTCAAGAGGGCCCAAAATTGCGAGCCTCGGATGCCTCGGCCCCGACGGAGCAATGGTCTGATCGCTGAGGAGACCGCGATAAAACTCGGGATAGTCGGTGGCCGCCAGCGCCGGCGCATAGGCCATGTTGGGGTCGAGCAGGCCGGCAAACAGCCGGGCAAACTCTTCGCCGCCGTCGCCTTGCCAGAGCGCATCGTTGCCGTCATCGCCGATGCCGCCGGCCAGCGCTTGCGCCGCGTGCACGTGTGCCGCCACCAGCGTTGGCACGGCTGCGCACCCAGGCGCGGCAAACAGCGCCTCGAGCGGCCGCAAAATCTGATTGAGGCGCTCCAGCAACTGGCGGGCGGCCTGCCAAGCGTCGGCGCCGATTCGCCGCACGGCCCGGCCGCGGTGCGCGCCAGGCAGTGTGCCCGTGGCCGCGCGCTCCAAGGCGGCGGCGATGTCGGCCAGGCTGCCTCCCAAATAGGGGGCGCGAAAGATCGCCAGTTCCAGGACGCGGGTGCCGTCGGCGAGGGTAGTCGCCTCGAGGCCGGCGCGGCACAGGGGATGCTTGAGCAGCATCAACAGCGCCACGGGCCGAAAGCGCTCGGCTGCCGTCGCGATCACGAGGTCGAGAAAGACGCCAATCTCCGTTGCCGCCAACGGCCGCCCGCTGAGGTCGGGGACCTCGAGAGCCCAGGCCTTGAGCCGCACCGAGACGCGCCGCGCCAGCGCGCGATCCGGTGTCACCACCATGGCAGTCTTGC
>DASTMQ010000406.1:0-4635 GCA_035714005.1 Hyphomicrobiaceae bacterium
CCGATGAACCCCACCGGGCCCGCCTCACCGGTCTTGACGCTCAAGGCGCGCAGGAAGCCGTCGGCATAGCCGCAGCCGATGGTGGCAATGCGCGAGGGCCGTTGGACCCGGTAGGTGGCGCCATAGCCGATGGTCGCGCCCGGCTCCAGTTCGCGAATCTGCAGGATCTTGGCGGCAAAGCTGACCACCGTGCGCATCGGGTTGGGCTTGCCCTCGTGCGCACGCCCACCGAAAAGGGCAATGCCGGGACGCACCAGGTCATAGTGAAAGGCCGGCCCGAGGAAGGTACCGCCGGAATTGGCGAGGCTGGCGGGGGCCGGCGGCAGCTTGGCACGCAGGACATCGAAGCGCTGGCGCTGGCGCTCGTTCATGGGATTGTCCGGCTCGTCCGCGCAGGCGAGATGGCTCATCACCAGGCACATGTCGAAGGCCTCGAGCAGGCCCGGCTCGGCGGCGAGCCGCTCGATTTCCGCCTCCGGCATGCCACGCCGGTTCATGCCGGTGTCGAGGTGCACGGCGGCCGACAGCTTGCGACCGCGGGCCCGGCCGTAGGCGGCCCAGTCGCGCACCTCAGCGAGGCTCGAAAGCACCGGCCTCAGATCGAAGCCCGCATAGCTGGGCTCCGCCCCCGGCAACAGCCCGTCCAGCACAAAGATGGTGGCTCCGGGCTGCACTTCTCGGGCGGCGCGGCCCTCATCGATGGTGGCGACAAAGAAGGTCTTGCACCCCTCACGGGTGAGCGCCTTGGCGATCGGCGCCAGGCCCAGGCCATAGGCGTCGGCCTTGATCACGCCGGCGCACTCGGCCCGGCCCGAAGCCTCATTGAGCCGGGTCCAATTGGCGCGCAGCGCCGTAAGGTCGACGGAGAGCACGGCGCGAGCGGTCGGCGGCACCGCCGGGCGGGGGCGGGCGCGCGCGCCGGCTTGGTCGAGGCTCACCCGTGGCGCTCCGGCAAGTAGGCCTCACGCGCCAAGTCGGAAAAGCGCGTGACGTTCGACTCAAACTGTAGCTGAACCGTGCCAACGGGGCCGTGTCGCTGCTTGCCGATGATCACCTCCGCCTTACCACTCACCAGCTGCATCTTGGCCATCCAATCCTGAAAGTCGAGCGTACCCTCGGCCGGCTTGGTGCGCTCAACATAATACTCTTCACGAAACACGAACATAACGACGTCGGCATCCTGCTCGATGGAGCCGGACTCGCGCAGGTCCGCGAGCTGCGGGCGCTTGTCCTCGCGGTTTTCGACCGCGCGCGAGAGCTGCGACAGGGCCACGATCGGCACGTTGAGCTCCTTGGCCAGCGCTTTGAGACCCGTGGTGATCTCCGAGACCTCCTGTACCCGCCCCTCCGAAGCGCGCCGTTGCGAGCCGGTGAGCAGCTGCAGATAGTCGACCACGATCATGCCAAGGCCATGTTGACGCTTGAGCTTGCGCGCGCGCGCCGCCAGCTGAGCAATGGAGATGCCGCCGGTCTCGTCGATGAACAGGGGAACGGTGGACATTTCGCGGCTGGCTTCCACCAGGCGTTTGAATTCGCCCTCGTCGATCATGCCGCGCCGGATCTTCTCGGAGGGAATGCCCGCCTGCTCTGACAAAATGCGGGTGGCCAGCTGCTCGGCCGACATTTCCAGCGAAAAGAAGCCGACCACGGCCCCGTCGTGGCCCTGATCCTCGGGCGCCAGATCGCCGCGCTCGAGCAGGGACCGCGCGCGGGCCCGCGCCACGTTGAAGGCGATGTTGGTGGCAAGGGCCGTCTTTCCCATCGATGGGCGCCCGGCGAGGATGATGAGATCGGAGGGCTGCAGGCCGCCGAGCTTGCCGTCGAGATCGCGCAAGCAGGTGGCGATCCCCGACAGCCCACCCTCGCGCTGAAAGGCGTTGTTGGCCATTTCGATGGCGCTGACGAGGGCGTTGTTGAAAGTGAGGAAGCCCTGGCCGTATTTGCCGGTCTCGGCCAGCGAAAAAAGCCGGGTCTCGGCCTCCTCGATCTGCTCGCGCGGCGGGAAATCGACGGGGCTATCGTAGGCCGCATTGACCATGTCCTCGCCGATCAGAATGAGGTGCCGGCGAATGGCCAGGTCATAAATGGTCTGGGCGTAGTCGCGCGCGTTAATGATGCTGGCGGCGTTGGCGGCTAGGCGACCGAGATATTGCGGCACCGTCAAGCTAGCATCGATACGCTCGGCGTGTTCGAAAAACGTCCTCAAGGTGATGGGCGTCGCCTGCTTGCCCGAGGCGATCAACTTGGCCGCGGTCTCAAAGATCTGCTGATGCAGCGGATCGTAGAAGTGGTGGGGTTCAAGAAAGTGCGAGACGCGGTCGTGCGCTTCGTTGTTGATCAGAATGGCCCCGAGCAGGGCCTGCTCGGCTTCGAGATTGTGCGGGGCGCTGCGGAAGGGCAGCGCCTCGCCGGTCGGCGCCATGGGGGCGGGCGCCAGCAAGGTGCGCTGGGGGGATTGGCTCATGCGCCGAGGCATTAGCCGATTCCGATGGCGGCGCTAGGGGTGGACCCCGCCTGTCAAGCACGACCATCCCTGTTTTGCACACCGGGGCGAGAATCTGCTTGGGTGCCGAATCGCTTATGGTCCGCGGCGCTATTCCCCCGCCAGGCGCGGGCGGCGATCGATGGCATCTTGCGCCAGCAGGCGGTGCTCGTCGTCCCAGATGTAGTCGCGCGTGATCGGCAGCGTCGCCACGCGTTTGGCGAGCTGCAGCTGGAACACCACCAATCCCTGGTAGCGAAAGGCCGTCTCCGAGCCGGCGAGATAGAATTCCCACATGCGGCAGAACTTTTCATCGAGGGTGGCCGCCGCCTTGTCCCAGTTGACAAGAAACCGCTCGCGCCAGGCGCGCAAGGTTTCCGCGTAGTGCAGGCGCAGCACCTCGATGTCGGTGATGATGAGGCCGGAACGTTCGATCGCCGCAACCACCTCCGATAGGGCGGGAATGTAGCCGCCCGGGAAGATGTACTTGGCGATGAACGGGTTGGTGACGGTCGGGGGCTCGGACCGACCGATGGTATGGATGAGGGCGACGCCGTTCTCGCTCAAGAGGTCGCGCACTTTCCTGAAGTAGGTGCCGTAATGGGAGACGCCGACGTGCTCGAACATGCCCACCGAAACGATGCGATCGAAGCGTCCCACCACCTTGCGATAGTCCATGAACTCGAACCGCACCGATCGGCTGAGCCCCTCCCTGGCCGCCCGCTCGTTGGAGATCTCGTGCTGCTGGGTCGACAGCGTCACGCCCGTCACCTCGCAGTCCGCGGCCTTGGCCAGATAGAGCCCGAGCCCGCCCCAGCCCGAGCCGATATCCAACAGGCGCTGTCCCGGCTCGATGGCGAGCTTGGCCGCCAGGTGGCGCTTTTTGGCCAACTGGGCCTCCTCCAGATCGGCCCCGGGCGTGAAATAGGCACAAGAATACTGCCGGTCGCTGTCGAGAAAGAGGTCATAGATGGTGCCGTCGATATCGTAATGATGCGCCACATTGCGCCGCGCCCGACCGGCGGGATTGAACTGCGCGGCCCGCCGGATCAGGTAGCGCACGACATCGAGACCACGCGCCCAGACGGGTACCGGATTGGCCTGGATGTTGCTCAAGAGCAGCTCGAGCAGATCATAGATGCGGCCGCGCTCCATGCGCAGCGCACCGCGCATGTAGCTCTCGCCCAAGGCCAACTGCGGATCGATCACCAAATGCCACTCGACGCGGCGCTCCTTGACGCGCACGGCGACGGGCCGCCCGGCTCCGTCGCCGTAGTGATGCGACAAGCCATCGGCATCAATGAAGGTCAAAGCGCCGCGCCGGACGATGCGGCGCAACATGACATCGAGCAACATCAACATGACGCACGCTGCCGTATGCGGTCCTCGACCGTTCCTCCCGTCGGCCTCAAGGTCCTAGTGGTCTGGCATTATACGAAAGCCGTGCGCGATGTCACCGCCAAGCTTACCCTTGGCGGTTAGTTCGCAGCACAACTCATACCCGCCCGTCCTGCCGCGTGCCCGCCGGACGGCAACTGATCAGGCGCGGCTACTCAACCCCGCCCGGCGCTTTGGGTTCCTCGTCGCGCTGATTTGCCAGGGCTTCCTCCTCGAACAGCGCCTCGGCATTGAAGGTCTCGATCTCCACCGCCTCCTCCTTGATAACGGTGACGTCTTCGCCGCGCGCCTGCCGCTCCGCCTCGTCCTCGGAGCGGGCCACATTGAGCGTGATCTGAACAATCACCTCGGGGTGCAGCGCAATGCGGGTGTGGTGCAGGCCGAGCGTTTTGATCGGCCGATCCAGGACAATCTGCCGACGATCGATGGTAAAGCCGCCGCTCGTTACCACCTCGGCGATATCGCGTGTGGTCACCGAGCCGTAGAGCTGACCGGTGTCGCCGGCCTGGCGGACGGCGAGGAAACTCTGGCCGGCGAGCTTGCCCGCCACGGCCTCGGCCTCTTTTTTAAGCTCAAGGTCGCGGGCTTCGAGTTGGGCGCGGTCCTTTTCGAAGCGTGCCAGGTTTTCCTGCGTGGCGCGCAAGGCCTTCTTCTGCGGCAGCAGGAAGTTGCGGGCATACCCATCCTTGACATTGACGACGTCGCCCATCTGGCCGAGCCGGCCGATGCGCTCAAGAAGAATGACCTGCATACTG
>DASTMQ010000407.1:0-13611 GCA_035714005.1 Hyphomicrobiaceae bacterium
TGAGATCGTCGAGATCGTACTCAGCCGGTTTGTCGATGAGGCCGTCGGCCTTCACCTTCCACGGCTTGGTCTTTAGCGTATGCGCATGCTTGACCGGATCGTCCTTGTCGACGCCAAACTCATAAAAGTTGTTGTAGCTGATGATGTCCTTGAGCGGGGTTTGCGCCTCGCTGGTGGTCGAGAGCGGGCTTTTGCCGGCCGCAAGGGGTGAGGCCGGCGCCGCGCGCGGCAGCAGGCTGCCAAGCCCCAACGCGGCCGCGCCAGCGAGGAACTCGCGGCGGCGCAGATAGACCGAGTGCGGCGTAATCTCGGAGGCGCGTATCTCAGCGGCGGCTTTGATCAGCATGAAGAAGGGTCTCGGGCTTGCCCACGTCCACCTGACATAAAGTGCCGCCGCGGGTTGCGAAAGAGGAAATGCGACGGACTGACAGGCTTGTGACAGGGCGTGAAAGGCATTCTCCCAATCACAGCAAGCCGCCGCCGCAAGCGCAAGGGGTGGGCCCGCGCCGGACCGGTGCAGATTGGGCGGTTCCTTGCCGGCGGCCGGCTTTTTTTGTTTTTTTGTGCGGCGCGCTCTGCCGGCGGCCCCGAGCGCGCGCCATCGCCTCGCCGCGGGGAGCGGGAGGCAACACCTGAGCCTTGACGTCGCCCGAACCGCCGTCCATCAGAGGTGGCGAGGCCTGCCGCTGGAGCCGGCGCCGGGCGGCCGCACCGGACAAGGGCTGGGCACGCCGGTGGCGCGCCCCGGTGGCGCAGGCAGGCGACGGGGCGAGGAGTGCTACTGGCAACCGTGCTAGCAAGACGAGCGGGACGGCGGCAGGCCGCAAGGCGTGCAGCGATCGGGGAGCGCGGTTTCCGGATGGGCCCCGTCCGATGAGCCAGGCGGCGATTGAGAGTAAGCGCAACACGCGCGCCCTCGTGCTGCTGATGGTCGTGGTGCTGGCCTGGGGCACCATGTGGCCCGTCAACAAGGCCTTGCTCGCCTACATGACCCCGATCTGGTCGGTGGCGCTGCGCACCTACATTTCGACGCTAACGCTATTTGCCATCTCGCTCTTCGCCACCGGCCTGGCGCTCCCCACGCGTCAGGACATGCCGGTTCTCGTCAGCATGGTGCTGCTGCACATGGTGGCCTTCACCATCCTCTCGCAACTGGCCCTGCAATGGGTGCCCGCGGGCCGCTCGGCCGTGCTGGCCTATACCAGCGTGCTATGGGCGCCGATCGCTGCGGCGCTCTGCCTTGGCGAGACGCTATCGAGGCGCCGGGTCCTTGGCTTGGGTCTCGGCATTTTGGGCCTGGTTGCCATTTTCAATCCCTTCACCTTCGATTGGGCCGATCGCGGCGCCGTGGCCGGCAACGCGCTCTTGCTGCTGGCGGCGATGCTGTGGGCGGCAAGCATCGTCCACAATCGCGGCCACGCCTGGCGCGCAACGCCTTTCCAGCTTGCGCCCTGGCAGGCGTTGCTGGCGGCCGTGCTGCTGACGCTGGCGGCGGCGAGCATCGAAGGACCGCCGGTCGTCACCTGGAATGGGCGTTCGCTGGCGCTGTTGTTGTTTGCCGGCATTCCCGGCACGGCGCTCGCCTATTGGGCGGCGGCGGTCAGCTCCTCGGAACTGCCGGCATCGACGACCTCGCTTGGTCTTCTCGGTACCCCCGCCGTCAGCGTCGCCGTGGCGCTGCTGCTGTTGGGTGAAGCGCCAAGCTTTGCGCTGCTGCTGGCGCTCGGGCTGCTGATCGGTGGCATTGCCGTCGGCGCCACGGGCGCCCGCCGCGCCTGAGCCCAACGCGACGGCGCTTGGCCGCCTTCACGTTAGGCGGCGCATCGGAATCGACCAGGCCAGGACCGCGCCGGTGGCGGCGAAAGCGGCGATGGTGAGGAAGGCCGCGCGAAAGGCGCGGGCAATGTCGGCGTAGACCGTTGCTTGCCCGGCGATGGCGGTCATGGAACCGTGGCGGTCCTCCACCAGCTGGGCAAAGACGCGAGCCGTCTCGGGATCTCCGAGCGAGATGGAGGCAAATAGCACGGTGCCGACCAGCGCGGTGCCGGCACTCGCGCCAACCGAGCGCGAGAGCTGAACCGAGCCCACCGCGGAGCCCAGCGAGGCGGCCCCGGCGGCGTTCTGCACCGTCACCTGCACGACGCCCATTACCGTCCCCATGAAGAGGCCGCAGACGAACAGCGGCCAGGGCAGCTGGGCGAGCCCCAAGTTCTCGGCGTTGAGGGCGAACAGCAACAGCGTTGCCGTGGCCAACACCAGGCCGATCGAGGGAAAGATGGTGGTGAGCCCCGTGCGGCTGACAATCCGCCCGGTCAGCATCGAGCCGATGCCGATGCCGAACACCAGGGGCAGCAACATCAGTCCCATCGTGGCCGGGGTGGCCCCACGCAGGACGCGAAAGTAAAGGGGCAGAAAGGTGATCAGCGAGACGAGGGTGGCGCCGTGACAGGCGGCAAGCGCATCGCTGCGCCACACCGTTGGATTGCGCAAGAGCGTGATCGGCAGCAGCGGATGGAGCACGCGTCGCTGTTGTCGGATGAGCCCGACCAGGCCGAGCAGCGAAATGGCCGAAAGTGCGGCGATCAGCGGCAGTAGACTGGCCTGCATGCGCTGCGTCTGATCGAGCGCCAGCAGGAGGGGCACGATGAAGGTGATGAACAGGACGAGGCCGAAGCTGTCGAAGCGCCAGGGTTGGTCGCGATAGGCGCGAGACTTGAGGCGCACGGTGAGCAGAATGGCGATCAGGCCCAGGGGCACATTGATCAAAAAGACGCTGCGCCAGCCCAGGTGATGGGTCAAATAACCGCCCACCACCGGTCCGAAGGTGCTGGAGGTCACCATCACGGAGGCGAGATAGCCCTGGTAGCGGGCGCGCTCGCGCGGCGGGATGGTCTCACCGATCAGCGCCTGCGAGAGCGTCATCAGACCGCCGCCCCCCAGTCCCTGCAGGATGCGGCAGATGGTCAAAAGCTCGACGCTGCTTGCCGCCGCGCACAACAGCGAACTGACGATGAAGATCGCCAGCGCGATGAACATCATGCGCTTGCTGCCGTAAACGTCACGCAACTGTCCGTAGACCGGCGCGGCCACGGTGGTGGCGACCAGGTAGCCGACCACCACCCAGGAGACGCGGCCGACGCTGCCCAGCGATGCCGCGATGGAGGGTAGGGCCGTTGCCACGATGGTCTGGTCGACGACGGCCAAGAACATCGGCAACATGATGGAGGGAAAGACGGTGCGGAACAGCTGGCCGGGGGTCGGCTCCTCGTCGCCGTCCTGCTTGCGGGCGTCAGCCACGTCCGTTCGTGATCGCAATCAGCTTGTCGAGCGCGCGGGCGGCCGCACCGGATTGGATGGCGCGCTGCGCGAGTTCAGCGCCCTCCAGAATATTGGCGGCCTTGCCGGCGACCACCAGCGCGGCGGCGGCATTGAGGACGGCGATGTTTCTGAGCGGCGTCTGCTTGCCGGCCAAAACCTCGCGAATGGCCGCAGCATTGGCGTGCTCGTCGCCGCCCTTGAGGTCGGACAGCTTGGCCGGCGCCAGCCCCGCATCGGCCGGGGTGACTTCGAACACCGTCACCCTGCCATCCTTGAGCTCGGCGACGTCGGTGGCACCCGTCGTGGTCAACTCGTCGAGGCCGTCATGACCGTGTACGACCCAAACGTGCTTGGCACCGAGATTGTTGAGGACGTGGGCGATCGGCTCGACCCAGTGCCAAGAAAAGACCCCGACCACCTGACGCTTGACGCCGCCAGGGTTCGAGATCGGCCCCAGCAAATTGAAAATGGTGCGGATGCCGAGCTCGCCGCGGATCGGTGCCCAGTGCTTCATGGCGGGGTGATGCAGGGGCGCCCACATGAAGCCGACGCCCGCCTCCTCGACGCAGCGGGTGATGGTCTCGAATGCGCCGTCGAGCTTGACGCCGAGGGTCGACAGTACGTCGGAGGCTCCCGACATCGAGGAAACGCGGCGGTTGCCGTGCTTGGCGACCTTGACGCCGGCGCCGGCCGCGATCAGGGCGGCGCAGGTCGACACATTGTAGGTGCCGTGACTGTCGCCGCCGGTGCCGACGATATCGACGGCATCCTCCGGCACACGGACGCGCATCATGCGAGCGCGCAGCATCTGCGCGGCGCCGGTGATTTCCTCCACGGTTTCCCCGCGCACGCGCAGCGCCATCAGAAAAGCGCCCATCTGCGCCGGCGTCGCCGCCCCGGCGGTCATCTGATCAAGGGCGGTGCGAATTTCGTCCTCGCCGAGCGTGGCGCCCTGCGACACCTTTTGGATCAGCTGGCGCAATTCCTGGGAGGGTTGGGGGTCCATGGCTGTGTCAGGCGGCATGGCGTGCGGGGTCGCTATTGCGACGCCGTGGCGCGAGCCCCGCAAGCTCAAGGAAATTGGCAAGCAGGGCGTGGCCGTGCTCGGAGGCAATGCTCTCCGGGTGGAACTGCACACCGTGCACGGGGAAGCGGCGATGCTGCACAGCCATGACGAGCCCGCCGGCCTCGGCCGTGACCATGAGATCCTCAGGCAGGCTTTCGCGTTCCACGATCAAGGAGTGATAGCGCGTAACCTCAAACGTCCTGGGCAGGGATTGGAATACTCCCTTGCCGGAGTGGCCGATCGTTGAGAGTTTGCCGTGCATGGGCTGCGGGGCGCGCACGACCTTGCCACCGTAGGCCTGGCCGACGGCCTGATGGCCGAGGCAAACGCCGAGGATGGGCGTTGCGGCCCCCGCTTTTTTGATCAGCTCGAGGCAAATGCCGGCCTCGTTGGGCGTACAGGGGCCGGGCGAGAGGACGATTGCCCGGGGGGCGAGCTCAAGGACCTCGGCGACGGAAATCTTATCGTTGCGAAACACCTCGCAGCGCGCGCCGAGCTCGCCCAGGTAATGAACGAGATTATAGGTGAAGCTGTCATAGTTATCGATCAGGACCAGCATGGAGGTGATTTAGGGGACCGATATGGTCCCGGTCAAGCCGGGGTTAACTACCGGGATTGGAAGTTGCGCCGGCTCCCGCGGCGCCGCGCCCGCGTCGGCCACAGCGGTGCGGGCTCAGCTCAGACGCCGCGGCGAGGTAAAGCTGTCGAGCCGCCCAGCCTTGGGCTTGACCTCGGACCACTGGGCCGCCCGAAAGCTGATGACGGCGAGCCCGGCGGTTGGAAACTTGGTGGCCAGGCGGTGCAGGTCCTCGGGCTTGCCATGGCCCGCAAGTTCCACGGCAAGGCCGTGCATGCCGGGATCATGACCGACCAGCATCAGGCGCTGGATGTTGGCGCGCACCTTGCGGATGCGTGCCAGCAGGCTGCTGCTGGAGGCAAGGTAAAGGTTATCCTCGAATTCGACCGAGGCTTCCCCGGCGAGTTTCGGCAGCACCAGGTCCAAGGTTTGTCGTGCCCGCGTCGCCGGTGAGCACAGGATCAACTGGGGCTCGATGCCCTGGGCAGCCATGTAGGCACCTATACGCGGCGCCGCCTCCTCGCCGCGTCGGGCCAAGGGACGATCGAAATCCTCGAGCGAGGCATCCTCCCAACTCGATTTGGCATGGCGCAACAGAAACAGGGTCAGCATGCCCCAAGCATACCGGCTAAAAGCGCCGCCTAGAAGGCGCTAGCGGTGGCGCAAGAATCCAAGGGGGTTCGTCACCGGCGCGGGCAGCGGCAGGTGTCAGAAATTGGCGTTGAAGGCGATGCAGGTGCGCACGCCGGCCCCGCGGAAGGGAATGACCGCATGCTCGTAATAGGCCGGGAACAGAATCATCATGCCAACCTTGGGATTGACGGTGATCTCCGTGGTTTGGTTCTGCACGCGGTTCATGTGTGCGCGGGGGCGCGGATCAACGAACATGATTGCCCCCTCTTCGGCCGAGGCGCCTGGGGGAAGGGGCGGGACGCTGACGTAGTAGACGCCGCTGACCTTGGCGTCGGGGTGCACGTGCTGAAAATTGATGTCACCGGCGCGCATGTTGATACCCCAACCCCACAGCCGCAGGTTCAGCTTGGTCGGCGGGGCGTGGCAGTTGGCCTCCAGGAACTTGGGCACGTATTCGTGCAGCGCCGTCTGCACCAGGTCGCGCAAGGCAACGACTTCCTGCTCTTTGCGTGCGAACAGCGTCGTATCGGAGTGATAGCCGCCGATATTGCTGGTGGCGGCAGCGATGTTGGTCGTCTCCTGTTCCAAGCGCAGCATCAGCCGCTCCAGCCTTTGATTGAGGCCGGCGCAGTTCGCATACTCGCGCATCATGAACAGCGTGGGAAAATGCGAGGCAACGACCGTATTTGAGACCTGCGGTCGCTCGATGGTGTCCGTAGACATGCGTGCCTCTCGAATTTGGCTATTGGCCACTCGCTGCGGGCGGCGAGGCGAATCGGCGCAAAGACTAGTGGGGCCGGCGGCGGGATGGCAGCGGCGCCCGACGGAGGGCTACCATGCAGCAACCCACCTTGCGCTCACGGCAAATTTGCGCTTGCCGCTGCGGACCTGCTGGCAGCGTCAGGTAAGGAAGTTTGCTAACAGGTCGATGACAGCGCCGGGCTGTTCCTGCTGGACCCAATGGCCGGCAGCCTCGACGAGATGACAGCCGCGCATGCGCGAGGTGGCGCTGGCCTGCATTTTTTCCAGTGCACCCGGCACCTGGAAGGCACCCCAATCGCTCTTGCCCGCGATGAAAAGGCAAGGCACGTCGATGCGGCGGCCGGCAAAAATCTGCTGTTCGGCCTCGAAGCGCCCGCTGGTGCGGCAGCGATACCAGTTGAGGCCGCCCTGGAAGCCGGTGCGCGCGAACTCGGCGCTGTAAACGGCAAGTTCGGCCTCGCTCAGCCATTGGCAGGCGGCGATCTGCTGTGGCGAGGGCATTTCCGCCGCCGCCGTCTCGGCCATACCCTGCGCCAAGCGCATGACGTAGTAGGTCGGCAGCTTGGCGAGCTCCTCGGCGCGCCAGGCCGCGAGCGGGTGCGGTACGTTGCCTTTCCAGTCGGCGCTCTTGTAGTGATAGTAGGCGCGCAGGAAGGCATGGATGCCCTGCGGACAGTGGCGCATATTGGCGTCGGCTTCGCGCGTCGAATAATACCAGTGATAGTGTTTGCGCGGCGGGTCGAGCGCGGCCAGCGCGGCGTGGATGTTGGTTGCCGCCGGCGGGGGTTCAGCCTGGCGGGGGTCGGAAAGCTCCGGTGGGCCGACGAAGGGCGCGCTCATCAATACCACCGAACGGAAGACATCGCCCCGCAACAGGGCGCACCAGGCGGCTACCGGGGAACCGAAATCGTGGCCGATCACCGCGGCGACGGAGCGATGGCCCAGCGCCGTGATGAGGCCCAAGGTGTCGCGCACCAGATTGAAGACCCGAAAGGCGCCAAGGTCGCCGTCATAGGCGCCGTCCCAGCCCGTGGTGCGCCCGTAGCCGCGCTGATCCGGGGCGACCACGTAAAACCCCGCCTGCGCCAGCGGCAGCATGAGTTTGCGCCAGCTGTAGGCAAGCTCCGGAAAGCCGTGCAACAGCAGAACACAGGGGGCGCCCGCTTGCGCGTAGCCCGCCTCCAGCACGTGCATGCTGAGGCCGTTGCCGTTGGGGACTGAGCGCGAGCGGATACCCGCAGGCAGGGCGTCGCCATAATCGGGGTCGGGGCTCATGGCTCCTGTCCGGGGTCAATTGTCTCAGGGGGCGCGGTTGCCGCGCTTGCTGCGCTTGGCGAAGCGGACGGCCTCCTCGGCCGCCTTGAACAGTGCTCTTGCCTTGTACTCGCACTCGAGCTGTTCGGCATCGGGGTCGCTGTCGGCGACGACGCCCGCGCCGGCCTGAACATAGATCATGCCGTCCTTGACCAGCGCAGTGCGCAGCACGATGCAGCTGTCCATCTCGCCGTCGGCGGAAAAGTAGCCGACGCAGCCTCCATACGGCCCGCGCTTATCCTTTTCGAGCGCGTCGATGATCTCCATGGCGCGCACCTTGGGGGCGCCGGAGAGCGTGCCGGCGGGGAAGCCCGCCATCAAGGCGTCGACGACGTCGTGGCGCTCGTCCAAGGCGCCCACCACGTGACTGCCGATGTGCATGACATGGCTGTAGCGTTCGATGGCAAAGCTCTCCTTGACGCGCACCGAGCCGATTTTCGCGACGCGGCCGACGTCGTTGCGTCCGAGGTCGAGCAGCATGAGGTGTTCGGCGCGTTCCTTGGGATCGGCCAGCAGTTCCTGTTCCAGCGCCAAATCCTCCTCCGGCGTGCTGCCGCGCCGCCGCGTGCCGGCGAGCGGCCGGATGGTGACCTCGCCATCGCGCACGCGCACCAGGATCTCGGGTGAGGAGCCGACCAGGGCGAACGCGCCGAAGTCCAGGTGAAACAGAAACGGTGAGGGGTTCGTGCGGCGCAAGGCACGATAAAGGGCAAGCGGTGGCAAGGCGAAGGGTGCATCGAAGCGCTGGGACAGAACCACCTGGAACACATCGCCGGCGGCGATGAATTCCTTGCCGCGCTGGACCATGGCCTTGAACTCGGCGGGTGTGGTGTTGGAGACCGCATCGGGAAGGGCCAGGTCGACGCCCGACATATTGGTGGCATGCGGCAATGGCGCATCGAGCGCGGCAAGTACGCCGCGCAGGCGCTGCAGCGCCGCCGCATAGGCGGCCGCCGCGTCGACGCCAGGGGTCGGGCGCACGGGCGTCACCACGGCCATCTCGTCCTTGATGGTATCGAACACCACCATCAAGGTGGGGCGAACGAAGATGGCGTCGGGTACCCCTAAGGCATCGGGGTTTTGGCTGGGCAGGTGCTCGGCCAGGCGCACCGTGTCATAACCCATGTAGCCGATGATGCCGGCGGCAATCGGCGGCAGCTCGGCCGGCAGATCGATGCGCGAGCGATCGAGCAGCGCCCGCAACGAATCGAGGGTCGGCGCATCGTCGCCCGTGTAGGCGTGGGGTGCCGCCTGCGGCGCCAAATTGATCTCGGCGCGGTTGCCGAAGGCGCGCCAAATGATGTCGGGCGCAAGGCCGATGATCGAGTAGCGACCGCGCGTGGCACCGCCTTGCACGGATTCCAAAAGGCAGCTGAGCGGCTGCCCGTCGCTCAGCTTCAACATGGCCGAAACCGGCGTTTCCAGGTCTGCGATCAGCCGTGTCCACACGACCTGCGCCACCCCGGCGGCATAGCGGCGCGCGAACTCGCCGCGCGAGGGTTCAATTTCGAGGTCGCCGCCGATCGGTTCGAGCTTGGTCATGCGCGGGATCCCTGGCTCAGGTCCTGCAAGTATCACTCGAGCATTGGCGCTTCCGCTCCGCGCTCGCCGCCCAGCGCCTGCCGCAGCGCCTCCTGGTTCACCGAGAGGCCGTAGCGCGCCTGCAGGCCGGCAATATATTCGGCGAGGATGTCGCTCTGCAGTTGCCGGTTGAGTTCGCCCTTGAGCGCGGCAATCTGTTCCGGCGTAGGCTCGGGGGCCGGACTGATTTCGGCGACGCGAATGATCGTCCGCCCTCGACCATCGGTGGTGGCAGCCGAGGCGGCGCGGCTCTTGGGCAGCGTGAAGGCCTGTTGCACGGCATTGCTGGTGAGGCCCGGCGGCGAGGTCGAGCGCGTCACCGGGTTGGTTTTTTCCGCCTTGGCGCCGGCCTCGGCGGCTACCGTCTCGAAGGCCTCGCCCTGATTGAGGCGATCGACAAATTTTGCCGCGAGATTGCTGACCTCGGTGCGCCGTTGCTGCTCCATGAATTGGGTCTTCACGTCCCCCGCCACCTCTTCGAAGGTCTTTTGCTTCTCGGGCGTCACTTGCAGCACGTCGACCCAGGCGTTGCCGCCGTCGGGCAACTCCACGGCTTCCGCCTCGATGCCGGAATTGCCGGCGAAGGCGGCCTGCGCAATTTTGCCGGCGTCGGCCTGCTCCAGCGCCGGCTTGCCGTCGGCAGTCTTGCCCGTGCGATCGATGTCGGCGATCTCCAGGAAGGGCAGCTTTAGTTTTTCGCCGATCTCCTTCAGCGGCTTGCCCGAATAGCGATCGTTCTCGATGCTCTCGTGCAGGTTTTGCAGCTCGAGATTGGCCCGCTCCTCGGCCAGGCGCTCGCCGATCTCGCCTTTGACCTCATCGAAGGTGCGCTGCTTGCCCGGCACCACCTCGGTGACGCGAATGAGCACGGTGGCGAACTGGCCCTCGACCGGCTGCGACAGCTCGTCTTGCTTGAGCGCGAAGGCGGCCTCGGCAGTGCGGCTATCGATCATGTCGCGTTTGGCGAGGAGGCCGAGCTCGATGTCACTTTCCTTGAAGCCGAGCTTGGCGGCGGCCTCGGCAAAGTTGGGGGCCTTGCTCAGCTCCACGTAGGCCGTCTCGGCGGCGGCCTTGTCGGGAAAGGTAAGCTGGGTGATCCGCCGCATTTCCGGGATGTTGAATTTTTGCTTGTCGCTGTCGTAGGCGGCCTTGAGCTCGTCCTCGCTGATACTGATGCGCTGCTTGGCGGCCTCGCGCGTCAACAGCAGCACGTTGATCTTGCGCCGTTCGGGGGCGGTGAAGCGAGCCTTGTTCTCATCGTAGTAGGCGCGCAGTTTGGCGTCGTCCGGCTCGCCGAGCTTGATGAGCTTGTCGAAGTCCGGCGTGAAAAAGTCGATGACGCGCCGCTCTTCGCGGTAGCGATAGAGCGCATCGAGCATCGCCTGCGGCGGGGCCAGCCCACTCAACAGGCTCTCGGTCAACTGGTCGCGCAGTTCTTCCTGACGACGCGTGTAGACATAGCGGCCCTCGCTCAGGCCGATCTGGCGCAGAAAGGTTTGAAACAGCTCCTTGGAAAACTTGCCGTCGGGACCCTGAAAACCTGGATCGTTGCGAATAATCTCGGCGATGCCCTGATCGGAGAGCGCCAGCTTGAGGTCGCGGGCGTGGTGGTCGATGGCGGCCGCCGAAATCAGGCGTGCCAGGGCGCGTTGCTCCACGCCGAGGAGCTTGGCCTGTTCGTTGGTGAGACGACGCCCGAACCGGCGCGTGAGCGAGGCCATTTCGTCCTGATAGGCCTGGCGGTACTCATCGACGGTGATCTGCGACCCGCCGATGGTGGCCAGCGTTCCCCGCCCAACATTGCGGATGACGTCGCCGATGCCCCAGACGGCAAAGGCGATCACCAGCAGGCCAAGCAGCCCCTTAGCGAACCAATTGAGCGCGCCGCGGCGCAAGGAGTCGAGCATGGTGGCATTTCCAACTGCAGGGTGCGCCGATGGCAGGAACCGGCCTGCCCGCGAGGGCTTAGCACATCTTGACGCGCATGCGCCGCATATTATGAACCCCTACGGGCGCCAGCAAGGCGCCCGGCTTGGTCGGCGGCCAAGTTTGCCGAAACTTAATTTGACCGCGAGAGAGCCCGACAGATGGCACACGAACCCCTGCTGCGGCCGCTAATTGCCGGCAATTGGAAAATGAACGGATCGGTGGCCGCGCTGGCGGAGGCGCTGAGCGTGCGCGATCGCTTGACCGAGCCGGGCTTTGCCCCCGGCGTCGATGTGATGATTTGCCCGCCGGCGCCGCTCGTTGCGCTATTGGCGCGCGAGGCCGCAGGCGGGCGCCTGCTGGTGGGCGGGCAGGACTGTCATGCCCTGCCGAGCGGGGCCCATACCGGCGACGTCTCCGCTGAGCTTTTCAAGGACGTGGGTGCCAGCGCGGTGATCGTGGGCCATTCGGAGCGCCGCGCCGAGCACGGCGAGCGCGATATCGATGTCCGCCGCAAGGTGGCGGCAGCGCATCGCGCGGGCCTCACCGCCATCGTCTGTGTCGGCGAGACCGCGGGCGAGCGCCGCGCCGGTCTGACGCTGGCGGTGGTCGGGCGGCAGCTGGCCGCCTCCCTGCCCGAGCACGTGCGCGCCGTCGACACGGTGATCGCCTACGAGCCGGTTTGGGCCATCGGCAGCGGGCTCACCGCCAAGCCGAGCGACGTTGCCGAAGTGCACGGCTTTTTGCGCCAGGCGCTGTTGCAGCGCTGCGGCGATGAGGGCGGCAGCATCCGCCTGCTCTACGGCGGCTCCGTCAAACCCGACAACGCCCAAGAATTGTTGGCGATCGCCGATGTCAATGGCGCCCTCGTTGGCGGCGCCAGCCTCAAGGCCGCCGACTTTCTCGACATCGTCGCGGCGTGCGGCGCTTGACCCGACCGCCCGAAACAGGGCTTAGTCGCCGGCGAAATTTCTGTTTCCCATGTCGATCACCGCTGCTCAGACCGCATGACCCGTCTCGGCCTCGTGCTTGGCGCGCACTTGCTGTTGGCGTCCTCGAGTGGGGCCGCCGCCGCCACGCTCGACCAGGATGCCTGCGCCCAGCTCAAGACCGAGCTTTTGCAGCTCGAGCTCGCCGGCGCACGCACCAGCATGGCCAAGGGGCCTGACTGGGCGAAGGCCAACCTTGGCGCCGACAAGCTGCAGCAGATCAAGCGGCTGCTGGAGGTGGAAGAACAGATCCTGTTTCGCTGCCAGGGCAAGCCGCTGGTGGTGTTGCCCGAGGGGGTCGATGGGGAGGCCGCGGCGGCGCCGGCCGAGCGCAGCAAGGACGGCAGCGCAGCCAAGCCGGCGACAGAAACGAAGGGGGCTGCCAAGGAGCCGCCGGCGCCGGGCAAGGCGCCCGCCAAGGCCGCCGTGCCCGCGGCCGGTGCGCCCGCCAAGGTGGCGCCCAAGGCGGCGCCCGCCGCCAAGGCGGCCGGCACGCCCAAGGCCGCGGGCGAGCCGCCGGCGGCCGCGGCACCGCCCAAGCCCAAGCCCAAGCCCAAGCCACAGCCAAAGCCGAAGGTCGATGATGCCTGGCGGCCGGAGCCCGCCCAGCCGGCCCCCGGCAGCAGCAAGCCGTGAGCGGGTGCGGCTGGGGCTGGTGGCGTTGACGGCCCTGGTGTAGAAGCCCGCGGGGGCCTCCCAGCAACGAAGAACACCGGTATGACGACCGTCCTGCTCATTATTCACCTGATGATCGCCGCCGCGCTCGTTGGCGTCGTCCTGCTCCAGCGCTCGGAAGGTGGTGCGCTCGGCATCGGCGGCGGTGGCGGCTTCATGACGGGGCGCGGCGCGGCGAATTTCCTGACGCGCGTGACGGCGAGCTTAGCGGCCGCCTTTTTTGCCACCAGCTTGCTGCTGACCCTCCTGGCCTCGCGGTCGACGGCGCCGGGCTCGATTTTCGATCGACCGGCGACAGCGCCGGCGAGCGGTCAAGCGGCGCCCGAAGGCCAGGCTGCACCGCCGGCCCAGCCGACGGCACCCGCCGGGCGCGGCGGCATCCTCGATCAGCTGCAGCCGCCCGCCCCGAGCGGTCCCAGCGTTCCGCAATCAAAATAGCTTTGCAGGCCTTTGGCCGCCCAGGTGTGCCGGTGACGGCGCTGGCTTGGCGCGGCGGTGATCCGCCGAACGGCCGAGCCCGAGCTGGAGGCCGCCCGCAGCCCGGCGCAAACGCGGAAAAAACCCCTGTTGCGAGCTAGAAGGGGTCGGTCGGATCGAAGTTGGCGCGGCGCTTTGCGCGCAACGCCGCCAGGCCTTCCTGCACCTCGGGTCCTGAGAAGCCCATGAATTCCATGGCGAGCGATGCATCGAAGTTGGGTCCCGCCTGGCGCAGCCAATTGTTGAGCGCGTGCTTGGTCCAGCGCACGGCGGCGGGCGGCAGGTCGCGCAGC
>DASTMQ010000408.1:0-17108 GCA_035714005.1 Hyphomicrobiaceae bacterium
CACCGACGGATCAGATCTGGCCTGGAAAGCCGTCGAGATGGGATTGAAGCTGGCCAAGGCGCATCGTGCCCGCGTCACCGCCATAACGGTGTCGGAGCCCTGGTCGCTCGCCTATTCCAGCCACGGGTCCGTCACGGTTCCATTCGATGCCTACGAACAGGCTGCCGCCACGGCGGCATCGAAGATCCTCTCCGCTGTTGGCAACCTCGCCAATGAGTTGGACGTCGACTGCGCCACCGCACATCTCAAGGAGCACCCGGCCGACGGCATCGTGCAGGCGGCCCAGACCAGGCAATGCGACTTGATCGTCATGGCCTCGAACGGCCGACGTGGCCTTTCCCGCCTCATGCTGGGCAGTCAGGCCGCGCGGGTTCTGACGCACAGTGCGGTGCCTGTGCTCATTTGCAAGTGATCAACCTTTGCAGAAAGTATCTCCATGAAATTGAACGGAAAAATCGCCTTCATCACCGGAGCAGCCAGTGGCATCGGCCATTCAATCGCCAAACGCTTTCTGGAGGCAGAGGGCCGCGTGGTGATCGCCGACCTCAACCTCGAGGCCGCGCGTAGTGCCGCAAGCGCCTTGGCAGACAAGAAGTCGGCGATGGCGGTCGCCATGGACGTGGCCAATGAGGATCAGGTCAATGCCGGTGTCCGCGAAGCCATCACCGCCTTCGGCCGCATCGACGTTCTGGTATCGAATGCCGGCATCCAGATCGTGCACCCGATCGAGGAGTTTCCCTTTGCCGAGTGGAAGCGCATGTTGGCCATCCACCTCGACGGCGCCTTCCTGACGACCAAGGCGTGCATTCAACATATGTACCGGCAGAACTCGGGGGCCCTGATCTACATGGGCTCCGTGCACAGCTATGAGGCCTCACCGCTGAAAGCCGCCTACGTGACCGCAAAGCACGGCCTGCTTGGGCTCATGCGAACCATGGCCAAAGAAGGTGCCAAGCACAATGTGCGCGCCAATATCATCTGCCCCGGTTTCGTGCGCACGCCCTTGGTCGATAAGCAAATCCCCGAGCAAGCCAAGGAACTCGGCATCTCGGAAGAGCGCGTCATAAAAGAAGTGATGCTCGGCGAGACGGTGGATAAAGAATTCACCACCGTCGATGATGTGGCCGACGTCGCGCTGATGCTGGCCGCTTTCCAGAGCAAGGCCCTGACCGGTCAGTCCGTTGTCGTCAGCCACGGCTGGCATATGAACTAGCCCGCCGAGGGTGGGCAGCAAGGGATCGAGCGCGCCATGAAAACGATCTCAATCGAAAGCGCCGCTGCCATGATTCCCGACGGCGCCAGCCTCATGATTGGCGGTTTCATGGGCGTCGGTACCCCCGAGCGCCTGATTGACGAGCTCGTGCGGCAGCACAAGCGCAAGCTGGCGGTTATTGCCAACGATACGGCCATTCCGGGCAAGGGTATCGGCAAGCTCGTGACCGCGGGGCTGCTCGACAAGGTCATAGCGAGCCACATCGGTCTCAATCCCGATACCCAACAACAAATGATCGCCGGCAAGATCGCCGTCGATCTGATCCCACAAGGCACGCTGATCGAGCGCATTCGCGCCGGTGGCTCGGGACTCGGCGGCATCCTTACACCGACCGGCGTCGGTACCGTGGTCGAGGATGGCAAGCGCAAAATCGACGTCAATGGCGCGAGCTATCTGCTGGAGACCGCATTGCGCGCCGATTTTGCCCTGGTGCACGCCTTTCTTGCAGATTATTCCGGCAACCTGTCCTACGCGCTGACCGCGCGTAACTTCAACCCCGTGATCGCCCTGGCCGCGGATACGGTGATCGTAACCGCGGATCATGTCGTTCCTGTCGGCGTGATCGCACCCGACCACGTCGTTACCCCTGCCGCGGTAGTCGACTATCTTGTCGCCAATAGGTGAAAGCATGGATGCGCAGACCGTCATTGCCAAGCGCATCGCGCGCGAATTGCGTCCGGGAATGCTCGTCAATCTTGGCATCGGCATTCCGACGCTGGTCGCAAACTTCGTTCCCGAGGGCGTGAATGTGTTCTTTCAGTCCGAGAATGGACTGATTGGCACTGGGCCGATTCCGGAAGACGGTATGGCGCACCCGACGCTGACCGACGCGGGTGGACAGCCCGTCAGTGCCCTGCCGGGCGCCGCCACCTTCGATAGCGCCATGTCGTTCGCGCTCATTCGCGGCGGCCACCTCGACATGACCGTTCTGGGCGGCCTTCAGGTCGACGTCCGGGGGCGGCTCGCCAACTGGATGATCCCGGGAAAGATGGTGCCGGGAATGGGCGGGGCGATGGATCTCGTTACCGGTGCCAAGCGGGTCATCGTGGCGATGCAGCACACTGCCAAGGGCAAACCGAAGATCGTCAAGGAGTGTGGCTTGCCGCTGACCTCGGTCAGGTGCGTTGACCTGGTCGTAACCGAGATGGCGGTGATCGGTTTTGCCGGCGGGCAGGCGACCCTGCTTGAGACCGCCCCCGGAGTGTCCGTCGGACAAGTGGTCGAGGCCACCGAGGCCCCCCTGCGCAAGGCTGAGCGTATCGAGGAAATGCGGCTTTGAGGCGCGCCGCCGTCACCAGCGTAGCTGTGATGGGCTTTGCCCGTGGCGCGCTTTTATTCGCCCGGTCGGCGGCGGCGCTGCGACGCCGTGCGGGCGCGGATCGCTAGCCCTGGCCGTTGTCCTCGACGAGGCCGAGCAACGACATGCCGCGTTCGAGCCCACCAACTTTTTCGCTGAGATCGTCGGCGCGCAACAGGTCGCGCACGGCACCATGGGCGCCGACGACACGCAACGCGATGCCGTGGCGCTCGAGCTCGCTATGCAACTCATGCAGCATGCGCGAGCCGGCGAGATCGACGATGGGGGAGGCCGAGAGATCGCACACAACCAAGCGAATTTTCGCCGGCCCTGTTGACTGCAGGCGGTCGAGCACGATTTCGAGCACGCTGTCTGCGTTAATGTAGATGAGCGACGCTTCCGGGCGAAAGGCGATCACGCTCACCAGCGGTTCGTTTTCCGGGTGACGCGCGAGATCAGAGTAGAGGTTCGTTCCTGGCATACGGCCGAGAAAGGCCACGTGCGGGCGGGATGCTCGCGCCACCAGCATCAAGACCGAGACCACGGTCGCCAGCAAAATCCCTTGCAAAATTCCAAGCCAGAGCACGGCAGCGAGCGCGATTGCAGCAGCATAAAAGTCAAGCGGACTTACCCGCCACATCCGCCGCAGCGCCCGAAAATCCAAAAGTCCCAATACCGCGGTCAGAACCACCGCGGCCAAGACCGCCTTTGGCAGGTTTTGCAAGAATTCGGTGAGAAAGACGAGGCAGAGTGCGAGCGTTATTGAGGCAATGATGAGCGCCAGTTGCGTGCGCGCGCCCGCCTTGTCGTTGACCACCGACTGCGAAAATCCCCCCGCCACGGGATAGCCCTGCCCAACCGCGGCCGCGAGATTTGCCGCCCCCAGGCCGAGAAACTCCTGGCGCGTATCCACGGCATAGCCGTGCTTGGCGGCAAAGGTGCGGGCGGCGGAGATGCCTTCGATGTAGGCGAGAAGCAAGCACCCACCGGCCAGGGGTAGAATACCCTCCACGTCGCGCAAGCGCAGTGCCGGGGCCTGCAGGCTCGGCAGGCCGGCCGGAATGGTTCCCGTCGTCGGCACGCCAAGGGAGGGGAGCGCCAGCAGGTTGGCGGCGAGGAGGGAGAGCACGACCACACCGAGGGCCACGGGCCTGCCCGGCAGGAGGCGATCGCCGAGCAGGAGTAGCACGATGGCCGCGACGCCGACGGCAAGCACGATGCCTTGCGTATTGCCGATTTGGCTTACGACTAGCGCCGCGCGCTCAAAAAAATTTTGCCCACCCCCTGCCACCCCGAGCAGGCTTGGCAGTTGCGTCATCGCGATCGCCAGGCCGGCGCCTGCTTTGAACCCCACCAGGATGCTGTTGCTGATCAACCGTACCAACGCACTCAGGCGCAAGGCCCAGGCAAGCAGGCACAGGGCCGCCACCGTGAAGCCGGCGAGGCTTGCAATTTGCACATAGCGTTGGGCGTCGCCGCCCGCCATGTCCGCTACCGTTGCGGCAATCATGAGGGAAATCGCCGATGTCGGCCCGATCGCGAGCTGGCGTGAACTGCCCAGCACCGCGTAGGCGAGGCCACCCAACAGGTAACCGTAGATGCCGACTTGAAGCGGCAATCCCGCGAGCCCGGCATAGGCCAGCGAAACGGGAATGGCGTAGGCGGCAAGGGTAATGCCCGCCACCAGGTCATCGCGCAGCCAGGCGGCGCGGTATTGAGGCAGCCACTGGACGATCGGGACGAACCGTAACCAGCGCGCCCAAAATTGGCGGTCGGCACTGTCCTTCATGCTGTCCGCTCATCCCAGACATCAGGCACCATGCTGACGCACAGCATAGGCCCTCGCCAGTTAAACACAGCCAAAGCCCCGGCCCCGTCCGGAAACCTAGATCAGCCTTAAGATTTGTGCCGGAAGCGGCAATCTGGGTGCCGCATCGGCGCGGGTTGCGCCTGTTTCCTGGCAGAAGCCAGCGATCACGACAGCTGCAGTGAAACATGCACGACGTCGGCCTCCCGCGTTTTGGTTGCGCGCAGCCCGCTTCTATCGAACACTTTCAACATGCCCGTATTTTCGGCCAGGACCTCGGCGAAAAGCAGCTCGAGCCCTGCGCTCCGCGCCAGGATCGCCAGGTGGCGCAGCAAGGCCGCGCCGATGCCTTGGCCCTGGTACTGATCAACGACTGCGAAGGCCAGCTCGGCCATTCTCGGTTGCGTGATGATGTAGCGGCCGCCACCGACGATCACCTGCTCCCCGTCCTCTTCGATCGCGGCAACGAGAGCGACGTGCTTTACGAAGTCGACATTCAGAAAAAAGGCAATCTCTTGCGGATTGAACTGCCGTTTTGGCGTGAAAAAACGGCGTGACCGGGATTGCATGCTGAGGCGGTCTACCGCGGCCAGCATGTCGCCTCCGTCGTCTGGTCTCAGCGCACGAAGCTCGAAGGCACGGCCATCGCGCAGCCTCTCACGTGCGGAATATGTCACAGCCTCTGGCATCGCCCACTGCGGCAAGCGCACCCTGTTCGAGCAAACATCAATTGCGCCCGCGCTTGGCCTTGCGGGTCATTTTTTTTTTGCGCCTCGCGAGGTGTCGCGCCGGGGCAATCTCCCAGATGTCGGAAGGCTCGGTCATGCTGGCTGCTCAATCGATAATGTGATAGCCGCCATCGATATAGAGCGTCTCACCGGTGATCAGCTTTGCGACATTCATGCCCAGGAAAGCCACGGCCGCACCGACCTCGTCGATCGATACCAGGCTGCGAGCCGGCGCCTTGCTCTGCGCCTTTTGCAGGAGCTCATCGAAGTCGGTAATCCCCGAGGCGGCGCGCGTCTTCAATGGCCCCGGTGAAATGGCGTGTACCCTGATGCCCTTTGGCCCGAGCTCCGCTGCGAGGTAACGGGTCGCCGATTCCAAGGCGGCCTTCACCGGGCCCATGACATTGTAGTGCTCCACCACGCGCTGCGAGCCATAGTAGGTCATGGTGAAGAGCACGCCGCCCTGTTGCATCAACGGCTCGGCCAGCTTGGCCATTCTGATGAACGACCAGCAGGAGATATCCATTGCCAACAAGAACCCTGCCTTCGAGCAGTCGACGACGCGGCCCTGCAAATCCTGCTTTGGAGCGAAGGCGATGGAATGCAAGCACAAATCGAGGGCACCCCAGGTGGTCGTTATTTTATCAAACACGGCCTCCAACTCGCCATCGCGTTGCAGGTCCAGAGGCATGAAGATGGGCGCCTTGATCTCCTTGGCTAACGGCTCGACATAAGGCTTCGACCTATCGTTGAGATAGGTCACGGCAACCTCCGCGCCGAAGGCGCGAAAGGCCTTGGCACACCCCCAGGCAATCGATTGATCGTTGGCGATGCCGGTTACCAGCGCTTTCTTGCCTTTCAATAGCGCGAGCGAGGCCACATCGATCATGCGCGATTCTCCTTCGGCCGGGGCGAAGCCTGTTGCTGCCAGACGCGCAGCGTGTGGCGTGCAATCATCAGCTCTTCGTCGGTGGGAATAACGTAGCAAGGCACGCCAGAGCCTGGTTGCGAAATCAGCGGACCGCCACTGGCATTGGCCGCTTCGTCGATTTTGAGCCCGAAGTAGGATAGCCGCCGCAGGATGGCGGCACGAATGCTTGCCGCGTTTTCGCCAATTCCCGCCGTGAAGACGAACGCATCGATGCCGCCCATTGCCGCAACCAGCATGCCGGTAGACAGTTGCACCCGGTGGACGAAATAATCGAGCGCGAGTTTCGCCCGCGCTTGGGAACTCTCGAGCAATACCCTCACGTCATTGCTGACACCCGAGAGGGCCTTGAGGCCGCAATCATTATAAAGCAGGTTCTCGATGGCCTTCCCGTCCATTCCCTTCTCGTTGATGAGGTAGAGCACGACGCCGGCATCGAGCTGACCCGGCCGGGTGCCCATCGGTAGGCCGTCAAGCGCCGTGAAGCCCATGGTGCTTTCAACGCTCTTTCCCGCCTGGATGGCGCACATGGAGGCGCCGCTGCCGAGATGCGCGACCACGATCCGACCTTTGGCGACCTCGGGCGCGGTCTCCTCGAGGTGTCTGGCAATGTATTCATAGGAGAGGCCATGAAAGCCGTAGCGGCGCACGCCTTCCACATAGAATGTCTCGGGAATGGCGTAGCGGTCGGCGACCTCGGCATGCCCTCGATGAAAGGCGGTATCGAAGCAGGCAACCTGCAGCAGCTGCGGTTGCCGCTCGCGGATCAAGCGGATCAGTCCGACGTTGTGGGGCTGGTGCAGAGGGGCGAGCGGGGATAGTCGCTCAAGCTCGCTCAGGGCCGCCGCGGTGATTTTCGTCGGTTCGGAATAGTTGGGACCGCCGTGCACGACCCGATGGCCAATTGCCGTCGGCAAGGTGCCGATCGTCGCCCGCAAGAACGCAATCACTTTATCGAGCGCCGCCGTTACGCTGCTGGCGTCAGGTTGAGACCAGGCCTGGTCGACAAGCACCCTGCCGTCGGCATTCCTAGCGAGCAGGCGCGGTCGGCTGCCGATGCCTTCCATCTGACCCTTGAGCTGCCGCGCCAGACCGCCGCCGCCGGTGGCGGCGAACGACTGAAATTTGATGCTTGAGCTGCCGGCATTGAGCACAAGGATGGTCGGGGTCATGGCTCAGGCCCGAATGGGATTGTTCGCCCTTTGGCTGTGCGCGAACAGCGTGGCCACGGCGCAGGAGGCAAGACGCGTGCGCACATTGTCTGCGCGTGATGTGAGTATGACGGGCACGCGCGCCCCAAGCACGATACCAGCCGCATCGGCGCGCGAGAGAAACGACAGATTTTTGGCGAGCATATTGCCGGCTTCGAGGTCAGGCACGACCAGAATCTGGGCCCAACCCGCCACCGCCGACTTGATGCCTTTGATGCGTGCCGCTTCCGGGCTGATGGCATTGTCGAAGGCGAGAGGACCATCGAGTTCGCCACCCGTGATTTGCCCGCGATCGGCCATTTTGCAGAGTGCGGCGGCGTCGATGGTCGAAGGAATGTTTGGGTTTATCGTCTCGACGGCGGATAGAATGGCGACCTTCGGCGTGCCGAAGCCAAGGCCGGCAAAAAGGTCGATGGCGTTCTGGACGATGTCGCGTTTGGCATCGAGATCAGGCGCGATGTTCACCGCGGCATCGGTGATAAACAATGTTTGCGCATGCGTCGGCACATCCATCACAAAGACATGGCTGACGCGCCGGCCGGTGCGCAGGCCCGTGTCGCGCTTCGTGACGGCTCCAAGCAGCTCATCGGAATGCAGGCTCCCTTTCATCAATAGGTCCGCGCCACCGGTGCGAACGATTTCAACCGCCTTGTCCGCGGCCGCCTGGCTGTGCGGCGCGTCGATGAGCTCGACGCCCTGCAGCTTGAGATCGTGTGCCTTGGCGACGTTCAGTATCTTATCGCGCGGCCCCACCAGAATTGGCGTGATCATGCCCGCTTCGGCCGCCTCCAGTGCGCCGCGCAAGGAGGTCTCATCGCAAGGATGTGCGACCGCGGTCGTCAGTGCCTGCAGGCTTTTGGTGGCCGCAACCAGACGCTCGTATTTCTCGTGTGATCGCAGTTCCGAGATGGCGGCCTTCCTGCTCATGCTGCTGCTCCTCTGCAAGGCTTGCCGGCTTATTATCCGGCGGGCGCGCTTACCACTTCAGGTAGAGGCCGACCTCGCCTGGCATCCCGCCGGGGAAGCTGATGATTTCGGCAGACAGCTTGTAGCCGTGCGGACGCAACTCCTTGGCGTAGAACTCATAGGCACGCTTGGCAAAACCCGTAAGCGTGCTTGGCCACTCCGGATCTCCAATGTTGATCCTCCGGCCGCCATCGCTGCAGAAGCTACAGGGGAAGGTAATGACCTCGACCTGGTGATGTCCGCGGCCGGCGGCAATTCGCACCGCATTGTTGATGCGATCTATTGCCTCGGCATGGATTTCGCGCGCCAGGAAGGCCTCGCGCAGCTCTGCCTGTTGCTGCTCTTTGCGTTTTTTTGCGAGCTGCTCCTCATCCATCTTCGCCATCTCGGCATCGGAGGAGATTTGTTTGAGTTCGTTGGGAAGTATCAGACCATTCATGGCACTTGCCTCGATTGCAAAGCTGTGTCCGACGTCTAGTTCGCCTGTTTCGAGCCGCTGGCCGCGTGCGATCGTGCCGACCGAACGGCGCGCAGGTGACCCGTCGCAGGTTCGAGCTCAGCGTATTTTTCGAACAGCACCTCAATTTCGGCTAGACGGCTTTTGCCAACTTTGCTGGTGAGGCCGACTTCATCGATCACGCGTCGTGCGCCCGCGATCATGCGCGAAGCAAGCTCCGGATCGCGCGCAAGCATGGCAGGAATGGCGTCAACTGCCCGCCGCTCATCGAGCAGCAAGACGAGAAACTGCTCGCGCACCGACTTCTTGAAGGCGGAAAGGGTGAGGGAGCTGCCGGCTTCTTCCCGCAGCCGTCTGATTAAATTGAAGCCACGCTCGTCGATCAGCTCCTCGGGCATGCGAATGTAGAGTAGCGCTCGCAGGACGGCCTCGCGCGGGCCGCCCTTATTGATGCCGGCCTTGAGCTCGTTGATACGAAGCCTGACCAATGCCAGGTGCGCGGCGTCGGCCCCTGGTCGTCGGCGCGGGCTCTCGTTTGAAGCCTTGAGCCCAGCCAAGGCCTGGACCAAGGCCGAGCCATAAATCGCATGGAACCAGAATTCGATGAGGTTATCGCGCGTGTCGCGGTAGGCGTCGAGTGAGGTCTCGATCCAGTTCGCCCATTGGCTCTGCGCCCGCCACAGCGCATTGTCCTTGGCGACAATCTGACGGTTCTTTTGCACATCCTCGACCGACGACAGCAGAGGACGCAGGAAGGGATTGGCATGCGAGAGCAACTCGTATTGCAGCCGCAGCGGGTGACAGCGGCGCATCCAATCGGCAAAACCGTCGTTGGACCAACTCTTGACCCAGGGTTGGACAAAGGTGCGATAGAGGCCGAGGTTGATTTCCGAGAGGCGGGCGACGGCGGCGAACTTGCGCTCATCTTCGTCGTTGTTGCCGCCAAGCGCTCGAATGTCGTCAAGCGTGCGGGCCTCGAAGCGTACGAGGTAGTCGCCAGCGACCAGACCGGACGCGGCGTCAACATCTGCCTTCGGGATCATCACCGCCTCATAGAGCCCGGTCGGCAGCACGTCGATGAGATCGATGTTGCTGGCGAACTCGTCGTGCTCCTTCTTTGCCACCGAGGCCGAGACGAAGATGCCGAGATGGCCGATCGAGTCGTGAATGGCGTAAATGATGGTTTGGCCATGTGCGCGTATGTCGTCGACCGTGTCATAGAGGTCGAGTATCCAATCCAATGCTTGTTGCGGCGGAGTAATGTTGTCCGCCTTCGAACAGAACACGACGATCGGGGAGCGAATATTGCGCAGATCCAGGCGCGCGCCGTTGCTGGAAACGATTTCGGCCGAGGCGAGCTTGTTGCCGACGAAGAGTTCGTCGGCGATGTATTGCATTTCCTCGGCGTTGAGGAGCACATGACCGCCCCACCAGCGCTCGAACTCGAGATAGCGCGGAGCTTCGGTGTCAACCTTTGCATAGAGATTGTAGTGCTTGGTCCAGAAGGTGTTGGCCGGGTTCAGGCTCTCGAAATTTCCGACCAACCATGCCCCGTCGAACTTGCCGTGGCCCAGATCCCCCATCAGCGCGGTCAGCCAGGTACCTCCCAGCAGCCCGGCCGTATAGCGCATGGGGTTTTGCCCGTGCACGCCGGCCCAATAGGACAGCGGCGAGCCGGCGAGAATGATTGGCCCGAACAGTTCCGGGCGCATGGCGGCAAGCAACATCACGGCCCAACCCGCTTGGCAGTTGCCGACGACTGCGGGTTTGCCCTCCGCCTGCGGGTGCCGGGAAATCACGTGCTCAAGGAAAATAGCCTCGGCGTGCGCGATGTCCTCGATGGTCTGACCGGGCATGGGCTCGGGTAGGAAGCCAATGAAGTAGCAGGGATGGCCGGCGTTAAGCGCCACGCCAACCTCACTCTGTGCCTTGAAGCCGCCGATGCCAGGTCCATGCCCAGCGCGCGGATCGACAATGACGAAGGGGCGCTTGCGCTCGTCGATCTTTATGGTCTCCGGGGGCACGATTTGAACCAGCACGTAGTTTACCGGTCGGGGCAGCTTGCGTCCGTCCATCACCAGTTCGCAGGGGAACTTTAGGTCGTGGGGAGCCTCCTTGGCGGCATGTTCCACATAACTGTCGCTGCGCTGTTGCAGGACGTGCAAGAAGAGAAGGCCGCGCTGGGATGCATCCAGCCAATAGGCCCACGCGTCGCCGAAGACGGCGTTCGGCCAGGGCGCAAAGGGCAGGTGGACGCCAGTTGCAAGCGGTTGGTCGGTCATTGCGGGTTCCCCTTAGAGCGCCAGGGTTTGGACGGACGTTGTCCCGCCTGATTGATTGTGGCGCGATCTGCGCGGCGACGGTGCGCGCATTGCCGGCCTCTGTGCTATCGACGTTTACCCCTATTGTTGGAGCAGATAACACCGACCCTGCCTGACTGACCGGGGACGGGTGATCGCCCCAAAAATTTGCAAGGCGAGTCCAGGAAGATCTGAACGGCCGCAATAAAGCACGGCAATCGCAAAAGGTTTTAAGGACACCGCGCTTGGACGACCTCGTCCGCGAGGGCGCCGGCGGCGGTGAGGTTGGCGCGATCCTCTGGGCAGGTGCAAACGGCGATCCTCTGGGCAGGTGCAAACGACGGCTGTCGTCCGTTGCCGATGCACCCTTGCCAACGGCAAGCGCGTTAACGAGGCGACGGCCGCTGCGGCCCTCAGGTGTTTTCCCGATTGGTCGAGGCTTGCCTCCGGGCGCATGCTTGAGCTGATTGCCAGCATGGGTGGAGAAAAGACAGGAGGAGATCGCCCGGCGAGACGAAGCCTGCATCCCTTAAGGCTCAACGCGCTGGTGCCGCGGCATGCGGTGCAGGCGGGATCGAAGCACGCTGCCGTTTGCGGGCGCCAGAGCTTTTTAGCGTTGAGGCGACAGCAGTCGGTCGGCCCAATGCACCAAGACAAGGGCGTGGGCCGGACTTGCCGTCGCTCAGGGCTTCGCCATCGGCAGCGCGGCCAACTCTTGCGCTGTCAAGCATCCCACGAGGACAAGAGAATGCCGCAGCATTCGACCATTGGGCCTGCAACTCAAGCTTTGCGCGCCAAGGCGAGCAGAGCCATGCGCTCGGAAAGCTCAGTAGACAGAGCGCGTGAAAAAAAACAGCTGCGCAGCGGCAAAGCTGATGAGCCCTCGCGCAAGGACCTCAAGCGCGATGAGTATGAGAAGATACTGCGCAAACTGCACGTCCGGCTGGTTGAACTGCAAGACTGGGTCCGGCACGAGGCTGCAAAGATCTGCATCGTCTTTGAGGGTCGTGATGGTGCCGGAAAGGGTGGCGCCATCAAAGCGATCACCGCCCGCGTGAGCCCACGTATTTTCCGCGTTGTCGCACTCTCGGCCCCGACCGAGCGTGAAAAATCTCAGATGTACATCCAAAGATATTTGCCGCACCTGCCGTCAGCAGGTGAGGTCGTGATCTTTGACCGCAGTTGGTACAATCGTGCTGGCGTCGAGCGGGTCATGGGCTTTTGCAGCCCAGCGGACGTCAAGCACTTTCTCGGGCTCGCGCCGCACGTCGAAAAATCCATGCTCGATTCCGGCATCATTTTGCTCAAGTATTGGCTCGAGGTAAGTCCCGATGAACAAGAAAAGCGCCTGCGCGAGCGCATCGACGATGGGCGTAAAACCTGGAAGCTCTCCGATATGGACTTAAAGTCGTTTACGCGCTGGGACGACTATACCCGAGCGCGCAACGACATGTTCAACGCGACCGATACGTCCTGGGCACCCTGGTTTGTGGTGCCCTCTGATCAAAAGCGGCGCGCCCGGCTTAACATTATCGAACATTTGCTCGCCAGTATTCCTTATAAACGCGTGCCACGCGCGAAGGTGCGCTTTCCCAAGCGACACGTTGCGGATGCCGAGCAAAGGCAGTCGGTGCCGCTGAGACTGATCGATCAGGTCTATTGATCCGGGCGGGCAAAGGCCTCCGCGTCACTCGAAGCGGTTGACCGGTCCTCTTGCACCCAAATGACAAGCACCGCCCAGGCGATGGAAAGAACAATGGGTCCGAAGAAGATTCCAACAATGCCATAGGCAATGATGCCGCCAATGACGCCGATCATAATAATCGGCATCGGCGTGGCGAGGCCGCGCGCCATGACCAGCGGTCTTAAAACGTTATCTATCACGCCGACGCAAACCATATAGGCCGTGAAAGCGAGCGCCTGCATGGTATCCATAGCAGTCCAGGTCCAAAGGGTAATGGGTATGAGCAAGATGGCCGGCCCGATTTGCGCGATGCTGAGCAGCAGAGTTAGGAATGCCAACACGCTGGCGGAGGGAATACCAGCGGCAAGGAAGCCCGCGCCGGCGAGCACCGATTGCAACAGCGCGATGCCCACCACGCCGCGGGAGACGTTGCGTATGGTGGCGCCAACCAACTGCACCGTCTCCTTGCCCCGGTGACTCAGTACACGACTAAGGAAGGCGCTCGATGCCTCCACGAGCTGCGGGCCCCGCGTCAACAAGAAGCCCGTGACAATAATAGAGACAAGCAGCTCAACTAATCCGACAAACGCACTTTGCGCCATTTCCAGAAGTTGGCTGCCGAGCGGTTTTAGGTAGGGTGCCATCTCCGTCAGCGCCGCCTTCAAGTTGGTCGCCGCCAGGGTCCAAAAGCGGTGCAGCTGTTCGCCGACCAGCGGCCAGAGCTTCACAGCCTCGGCCGGCAGCGGGATCACCAGTTCTCCGGCATCTAGTCCATTGATCAGCGACCCAATGGCACCAATCAGACCGAACCCTAACCAGGTCACCGGACCAACGACTATCATCAGGCATAGCGAGGAGATGACGGTCGCGGCCAGTCCCCGCCGGCCCAGCCGGCGTGCGAGCCAGTCGAACACCGGATAAAGCGCCACCGTCAAGACGGCGCTCCAAAGCAGGATCATCAGCAGAGGTGCGATGACCCTGAACGACCAGTAGGCGAGCAAACATAAAAAGCCGAGGCGGATGACAATGTCGATGCTTTGAGTGCTGAGCGCCTCCCGAAGCGGATCGTTATCGCGTGCGGTCATCGCTCAGGCTCGCGTCCAAGAGGGTTGCCAAGGCAGGCAAATTGGGGTCGCTGGCGCGGTCTCGCGCAAAGACCGAACAACGTCGATCTGGCTTGCGAAGGCTGGGCGCGAAGTGCCGGCACGTCGGCTCAAGGCGGCGAAGAAAAAAAGCCATGACATCTTGCCTGCGGTCCTGAGCGGCGGGACGCCGATCGCTGGGCACCTCGGACGGATACGGCTGCAAATTGCTGAGAAACTTAGCGCTCATTTCCTTCACCACGTCGGAAGGGAGAGCTCGGCATCCGCAAGGACCCTCACGCCTGTAATGATGACACGCCCTGAGTCTTTGCACTCGACCAGCGACATGGGCCGAAACACGGCGCCTGTCAACAATCGTCGAGCCGTCGGCGATGCCAACGCGGGTTTGCTCGAAGCCGCCACGGCCGACGTTAGCGGGGCAAGCCCGGGCGGGTTCATCGCCTGCGGCGCCGGTTATGGGAAGAACGCGGCAAATTGCCGAAGGACTTCGTGCGGCCGTTCCTCGGCCAGGTAGTGGCCGCTGTCGATGGCGCCGACGCTGACAGCCTCGGCGCAGTAGCGACGCCAGATCTCGAGCGGTTCGTACCACTGGCCGATCTTGCCCTTTTCCCCCCACAAGACCAGCATCGGACATTGCACCTTGCTGCCAGCGTCACGGCTTGCACGATCGTGCTCCAGGTCGATGGTGGCGGCTGCGCGGTAGTCCTCGCACATGCCGACGACGGTTGCAGGCTGTCGTGTCGCCGCAAGATAGTCGGCGAGCGCCTCTGGATGGAAAAAGTCGGGCGGCTTTGGTTCACGCGAGGTGTGGGCGGTAAACCAGGCCTCGGGCGCCGCATTGATCAGCACCTCAGGAAATGGATGCGGTTGGGCGAACCAAAACCAATGATAGTAGCCGAGCCCAAACGCCATGTCGGTACGCTCGAAATGCTCGATGGTCGGAACGATGTCGAGCACCGCCAACTTGATGACGCGCTGCGCGTGGTCGAGTGCCAGCCGGTGAGCAACGCGCGCGCCGCGGTCATGGCCAGCCAGGAAAAAGCGCTCGTGCCCGAAATAGCGCATGACTTCGACCATGTCCGTGGCCATCTCTCTCTTTGCATAGGGCGCATGATCGGACGTCGCCGGCGGCTTGAACGAGCCACCGTAGCCTCTGAGGTCGGGACAAACGACCGTGAACCGCTCGGCCAACGTCGGCGCCAGGTAGTGCCACATCAGGTGTGACTGCGGATTGCCATGCAACAGCAGCAACGGCGGCCCCGATCCGCCGTGGCGTAAGCGGATGCCGCCAGCGCTCACCATCACCGTTTCGAGACTAAATCCTGGAAACAGCATGCTCGGCCAGATCAATGAAGTTCCCGCGCTATTATGCCTGCACGCGGTTTGACAAGAAAGGCGACCGTTAGGGAAGGTGGAAGGGCCGAAGCCGGCGCAGGGCGGCCAGCGCTCCCCCGTTAAGGTTCGCCTTGGCTCGGCGCAGCCCAAAAAGAAAGCTCCGCCGTGTGGCGGAGCCTTCTCGCGTCGGTCGTGAACCGCTCAGGGCTTTGTGGCTGGAGCCGGGGCGGGCGCCGGGGGCGTTGCTTGCGGCGCTGCGTTGGTATTCGGTGTCGGGCGTGCCGGCGCGGTCGCGTTAGGAACGTTCTCGGTCGTCCTCGGTGCCGGGGTGCCGCCACGATCCGCTGCCATGAGCAACCAGCCGCCGATGGCAATCAAGGCCGCCACCAGCAGCAGGGGGATATAGTTCCAGGCACCCTCTTCGGTACGGGTAACGCGCTCCCAGCCCGTGCGTGCGGGACGCTCGAAGCTCGCATCGCGAAGGGGATCGTCCTGACGTGGCGGAATTCGGTCGTTGGGTCTCTGATCCATCTCGTGTCTCCCATGTTCTTGCTTGGAGAACGCGCGTTTTGTGGGCTGTGTTCCCGCAGAAACGCTCAGGCTGAAGGGCGTGCAAGCCTACGGCTCAGGTTCCGGCGCGGTGGCCGGTGCGCGCGTCGCGCCACGCCACGGCTTGCCGACGCCCACGCGCGCCGGCAAGGAAGGCACCGCCATGCTGCGGGCGCACCGAGCCCTCGACCAGGCGAGCGTTGTGGGCGCCTCAACGCTCAGTGTCGCTGGGCTTGTGGGCCAGAGGACGGAGACCGGACCCAGCGAATAACGCATTTGCCGCGGCAAACCAGAAGCGGCGCCTCGCGGGCGTTGCCATGCGGCAGACGATCAGGGTCCCGGTAGCCCAAGGCCATGACATGGCTCGGCGATGATGCCCCCTGCAGCTTTGCTCATCGATGCTCGCGGGCGCTATCGTGTGCCAGAGGTTGTGCGGCAATGCAGCTTTCGGCGGCGCAAAAAGGGGACTAAACAACGCTTGACGCGGATCGCCTTCAGTCATTCCTGTTTGATCCGGCAGGATGGAGCCCGTGGGCAATGGCACAGCACATCGGCATTGTTGCATGCTCTTCGGAGGGCGCAGCCCTTTGCTATCGGACCATATGCTTGGAGGCGGCAACGCCGCTCGGGCGCTACGGCCATCCCGAGGTGTCGATGCATACGCCTCCACTGGCCCAATATGTGCAATGTTTGGATCGCGCGGATTGGCGCGGTGTCGGCGAATTGATGCTCGCGTCGGCCGACAAGCTCGCCAAGATCGGCGCCGATTTCCTGATTTGCCCGGACAACACCATCCACCAAGCGCTCCCCCATATCGAGGCACGCTTGCCACGACCCTGGTTGCACATTGCCGAAGCGGTCGCCGACGCCGCGGTCGCGCGCGGCTTCCGACGCCTAGGGCTGACCGGAACGCGCTGGCTTGTGGATAGCGCGGTCTATCCGGAGAAACTTGAGGCGCGCGGGCTGGAATGGGTGCTGCCAAGCCCGGATGAACGCAGCGAGATCAACCGCATCATCATGGACGAGCTTGTCTGCGGCATCGTCAACCCTGATGCGGTCACCTACGTCCAGCGCGTGATCGGTCGGTTGCAAGCCCAGCGCTGTGATGCCGTGGTGCTAGGTTGCACCGAGTTGCCGCTGATCATCAGTGATGGCAACTCGGCGCTGCCGACCCTCGATTCGACGCGCCTGCTGGCGCGGGCGGCGGTCGATCGGGCCGCGCCCGGGGCGGCGGCATAATCTGACGCCGCTTGGCGCAGCGTCCTGTCGCGCTATTGCCTGTCGTGCCGATGCCCCTACCTCGCCCCTGAGGGCCTCCCGGCCGGCCGCCAACATTACGCCCGCTTTTTTTAAGGCCGGAAGCGGGGACCCCCGCCTCCGGCACGAAACCGCTACTCCGCGCAACGAGGCACGGGAGTATCGACGCCTGCCTCGTCCGTCGGCCGCGTGAGGCCAATGGTCAGGTATAAG
>DASTMQ010000409.1:0-8142 GCA_035714005.1 Hyphomicrobiaceae bacterium
CATCCCCGACTTATCTGGCGGTGCGCCAAGATTGGTTGAATCGGCACCAAGAACCTGTTCTTGAACAGGATCTGCCGATCATTGACGCGCACCACCACCTCTGGGATCGGCCCGGATGGCGCTATCTTCTCAAGGAACTGCTGGCCGACACCAACAGCGGTCATAATATCGTCGCCACGGTGTTTGTGCAGGCGCGCGCCATGCTGCGCGCCGCCGGGCCTGCCGAAATGCGCCCCGTGGGCGAAACGGAGTTCGTCAATGGTGTGGCGGCCATGAGCGCCAGCGGCATCTATGGCAAGACGCGAGCCTGCGCCGGCATCGTTGGCCACGCCGACCTAACCTTGGGCAGCCATGTGGAGCCCGTGCTGCTGGCCCACATCCGCGCCGGAGGCGACCGCTTCCGGGGCATTCGCCACATCAGCGCTTGGGATCAAGACGCCGCCATGGCCAACCCTGCCTACAACCCGCCCCCGGGTCTGCTTGGCGACAAGCGCTTTCGGCAAGGCTTCGCCGTGCTCGACCGGCTCGGACTTTGCTTCGACGCTTGGCTTTATCACCCGCAGATCGGCGAGCTTGCCGAGCTGGCGCGCGCCTTCCCCGAGACCAGGATGGTTCTCAATCACGTCGGTGGACCCATTGGCATTGGCGCTTATGCCGGCAGGCGCAAAGAGGTGTTTTCCGGCTGGGCTGCCTCGATCAAGGCGCTTGCCGCATGCGGGAATGTCTACGTCAAACTCGGCGGCCTCGGCATGCGCATGGGCGGCTTTGGCTTCCACGAGATGCCCGAGCCGCCGGCCTCCGAGCTGCTGGCCGCCGCGTGGCGGCCCTACGTCGACACCTGCATCGACGCCTTTGGCGTTTCGCGCTGCATGTTTGAGAGCAACTTTCCCGTCGACAAGGGGTCTTACAGCTACCCGGTGTTTTGGAATGCCTGCAAGCTTTTGGCGCAGGGCGCAAGCAAGGCCGAAAAAACCGACCTGTTCGCCGCGACGGCCGCGCGGTTCTATCGTCTCGAGGTGGTCTGACGACGCGACGCTGCGGGGGCCGGCAAGGCTCTGAGGCAAGCCATGTCCGCTATCGTCGACTCAAGCCGAGCGCCGCAACGAAGGTGATGCATTCATCCTCGCCGGGAACAGGGAAAAAATTGCAGCGAAAATGGGAGCGCCAAACGATGCGCAAATGCGCTAAGATGCTCGCCGCCGTGGTGTTGCTGGCCATGGCCTCGGCGGCCATCGCCCAGTCCCCGCAGGAGGCGGCAATCCGCGGTGTCATTGGCCAACAGCTCGAGGCCATGAACCGTGGCAACGGGGTGGCGGCCTTCGCCCTGGCGTCTCCGGCCATCCAGTCGGCATTTGGCGATGCCGCCAATTTCATGCGCATGGTCGAGCGTGGTTACCCTCAAGTCTACCGATCGCGCGGCCATCGTTTTTTGAAGCTCGACACTTCGGATGGCCGCCTCATCCAGGGCGTCCTCATCGAAAGCGATGCCGGTACCGTCGTCGCGCGCTACGAGATGGTCGAAGTTGACGGCGAGTGGCGAATCAATGGCTGCACCATCGAACAAACCGAGGGTACCTGATAGCAGCCGCCGGCGCGGTTTGGCGCCCGGCGCAGCACACCGAGCTGGGCTAGAGCCTCCCCCGGTCAGTCCGGCGTGCCTCGGTCAAGTCGACGGTCGCGGGCCGCGCGCGCAACAAGACACCTGGCCTCCATCGGGGGTCATTTGTCCGGACGGGCCACGGCACAAACGGCCTAGTAGATGGTCTCTTTGAGGCGTTGGGGATAAGCGCGATCGTATTCGACGCCGTCGATGCCACCCTTGCTAAGGCTCTCCAGCATTTCGCCAGCGCTCGGCAACTCAGAGCGAAGGATTTGCGCATCCTGGCTCCACAGGCGTGAGCGGACAAGCGCTTTGGGACATTGCGTGTAAATGCGATCGACCGTGACGATCAAGACGGTTCGCGGCGACTTGCCGTGGATCGAGAAGCTTGCGAGGAGATCGGCGTCGGTCGAAATCTCGGCGCGACCGTTGATCCGTAGCGTGTTGCCAATACCTGGAATCATGAACAGCAGCGAGATGCGCGGGTCGCGCACCAAGTTGCGCAGCGAATCGATGCGGTTGTTGCCCCGCCGATCGGGGATCAAAACGGTCTTGGGATCGCGTACGCGCACGAAGCCCGCTGGATCACCGCGGGGCGAACAATCCAAGCCTTCGGGGCCGACCGTGGCCATTACCACAAAAGGGGCTTTGTCGATAAAGGCCCTGTAGTGTTCGGAAATATAGTCGATTTCCTTGACAATCGCGGCGGGAACCGGCTCGCCATAGAGCCCATCGAGCTGTTCGAGCGTGGTGATGCGAGGCATGGAGAACCCTCAAGTGCTCTGCTGGCACAAACGCGAGTGTATGCGAAAAGCGCGTGCGTGGCAGCTCGCGGATTGACGCGGCACAAGCTCGAGCACGGGCTCGGGCGCCCGGGGGATTGGGCGCGGCAAGCCGCTGCCGCGCGGGGCCGGCGCCCGCGCTCTTTGCGCTACTGTGCCGTCGATAGGCGGGTCGGCACGATGCGCTGCACGTTGATGGTGGAGCGATCGATGAGTTCGGCAACCTTTGGCGCGATGACGGTCTTCCAGTGCTCGCTCTCATAGACGGCCTTGTACAACTGCTCGCGCTCCGCCTCGCTCTCAAATCGCCGCATCCAGACGTAAACGCTGTCGTCCGTTTCGCCGCGGTAGCTACCGGTGATCACCATTCCCTTTGCCACCTGGAAAGGGATGATCTCTTCCTCCATGCAGCGAAGCCAGGCCTCCATCTTGCCGGGTCGGATCGTGTATTGCCTAAGCTCGTAGAATGCCATCGCTTTGCTCCATCTCCTACCGGGGCCGGTGAGCCTAACCTATGACGCGGCCAATCGAAACAGCCTCGCACCCCGGCGGGGGCACTTTCGGACTTGCCGATCCGCAGTTCTAGCCACCACCGGCCCTCCAGATGCCGTCCAAAACGCGTCGGAGGTTTTCCCCGAGGTAGGCACGAATGTGCTCCTCCCTCCAGCCGCGCCGAGCCAGCGCCGCCGTTAGCTTCGGCAGCTCCGAGTGGCAGGTCGTGACGTTTAGGGCATTGACGCCACCTGCCTTCAAATCGGCGACGTCGCCGTCACAGTGATAGACGAGACCGTCGATAACGAGTGCATCCTGGTGCAGTCTCAGGGGATCGAGCATGCGGGTCCGTGGCCCTTGGCGAAGCGATGCTGGCGAGCACGCGGGCGACATTTCGGGCTTTGAGCTCGCCTGCCGCCCGTGTTGCCGGCGCCACGCTTGCGATAGTATCGCCCCAGTAGATCAGCGAAAGTATGCCCAAAGGCAGGGTTCTGCTTCGGAGGCGATCGTGACCACTGAAAACCTGCTCGCCCAGGATCTGCAGCCGCTCGGCTCGATCGACGTTAGCGATCCGGCCATCTACCAAGAGGACCGATGGGCACCGCTTTTTGCCCGCCTGCGGCGCGAGGCTCCCGTCCATTACTGCGCGGCAAGTCGCTATGGGCCGTTCTGGTCGGTAACGCGCTACAACGACATCATGGCCGTTGAGCTCGATCATGCGAGCTATTCCTCCGAGCTTGGCGGCGCCCAGGTCGAAGACCAGCCGGCGGACATGAAGCGGGGCAGCTTCATCCGGCTGGACCCGCCGCGCCACACGACCCAACGCAAGACCGTTGCCCCAATTGCCGCCCCCGCCAACCTGGCCAGCTACGAGACGGCGATCCGGCAGCGCACCCGCGCGGTGCTCGATGGCCTGCCGCGCAACGAGACTTTCGACTGGGTAGAGAAGGTCTCGATCGAGCTTACCACCATGATGCTGGCAACGCTGTTCGATTTCCCGTGGCAGGAGCGGCGGAAGCTGACCTTTTGGTCGGACGTCGCCATTTGCAATGTGAACGCGCCGGATGCCCCCGTGCACTCGGAGGCCGAGCGATTTGCCGAGCTGCTGGCCATGGCCGATGCCTTCAAAGTGCTCTGGCGCGAACGGGCGGCGGCGGCACCCAAACGCGATCTGATTTCGATGATGGCACATGGCGAAGATACGCGCGGCATGCCCGAGATGGAGTTCGTTGGCAACCTTGCGCTGCTGATCGTCGGCGGCAACGACACGACGCGGAATTCGATGTCGGGCGGCCTGCTGGCGCTGTCGGAAAATCCAGGCGAGTTCGCCAAGCTCAACGCCAATCCCGCGCTCGTCCCGAACCTTGTTGCCGAGACCATTCGTTACCAGACGCCGGTAATCCACATGCGCCGCACGGCCAGGCGCGATGTCGAACTCGCCGGCCAGGCGATCCGGCAAGGCGACAAGGTCGTCATGTGGTATCTGTCGGGCAACCGTGACGAGACCGTCATCGACAAACCCGACGCCTTCATTGTCGACCGGCCAAAGCCGCGGCAACATCTTTCCTATGGCGCCGGCATCCATCGCTGCGTGGGCGATCGGCTGGCGGACCTGCAGCTGAGAGTGCTCTGGGAGGAGATACTCGCGCAGGGTCTCGAGATCGAGGTGGTGGGGCCCGCAAAGCGCCTCTACTCAAACTTCATACGCGGGATTAGTGCGCTGCCCGTAAGGATCGCCGGCCGGTGAGCCCGCCGCCTGCGAGCCCAACCGCAGCGTAAGCTTCGACGGTCGCGAGCCTGAGCAAGGATGGCGACTAGGACGAAAGGGAGCTGGTGTCGAGCAACACTGGCTGCAACACAGGCTGCAGCGCTGGCACTGGCCCCCAGACTGGCCCAAGACTGGCCCCCAGACTGGCCCCCAAACTGGCCACGACCACAAAGGAAGACAGCAATGGCGAAAATCGACGCCGTCGAGACGGGGCACTACCGCATTCCGCTCGAGAGTGCGCTTTCCGATTCCACGCACGGGACGATGACGGCCTTCGAACTCGTCACCGTGCGCGTGCGCGACCGCGACGGGGCCGAGGGTGTTGGCTACACCTACACCACCGGACACAATGGCGCCGCCATCCATGCAACTTTAGAGCATGCCGTCGGCGAGCTGGTTGAGGGTGAAGATGCCGACCGCATCGAACATCTCTGGAGCAAGGTGTGGTGGGGTCTACACTACGGCGGGCGTGGAGGTGCCGCCGTGCTGGCGCAATCTGCCCTCGACATTGCCCTGCATGACCTCAAGGCAAAGCGCGCAAAACTTCCTCTGTGGAAGCTGCTCGGTGGTCACAACCCGAAGGTGCCATGCTATGCCGGCGGCATCGATCTTGCCCTCGACGCCGGCGCGCTCTTGCGACAGACGGACGGGAACCTTGCCAAGGGCTTCCGCGCCATCAAAATGAAAGTGGGTCGCGACCGCTTGAGCGAGGACGTCGACAAAGTCGCCGCCATGCGCAAACACCTCGGCGACGAATTCCCGCTGATGGTCGACGCCAACATGAAGTGGACCGCGGAGGAGGCGATCCGCCGCGCCCGCGCCTTCCGCGACTACGACCTCGTCTGGTTGGAGGAACCGACAATCCCGGACGACGTGGCAGGCCATGTCCGCATTGCTCGCGAAGGTGGCCTTGCCATTGCCACGGGAGAGAATTTTCGCACACTTTGGGAGTTCAAGCAGATGATCGCTGCGGGCGGGGTGTCCTACCCCGAACCTGACGTCACCAATTGTGGTGGCGTCAGCGTCTTCATGAAGATTGCTCATCTCGCCGAGGCACACAATTTGCCCGTCACCTCGCACGGCGCGCACGACCTCACGGTGCACCTGTTGGCGGCCTGCCCAAACCGCAGTTATCTCGAGGCGCACGGCTTCGGTCTTGATCGCTACATCAGCCACCCCATGGAGCTCACCGATGGATGTGCCATTGCACCCGATCGCCCGGGCCATGGCATTGGCTTTGACTGGAAGGCGCTCGAGCGTGTAGGCGAGGGCAGCTGAACCCTAACTCATCCAGCTTGCGACACCGGTGAGGTCTCATGAGCGATACGCTTCCAACCGCCACGCGCGTCGCAGATCCGGGCATTCGTGCCATCTACTCGCAGGAGAGCCGCTGGCAGGCCTGGCTCGACGTCGAGGTGGCGCTGGCCAGGGCGCAGGCAGAGCTTGCGATCATTCCCGCCGAGGCGGCCGATGCCATCGCACGAGGGGCACGGCTTGAGTTGCTGGATCGCACGCGCATCGAGGCAGGCTTCGCGCGCACCGGCCACACGCTTGTGCCGCTCGTTTGGGAGCTCGCTCGCGTGGTCGGTGAACCGCATGGCGGCTGGGTACATTGGGGTGCAACCACGCAGAACATCACGCAGACCGGTGATCTCCTGCTTTTGCGCAAGGCGCACCAAATCTTCGTTCGCCTGATCGGGGAGACGCTGATGGCGATGGCCGACCTCGCCGAGCGTAGTGCCGAGATGCCGATGGCGGCCCGCACCCATGGCCAGCATGCCGTACCAGCAACCTTCGGCTACAAGGTGGCCGTCTGGATCGACGAGCTGCTGCGTCATCTCGAGCGGCTGCAACAGGCTCAACCGCGCCTGTTTGTGGCCATGCTCGGCGGCGGCGCCGGCACGTTCGCCTCGCTGGGCAACAATGGTCCTCTGGTCCAGGCGGCTGTCGGCCGACATTTGGGTTTCGGCTCGATGCCGGTGCCATCGCGCGCGCTCGGCGACCACTTGGCCGAGAGCGTGTGCATTCTGGGCTTGCTGGCGGCGACCTGCGGCAAAATCGGGCGGGAGGTCTACACGCTGATGAAGACCGAATTCGGCGAGGTCGAGGAGCCGGTTCCAGCCGGAACGGTCGGCAGCTCGACCATGCCACAGAAGCGCAACCCGAAACTGTGCCAGGACGTGATCGCGCTGACCGCAGAGGTACGGGCGCTGGTGCCCTTGGCGCTCGAAGCCATGCAGACCGAGCACGAGGCCGACCGCACGACCAGTTTGATGATGGACGCCGCTGAGGCGCGCGCGTGCATTGCCATGGGCGATGCCTTGAGCAGGCTCAGGGAAATCGTACGCGGGCTCCGGCTCGATCCCGCGCGGATGCGGCGCAACCTCAATTTGAGCGGTGGATTGATCATGGCCGAGGCCGTCATGCTGGAGTTGGGTGCCGTGCTTGGCCGCCAGCACGCCCACGATGTGGTCTTTGATGCTGCGCAAGCGGCCGTTGTCGAAAATCAGCCTTTTTCCGCGATGCTCGCGGCAGACCCGAGAGTGAGCGCACATCTTTCGGCCGCTGCCATCGACAAACTGCTCGATCTCGCCGCCTACACCGGCCTTTGCGCCGACCTGGCCAAGCAAGCCGTGGCAAGGGTGCGCACGATCGCCCCGGCCTTTGCCGCCACCACATAAAAAAGGCCACGCCGGAGCATGCCCAACATGGTTGGTGGCCTGCCCCCCGTGGCCCGCACGATTGGCCTTGGATTGCCGGCGCGCCGGTCGCCCGCCCACGCGCCTGAAAGCGCATCGACGCCGATGCATCGGCCGCGATCAGCCGAGCCTGTGGACCTCGACAGGGAACAGGCGGGCTGGGTCGTCGACCTCTAACAGGTGAAAGACATTGAAGCGGTAAGCCTCGCCGATCATCACCTCGGGCGGCGTGAACGGGAAAGCGAGATTGCCGGCCGTCGACAGCCGACCTTCATAGCCGTGGTGCAGCAGATACTGCTTGGTCGTGCGGATTACCTCCTCCGCACGCTCGGCCGAACCGGCGATGCACTCGCCCATTACGAATGCCTCGCGCGGCATGTGCGCGGGTGGTTCGAGCCATCGACGCACCCCATCGACACCATAGAGCCGAAAGCCAAGGCGGTAGTCCTCGGCGATATCCTCACACACAAGATCGCGGACGATGCGCTTAACCTCGGCAAATATCTCCTCGTGCCGGGCGATGAAATGGGGATCGGCGGCCCCGGCGATGAGGAGGGCACGATAGCCGACTTTGGCGGCGCCTTCGAGTTTCAAGGTCAAGCGTTCGGCGGGCTCGAAGAGTGCGCCCTCGACCCGCGTGCGCCGATCATCGATGGCCCGATAGGTCACATGGCGCAAATCGGCGCGGCCGGACGGCTCGCGCACCTCGTAGGGATCCGCCTGTTCGTACAGGCTATGCGCGGCCACGCTCGATGGCGTGGCCCGCCGGCTCGGCGCCATGCTTTCGAGTTCGAACCCCTC
>DASTMQ010000410.1:0-19385 GCA_035714005.1 Hyphomicrobiaceae bacterium
CGACCTCGTTGAGCAACGCCGTACCATCGAGCGGCGCAAGGCGCCCCTTTAGGCGTTCTTCAAGCTTGTCGATCACCGCGCGCTCGGCGCGCACAAGTGATCCAGGTGTCGACCACCCCGGCTGTCGGTCTAGCGTGCATCGGCGGTAAGCATGGCCGAGCTCACTTATGCCGGCACGCATGCAGATGCAATAAATGCATCTACATACGTAAGCCTTGCGGCCAACGCCTGTTGAGGAGAGCACTAATGCAGCTCTTTTATGCGCCCGCTCGCTCTCGCCCCACATCGTGCTGAACGAGGTCGGCCTGACCTTCGACAAGATCAAGTCGAAAGAGCAAGGCTGTCGGGGGGAGGAACTACCGCTCGGTCAACCCACTGGGCTACGTGCCCGCTCTTAAGCTCGATGATGCAACCGTTCTGACCGGGATCGGCCATCGTCCAATACATCGCCGACAAGGCCAAGCTGCAAAGCTGGCCTCAACTTCATCAGCCCCGAAGTGCACAAGAGCTTCTCGCCCCCGTTCAATGCCGCCATGCCGCAGGAAGCCAAGCAAACCTTCCGCGAGCGGTTTGCGGTGTCGAACTGGATCGCCGACACGGGCATCGACCGACACGGGCATCGACCTGTCGCCAACGTCTTGGCCTATCTTAAACGCGTGGCCCGCACGCCCCGGGGTGGTGGCGGCCATGCAGGCCGAGGGCCTGATCAAATAAGTTTAGGGGCCGTTGCCATCGCGCGCCCGCCCGTCGCCATCCTCGGCCAGATAGTCTTGCAGCTTGCGCGCCTCCCAGGCCGCGATGCTGCGCGAGCCGAGGCCTGCCACGACCAAACCGTGCGCGAGCACGCCCAGCCCCCAGCCCAAAAACACCCACACCACCCACCACGGGCCGCCGGTCGCGCTATTGACGAGGAGCAATGCCAGCAGCACGAGGGCGAACACGGTCAAGTGGATGTAGAAGCCCTTGAGCGCGACCACGCGTTTGCGAGCATGCACGAGCCTTGCCGCGCTCGGTGGCTGCGATGTCGGCGCCGCCGGGCTCGCCGGCGGTGTGAGCGGCGTCTGGTCCATAGCGCTCAACCTGAGCACGCGCGGCTAGAGATTCAAGAGCAAGACCACGCCTGCGACGATCAGCAAGATGCCCAAGGCCTCGCGCGAGGCCAGCCGCTGCTTAAACAGATTGCGAGAAAGGATCTGCGCAAACAGCACCTCAATCAGCGCCAAAGTCCTCACCTTGGCCGCGCTTTCGAGCGCAAAGGCCAAGAACCACATCTGTGAGGCGAAGGCACCGGTAAAGCCCGCCAACATCGACGGCCGCCACTCGCGAATGATGGCCATCAGCTTCTCGCGATCGAACAGAGCCAGGTAGATCGAAAGCAGCGCGGTCTGAATGATGAGACCGAGGGCGAGCGTCGTCGTTGCCGCCAACACGAAGTTGGAGGCGTCGAGCGCCCGAATGCCGCCGCGGAAGCCGATGGCGGCAATGGCGAACAGAGCCCCTGAGGCAATGCCGAGCAAGGCGGGGCGCCAGGAGAAAGCCTCCTCGGTCGTGCTGCGCGGCCAGGACATGATCAAGACGCCGGTGGTGGCGATCAGGATGGCCAGCGCCAGCCCCGGGGAGAGGCGATCGCCAAGAAAGGCCAGGCCAAAAATGGCGACCTGAACCGGCTCCGTCTTGGCATAGGCGGTGGTGACGACAAAGGAACGGTCGCGCATGGCGGCGAGCAACAGGGCGGTAGCTCCGATCTGTGCCAGCGCCGCTGCTAGGCTCCAGGCCAGCATGCGACCGTTGAGCGCGGGCAGACCCTGTCCCGTCACCCCCAGCACCAGTAGCAAAAACACAAGGCCAAAGGGCAGGCCGAACAGGAAGCGTACGTGGGTGGCACCGACGGTGCCGAGCGTGCTCGTCAACTCCTTCTGCTGTGCATTGCGCAAAACCTGCCCACCGGCAGCCAGGACCGTGAAGACGGCCCACAACCAGCCCATCACCTTGAACCCCCGAGCGCGCGCCCCCGCAGTTTGACACGCCGAGATAGCGGGAACCGGCAGGCGCGGCAACACCCCAAGGCGTCCGCGCGCGCCCCGAGACCCGGCCAAGCTCTGCACCTTGAGCCGGCGACGCGGTGGCTTGGCCGCGCGCCCGATCAGAAGGTCGACTTGAACCTCAAGTGATCCATGCGGTCGATCGATTTGAGTTCGAAGCGGCGCGTTTCCTGATTCTGGATGACGTCGAGCGGGATCACGGTGCCAGCGCTACCGAGCGACCAAACTTGACGATAGAAGTCGGCCAGCCCCGAGGCGGCGCGTCCGCCGACGCCAACGACCACGTCGCCCTTCTGCACGCCGGCCTTTTCGGCCGGGCCGCCGGGCGCCACGCGGGCGATGGTGAGCTTGCCGCCGGCCTCCTCTGTGGTCAGCCCGAGCCAGGGTCGCGCGGGGCCCAGCACGCGCCCCTCGGAGAGAAGGTCGGCCATGATGGGGGGCAGCCGATCGATCGGCACGAACATATTGCCCGGCGTGCCGCCGGCGGCGTCGCCGACAATGAGGGAGCCAACTCCGACCAGCTTGCCCTCGCGGTTGATCAGGGCCGCACCGCTCCACACGGGATGCGGCGGCGCCGTGAATATCGCCTCCTCCAGCAAGTATTCCCAGCTGCCGGCGAACTCGCGCTTGGCCACCACGAAGGCGGGCCCGATCATGTCCGGTCCACCGAAGCTCGCCACCAACACCGGGTCTTTCTCTTTGAGCTCTTGCGACTTGCCGAATGCAATCGGCCGCAGGTTCAAGGCCGCCTGTGCCTTGAGCAGACCAAAGCCGGTCTCGTGGTCGTAACCAACCACCTCGGCCGCCAGGCTGCGCATATCGTTGGTGACGATTTCCGCGGCATGCGCCTCCAGCATTAAATAGCCGATGGTGAGAATAAGGCCGTCTGCACCGATCACGATCCCAGAGCCCTCGCGCTCGGCTCCCAGCGTCGCCACGCTGCGCCCCTCTGGATTGATGAAGGTCTTGATGTGGACGACGGCGGCCGCGATCGCGTCGAGCGAGGGGGCCGCGGCAAGCGCGCCGCCCGCGCTCGCAAGCACCAGCCCGATGGCGAACGGCAGGGCGGCAAAGCTCCGGATGCGGGCAAAGGCGCGCCGCGTCAGCGGGGCGCGCCCGGAGGTCTTGCGCATGGCTTAAAGCTCGAGGCCTGGGTTGGCTCGCACAGCATGCCCCGGGCGTAACTTTCCGCCCTCATCACGATGCCGTGACCCCGGTGGCGTGCGCGTGCGCGTCGGCCAGGATCATGGCGGCGGCCTTTTCGGCGATCATCAAGGTCGGCGCGTTGGTGTTGCCCGACGTGATGGTCGGCATCACCGAGGCGTCGGCGATGCGCAGGCCAGCGAGCCCGCGCACCCTGAGGCGATGGTCGACGACGGCGCCCTCGTCGTTACCCATCTTGGCCGTGCCGACCGGATGAAAGATGGTGGTGGAGATGTCGCCGGCCGCCTGCGCCAGCTCGGCATCGCTCGCAAACTCGAGGCCCGGCCGAAACTCCCGCGGGCGATACTTTCTGAGCGCCGGCATCGACACGATCCGGCGCGTAATGCGCACCGCGGCGGCGGCCACGCGTCGGTCGTCCTCGGTGGACAGGTAGTTGGGCCGAATTTCGGGATGCTGGGCCGGATCGGCCGAGGTGATGCGGACCGAGCCGCGACTGGTCGGCCGCAGGTTGGCGACGCTGGCGGTGAAGGCCGGGAAGGGATCGAGCGGCTCGCCGAACTTGGGCAAGGTCAAGGGCTGCACGTGATACTGCAGGTCGGGTGTGTCGCGGCTCGGATCGGATTTGACGAAGGCGCCGAGCTGGGAGGGCGCCATTGTCATCGGGCCGCGGCGCGTCAGCGCGTACTGGGCGACAAAGCCGGCGCGCTGCAAAACGCTTTGGAAACGCTCGTTCATGGTGCGCACGCCCTCGACCTTGTAAGCGCAGCGGATCTGCAGGTGGTCCTGCAGATTTTCGCCGACCCCCTTGAGGTCGTGGCTCACGGCGATGCCAAGTCCCTTGAGCATGGCGCCGGCGCCGATGCCGGAAAGCTGAAGGATCTGCGGCGAGCCGATGGCACCGGCGCACAGGATCACCTCGCAACGCGCCGTGAGCGTGCGGCGCCGGCCACCCTGGTTGACCAGCAGCCCGGTCACCCGCTTGCCGTCCAACGTCAGCCGTTCGACCAGGGCGTCGGTTTCGATGCTGAGGTTGCGGCGATGCTTGACGGGACGCAGAAAGGCCTTGGAGGTGTTCCAGCGCACGCCGGTCCGTTGATTGACGTGGAAGTAGCCGCAGCCCTCGTTGTTGCCGCCATTGAAATCATCAACCTTGGGAATGTCGGCCTCGGCGGCGGCAGTGCGGAAGGCATCGAGGATTTCCCAACGAATGCGCGCCAGCTCGACGCGCCACTCGCCGCCGCGCGCATGCAAACGTTCGAAGGCGCCCGGGTCAAGTGCGTCGGGATCAAGTGCCCACTGATCCTCATGCTGCTTGAAGTAGGGCAGCACATCCTCCCAGGCCCAGCCGGCATTGCCCAGCTGGCGCCAGGTGTCGTAGTCGCGCGCCTGCCCGCGCATGTAGATCATGCCGTTGATGGAGGAGCAGCCGCCGAGCACGCGGCCGCGCGGGTAGGCGAGGCTGCGACCGTTGAGCCCGGGTTCTGCGACCGTGCGGTAGCCCCAATCGGTGCGCGGATTACCCATCAGGTAGAGGTAGCCGACGGGAATATGGATCCAGTGGTAGTTGTCCTTGCCGCCAGCCTCCAAGAGCGCCACGCGGGCGCCGGCCATGCCGGAGAGACGGTTGGCCAGCAGGCAGCCCGCCGTGCCGGCGCCGACCACAATGAAGTCGAAATCGGTAGCGCCCATGGCCGTGCCTCGTTTCCCCGCCGCCAGCCTTGCTTGCTTTTCGCGGAGGCGAACGGCGACCCCGTCGAGGATGGACCCGTTCGCCGTGGTGGTCCAGCCGCCGACCGAGCGTTGGGGCGGCCGCCTTTGGCCGCGGGATGCGACCCCTTTATTCGGAGGGGTCCTCGGTCTTGGCCCCGCCTAACTCGCGCAGCTTGGCCAGTACGCGCGCCTGCTCCTCGGCTTCGGTTTCCTCGCGCGGCGATTCCGGCCGCACGGGCGGCATGATCTCGACGTCCGGTTGCGGTCCAAGTCCCGGCGCGACGGTGGTTTCGGCCGCGGGCAGCAGCGTGCCGCCTTTTTCGCTCGGCTTTTGCTGGTCTTTCCTTTCGCGTTCCAGGCGCCGCGCTGCCTTCTTGACTTCGTTATCGAGATCGATCTGGGAGCAAAGACCCAAGGTCACGGGGTCCTGCGGCGTCAGGTTGGCGGAATTCCAATGCGTGCGATCGCGGATGGCGGCAATCGTTGGCTTGGTCGTGCCGACCAGCCGCATGATCTGACTGTCCTTCAGTTCCGGATGATTGCGCAGCAGCCAAATGACGGCATTGGGCCGGTCCTGACGGCGTGAGACGGGGGTGTAGCGCGGCCCCTTCTTGGTCTTGACCTCCGGGATCTCCACTTTCGAGGCCGCCAGGCGCAGGATGTGGGTGTGATCCTCCTCACCGCGATGGATTTCCTCGCGGCTCAGCTGGCCATTGGAAATCGGATCCATGCCCTTGATGCCGTGCGCAACATCACCATCGGCAATGCCTTTGACCTCCAGCGCATGCAGGCCGCAAAATTCGGCGATTTGCTCAAATGACAGGGACGTATTCTCCACCAGCCAAACGGCCGTGGCCTTGGGCATCAAAGGTTTGCGATCGCTCATGGGAGGACCTTCGTTCCGACCGGCACGGGATCCCCGTGCAGGCCAATAGGCGAAAAATGCGCTGAGTAGGGCGGCTTATAGCCCAGGGCGGGCGCGGCATGCAACCGGCTAGGGGCCCGGGCGCCCATCTGCGGCAACGCAGCATCATTGCAGCGCAGCAAGACGCCGTGACCACCCTGGACGCAGGGCCTGTGGCCACAAATCCTCAGCGAGTCCATGATCTTTTCTTCGGGCTCGGGGTTATCCATATAAAGGCCAAGAGTTTGTTGCGGCGCAACTTGTAGATGTTTAATTTTGCGCCGCGGCAGAAATCAATCGATTCAAGGACATGCCATGAACGTCCACACCCGGCAGGGCTACCACTTCGAAGATCTCGAGCTCGGGATGGAAGCAAGTTTCGCCAAGGCGGTTTCGGCCGCGGACGTGCTCAGCTTTGCCGAGGTGACCGGCGATCGCAATCCGGTCCACCTGGATGCCGATTACGCCGCCAAAACCATTTTCAAGGAACCGATCGCCCACGGTATGCTAACCGCAGGCTATATCTCGGCCGTGTTCGGGATCGAGATGCCCGGCCCTGGGGCGATCTATGTGTCGCAGACCTTGAATTTCCGGGCGCCGGTGCGGATCGGCGATCGGGTGATTGCCAAGGTGCGCGTTGTTGAGCTCTATCCCGCCAAGCGGCGTGCGCGCTTTGAGTGCACCTGTACCGTCGACGGCAAGGTCGTGCTCGAGGGGGAGGCCGTGCTGATGGTGCCGACGCGGGCAGCCGAAAGGCAAGCAGGCTAGGGGCCGGCGGCCGCTCGCCGCCGGTTGCTGCTTTGGGCGGCGATCCATGCCTCGGCTAAGGCAGGAGGCGGTAACGGTGAGACGCGCGCGGGTGTTGCGCGCGCGGCAAAGGGCTTGGGCCTTCCGATTGGCATGGAAATTTATGAGCGATACGCCGACCTTCCCGCCGCGGCGCGGGGCTCGGTGCTGACGATTGGCAACTTCGATGGCGTCCACCGCGGCCATCAGGTTCTGCTCGGTGAGGTTCGCGCCCGGGCCCTTGCGCTCGCGCGTCCGGCAGGCGCGTTGCTGTTTGAGCCGCATCCGCGTGAATTCTTTCAGCCGGACAAGCCCCACTTCAAGCTCACCGGGCTGCCGCGCAAGCTGCGGCTGCTGGAGCAGTTCGGACTGGACGTTGTCTTCGTGTTGCCCTTCGATACCGCCTTCGCTGCCCTCAGCGCCGAGGCCTTTGTCGAGCGCGTGCTGGTAGCCGGCCTCGGCGTCCGGCACGTCGTGATCGGTTATGATTTCCGTTTCGGCCGCAAGCGCGCCGGCGACCCTGAGGCGCTAAGGCGGGCCGGCAACGCGCACGGTTTCGGCGTCACCATCGTTGGCCAGGTCGGCGAGGCGGGTGAGGTGTTCTCCTCTTCGGCCATTCGCGCCGAGCTCGCTCAAGGCGACGTTGCCGGCGCCGCCGAAATGATGGGACACTATTGGCGCGTCTCCGGCAGGGTGGTGAGCGGCGCCGGCCGGGGTTCCGGCCTTGGATTTCCGACCGCCAATATCAAGCTGCCGCGCGATGTTGCACTCGGCCACGGCATCTATGCGGTGCGCATATACGTCGAGGGGGCTCGGCACAATGCCGCCGCCTACCTTGGCACGCGGCCCACCTTCGATGCTGGCGATCCGGTGCTCGAGTTGTTCCTGTTTGACTTCGAGGGCAATCTTTATGGCCGCGACATCGAGGTGGAATTCATCGCCTTTGTGCGTGCCGATGCCAAGTTCAGCTCGGTTGAGGCCCTCAAAGAGCAGATGCAGGAGGACTGTCGCCGGGCCCGGGCGATCCTCGCGGCGGCAGCCTTTGAGCCGATTGCCACCGCGCACTAAAGCAACGGCTTTGGAAAGAGTCCCGTCCCGGCCCCTCCCAATCGCCGCGGCGGCATAGCGGTGCGGCGCCTTCGGCAGTTGCCCGCCGCTCGCTTCCTTATAGGATAGAGGTCGGTTGGCCCGCTGTGAGTTTGGCTTTTCAAGATTGGCAGCACCTCTTCCGGCCGCAGGCCGCTGATGGAAAGGGTGCAAGAGAACGGAAGCTGTGGCATGACGGCAAACGGTTCGACGGACAACAAGTGGATCGGCAAGCGCACCATCCGCCCCGACGGCCTCGAGAAGGTCACCGGTCGGGCAGCCTTTGGCGCCGACTTCTCGCAGCCCGGCATGCTCTATGGCAGGGTCCTGCGCAGCCCCCACCCACACGCCCGCATCAAGGCCATCAATTTTGCAAAGGCCTTGGCCCTGCCTGGGGTCAAGGCCGTGATGAGCGGGCGCGATCTTGTGGATTTTCCCTGGGACAAGCCGGTCATTCTCGGTATCCAGGATTTGCGTTTCATCAGCCGCAATGTGATGGCACGCGACCGGGCATTTTACGCCGGCCATGCCGTGGCGGCCGTCGCTGCCACCTCGGTCAGGATTGCCGCGGAGGCCGTCAAGCTCATCGAGGTCGACTACGAGGTCCTGCCCTGGGTGATCGACGTTGATGAAGCCATCGAGCCGGGCGCACCGATCTTGCACGAGGACATGCGCGGTGTTGGCGACAAGCCCGGGGTGGCGACGACCTCGAACATTGCCGGCAAGCTCGAACACAAGTTGGGCGACATTAGCGCCGGCTTCGCGGCGGCCGAGGTCATCATCGAACGCAGCTTCAAAACCAAACCTGTGCATCAAGGATATATCGAGCCGCACGCCTGCCTCGTCAGTGTCACCAAGGATGGTCGCGCCAACATCTGGAGCAGCAGCCAGGGGCACTTCATGGTGCGCGACATGACGGGCCAACTGACCGGCACGAAACTTAGCGACATTCGCGCCGTGCCCGCCGAAATCGGCGGTGGGTTCGGCGGCAAGACCATCGTCTACCTGGAGCCCTTGGCGTTGGTGCTGGCGCGCAAATCGGGGCGTCCCGTCAAAATGGTGATGACGCGCGAGGAAGTGTTTCGCGCCACCGGCCCGACCTCGGGATCCTCAAGCACCGTCAAAATTGGTGCGACCAAGGACGGCAAGATCACCGGCGTGAAGGCGACCTATCGCCTGCAAGCGGGGGCCTTTCCCGGTTCGCCCATTCGTGGCGCCGTCGGCTGCGCGCTTTCACCCTACGACATCGCCAACCTCGAGATCACCGGCTTTGATGTGGTGACCAACCGACCGAAGGTCGCCGCCTACCGCGCCCCCGGAGCGCCGATCGGTGCCTTCTCGGTGGAATGTGTCCTCGACGAACTGGCCACGGCCTTGGGGATGGATCCGCTTCTGCTGCGCCAGAAGAACGCGGCCAAGCAGGGAACCAAGGCGGCCTACGGGCCGGTCTTTCCCCGGATCGGCTACGCCGAAACGCTTGAGGCGGCGCTCGGCCATCCGCACTACAAGGCCCCGCTGGGTCCCAACCAGGGCCGCGGCGTCGCCAGCGGTTTTTGGTTCAACGCCGGCGGTGAGTCGAGCGCCACCGTCAACGTCAATGAAGACGGCACCGTGGTGGTGGTGACCGGGCATCCCGACATCGGCGGCTCGCGGGCCTCGACGGTCAATATCGTGGCCGAAATGCTGGGCATCGACTACCGTCGCGTGACGGCCCTGATCGGTGACACGAGCGTGATCGGTTTCAGCGCCCTGACCGGCGGCAGTCGCGTGACGTTTGCCTCCGCCATGGTTGCGACCCGGGCGACGGAGCAGGTGATCGAGAGCTTGCGCGCGCGAGCGGCCAAGCTTTGGAAGATCGATATCGAGGCGGTCGTTTGGGACAACGGGACGGCGCGCCCCGCCGGCTCCAACGCCGGCGAATTCCCGCCGCTGACGTTGGCTGAGCTCGCCGCCAAGGCAAGCGCCACCGGCGGCCCGATCAACGGCACCTGCTCGCTCAACACGGAGGGCGCGACGGGGGGATTTGCCACCCACATTTGCGACGTCGAGATCGACCCGGAGACTGGCAAGGTCACGATTATGCGATACACCGCCTTTCAGGATGTCGGGCGCGCCATTCATCCGAGCTACGTGGAGGGGCAAATCCAAGGCGGTGTCGCCCAAGGGGTCGGCTGGGCCATCAACGAGGAGTGCATTTTTGCGGCCAACGGCCTGCTCGATAATCCAAGTTTCCTCGACTACCGCATGCCGGTTGCCTCCGATTTGCCGATGATCGAACCGGTCCTGATCGAGGTGCCCAACGACAAGCACCCGCAGGGGGTGCGTGGCGTCGGTGAAGTGCCGATCGTGCCGCCGCTGGCGGCGGTCGCCAACGCCGTGCGCCATGCCACCGGCCTGCGGCTGACCGAACTGCCGATGTCACCGCCCAAGGTCCTGGCGGCGCTGTCGGCGGCCAAATAGACCTCAGGTCAGGGCCCCGGGGGCGGCATGATTGATCACATTTCCATTCCCGTGCGCGACTTGGCCGCCGGCGCCGCCTTCTATGGCCCCGTGTTGGCCCCCTTGGGGTATGCCAAGTTGGTCGAGCGGCCCGACACGGTCGGCTTCGGCAAGCGCTATCCCGAATTTTGGCTGAACCTGCGCGCCGATCTCGGCCCCCCCGCCGCCGACCCGGGAACGCACATTTGCCTGCGCGCGCCATCCGAGGCGGCGGTGCGCGCCTTCCACACGCAAGCCTTGGTCCACGGCGGCGCCAACGACGGAGAGCCCGGGCCCCGCCAGGGGGCCATGACCAGCTACTATGGCGCCTTCATCCGCGATCCGGACGGCAATAAGATCGAGGCGGTCTGCTTTCCGGGTGCCGCCAAGGCCTGAGCCCAGCTGCCATCGCGGCCTAACCCGAGCCCTTGAGCACCAGCGGCCTCAGCTCACGTGGCTGGCCCGGTCCTGGCCCGATCCTCACCCGATTTTGGCCCTGCTCGGACTGGCAACCGCCCGCAGCGCGGGCACGCGCGCCAAGCGCCTTGCGCCAAGGACGTCGACACCGGCGCAAGGGGCATCGCGCCCGCCGCGATGGCTTCGTTAGCCCTTGTCGCGGCGGGCGAGCGTGCGCAGGCGCAGGGCATTGAGGCGAATGAAGCCTTCGGCGTCCGTCTGGTCATAGGCGCCCTTGTCGTCCTCGAAGGTGACAAGGCTCGAGGAATAGAGCGACTTGCTGCTGGCGCGGCCGGTGATGATCACGTTGCCCTTGTAGAGACAGAGGTGAACCTCCCCCTCCACGTGCGCTTGGCTCTTATCGATGGCGGCTTGCAGCATCTCGCGCTCGGGCGAGAACCAGAAGCCATTGTAGATGAGTTCGGCATAGCGCGGCATCAGCTCGTCCTTGAGGTGTGCCGCGCCGCGATCGAGCGTGATCGATTCGATGGCGCGATGCGCCGCCAGCAAAATTGTGCCGCCTGGCGTCTCATAGACGCCGCGCGATTTCATGCCGACGAACCTGTTCTCCACCAGATCGATGCGGCCGATGCCATTGTCACGGCCAAGCTCGTTTAGCGTGGCCAGCAGATTGGCCGGTGAGCAGGCCTTGCCGTCGAGGCTCACCGCATCACCACGCAAAAAGCCGATGCTGACGGCGGTGGCCCGATCGGGTGCCTCCATCGGCGAGACGGTGCGCTGGAAAACGTAAGGCGGCGGCGCCCGCTCGGGATCCTCCAGGACCTTGCCCTCCGAGGAGGAGTGCAACAGGTTGGCGTCGACCGAAAAGGGCGCCTCGCCGCGCTTGTCCTTGGCGATCGGAATCTGGTGCTGCTCGGCAAAGGCGATCAGCGCCTCTCTGCTTTTGAAATCCCATTCACGCCAGGGAGCGATGATTTTGATGCCGGGCTCGAGCGCATAGTAGCTGAGCTCGAAGCGTACCTGGTCGTTGCCCTTACCCGTGGCGCCGTGACAGACCGCGTCGGCGCCGGTGCGGCGGGCGATCTCGATCTGTTTCTTGGCGATCAGAGGGCGGGCGATGGAGGTGCCGAGCAGGTAGACCCCTTCGTAAAGGGCATTGGCGCGGAACATGGGAAACACGTAGTCGCGCACGAACTCCTCGCGCAAGTCCTCGACGAAGATGTTTTCGGGCTTGATCCCCAGCATCAGGGCCTTGCGGCGCGCCGGCTCCAATTCCTCGCCCTGGCCGAGGTCGGCGGTAAAGGTGATGACCTCCGCGCGATAGGTTTCCTGCAGCCATTTCAAGATGATGGAAGTGTCGAGGCCGCCCGAATAAGCGAGCACGACTTTCTTTATTCTGGCCTTTTCAGCTTTGGCCGGCATTTCCTTGTCACCTTTTGCCCTGGCGCCAACGCGCGCGCACTATAGGCAACTTACCTGCTCGGGCAAGCCGCTCAATCCGCCCGCACCGCCTTGACCCGCAGCACAGGCGGCTCGGCGGCGGCCTGCGCCTTGCCCCCCAACGGCGGCCTGGCCGCGGCGCTCTCGCGCACGTTCCGCCCAAAGCGGTCGATCGGTCCGGGATCCGCGCGCGCACCCGCCGGGCACGCGTCCGGCCACGGCTCGGCCGAAGCGTGGCCCCGGGCGCCGAGGCAGGCTCCATCCTTGGACGTAGAGACGATCGATTGCGCCTTGATCGCACGGAGCTTTTGCCCGCGGCAATCGCGCCCGGTCACGGCGGGCTCGGCGCCCTGGCTGCAGCGGCGAGAGCGCGGGCGGCGCAACGTTCATGGCGTATTCATCAGACGACTCACATTAATCGCCGCGGCAATAACGACTGGAGGCTATCCCGTGACCAAACTGTTGAGCAAAGTCGGCATTGCGGCCGCCGCGATTGCGTTGGCTGCGTTCGCTTACGGTGCGCAGGCGCAGCAAAAGGCGCCGGAGAAAGCGGCACCGAAGGCGGCGGCTCAGCCGAAGTGCAACACACTCAAGGCGCAAGCGGGGTGCGAGGGGCGTACGGACTGTAGTTGGGTGGCGGAGAGCAAGGACGCCAAGGGCAAAGTCAAGGCAAAGGCGTACTGCCGCGCCAAGCCGAAGGAGGCTCCCAAAAAGAAGTGAGGCGCCGACGCTTCACTCGGGCTGCTGGGCTTGCCCCGCAGCCCGAGACCTATCGGCCTGGCTTGCTGCTGCCCGTGCTCATAAGTTTTCGATGACATCGCGGCCGGCATGAGCCTTGGGGCGCGCGTGCCACCGTCGGTGCCAAGGCCAGCTCGACGGTTCCCGCCTCGACGTCGGCTCCGACCAGCGATCGCACAAACCAACCCGGGGAGCGTTTGACCGTGCAATTTGGTCGGACGCCGAAACTTTTCGTGCGGCCGCGCTTCCGATCGGCCCCGCGGCCCAGGCGCAATAAAGGACCCGCAAACCGCCGCGCCCAAAGCGACGGCAAAGAGCGCGTGCAACCAGATCAGCGATGAGGCCAAGTGCAAGGCCGAGACGACGTGCTGATGGATTGCGGCGCTGGTAGACCCCAAGACCGGCAAACGGAAACGCAAGGCCCAGTGCTGCACCAAGTCCAAGCCGCCGGCAAAAAAGGCCAAGGCCGCTTGGCAAGGCCCGAGCCCGGGGCCGGCAACAGTGTCGTCCGCCGCTCAGGCCTTGGGGGCCTCCGCGGCGGCCGACGGTGTATTGGGCGCGGCGGCGTCGGCGCGAACGGCGGCGGCTTGCTGCCGCGGCCGGCCACCGGCATGCCGGCCGGCGCCCAGCCAATAGACGAGGCCACCGATCAGGCCCGTCAGCGCGAAGGCGCTGAGCGCATAGGTATTGAGGATGCTGAGATCCCCGGCGGCCTCGCTGCGGTACTGCAGGAAAAAACCCGCCGCGGCGATGGCCACGCCGAGGAGGGCGTAATAGGCCGGGCTGCGCAGGCGACGCCCCTCGGCGAAGGCCGCGCCGGCCAGCGCAAAGGGTGCGGAAAAAACGCCGACGTGGGTGGCGGCGGCCAACGCCAAGGTCCCGACCTCCCCCAGACGCGCCCCGGCGACGTTCGCGGCCAGCCCGGCAAGCTCCAGCGGCGTGTAGACGAACAGTACAAGCGTCAGGCCGGCGCCAAGGCAGGCCAGCACGAACCCGAACACCACGCGCAATATCTGGCCAAGCATGTCAGCCTCCCCAAGGGGCGCGGCACCACCCAACCCTCCCTGTGACACTAAACGCAGGAGCTGCCTGCGCTCAATTGCCTTCTGGCGCTCGTCGACCGCGGTCCCTTAGGCCTTGCGCCCGGCCAGGAGCCAATAGATGAAGCCGCCGGCAAAGCCGCCCGTGGCCAGGACCTGCCAAATCACCTCGGAGATATCAAGCGCGCTCGCCGGCTGCTGCAGGCGCGCAAGCAACGGCACGGCTGCCAGCGTCGCCCCGCCGCCGATCACGTAGTAGAGCGCGCTGCGCAGGCGGGCAACCTCGCCGATGACTACGAGCAGGATCGCTGGTGCCAGCGTGTAGACCGAGAGCAACTGCAGCACGAAGCCGAACAGCGCGAAGGCGGCATCGATGGTTGCCTGGTCGGGGCCGCGTCCCACCATCGCCTGCACGATGCGCTCATGCCCTAGCGAGACGATCACGAACAGGCTGACCAAGGCCGACAGCAAGAAGGCGATGGGCACCCAAATGAGCCGCCCCACGGTTCTCAGCATGCTTTGAGCCCCATTGCCTCAACCGATCGCGGCCTTGCGCTCGCGTGCCGTCAAGTTAAGGCTTTCGGAGCGCAGTTGGCCGCACGCCGCCATAATGTCACGGCCGCGCGGCGTGCGCACGGGGCTGGCATAGCCGGCACGATTGACGATCTCGGCAAAGCGCTCGATCTGCTCCCAATCGGAGCAGGCGTGAGCCGCACCAGGCCAGGGGTTGAACGGTATCAGGTTGATCTTGGCGGGAATGCCGGCCAAGAGCTGCACCAGCGCCTTGGCGTCGGCCAGGGCGTCGTTGACGTCCTTCAACATCACGTATTCGAAGGTGATGCGCCGCGCATTTGACAGACCCGGGTAGGCGCGACAGGCCGCCATCAGGCTGGCGATCGGATATTTGCGGTTGATGGGCACGAGCTTATCGCGCAGCTCGTCGCGCACCGCGTGCAGCGAGATAGCGAGCATGGTGCCGGCTTGCTCACCCCAGCGTGCAATTTCAGGCACCACGCCGCTGGTCGAAAGCGTGATGCGACGCTTCGAGAGCGCGAGACCATCGCCGTCGCAGACAATGGCCATGGCATCGCGCACATTGTCGAAATTGTAGAGCGGCTCACCCATGCCCATCAACACCACGTTGGTGATCTTGCGCTCGTCCGCGCCGCGGGCAGAGGTTTCCGGCGCAGGGAGCAGACGATCGACGCCGGTGGGCCGCTCGCCCGGCCAATCGCCGATGCGGTCGCGGGCGAGGAGGATTTGGCCAGCGATTTCTGCCACCTCCAGATTGCGCACCAGCCGTTGCGTGCCGGTGTGACAGAACGAGCACGTCAGCGTACAGCCGATCTGGCTCGAGATGCACAAGGTGCCACGATCGACCTCGGGGATGTAGACCGTCTCAATCTCCGGCGGCCGGACTTCGTGGCCCTTTCTGGCGAGCCGCAGCAGCCACTTGACGGTCCCGTCTTGCGACACTTGTTCGCGCACGATGGCGGGGCGCTCGAGCGAATAGACCTGCGCCAGGCGTGCGCGCAGCTGCTTGGAGACGTCCGACATCGCCTCGAACGCCGTGGCGCCGCGCACGTAGATCCAGCTCCACAGTTGGCCCGTGCGCATCTTGAGCTGCTGGTCGGGAACACCAACGGCGGCAAGGGCCGCACCGAGGCCGGCGCGATCGAGCCCGGCGAGCGAGCGCTTGCCGGCCGAAACCAGCAGGGTGGGGAGCGGGTGGTCGCGGGGCTCTTGCATGGGGCTCAAAAGGCACAAGGCATAAGGTGGCCTCCTATGTAGGGGCGCGCGGCCTTGCTGTCACCCTGCGGCCGGCCGCTAGGGCTGGAGCGGCCAGGCCGGCCAAGCCGCGGCAAGGGCCGGGCGCCCTTCGCACCGAACGGGGCGCACACGTGCGCCCCCAAGTCTCACAGGATAAATTTGCTTAAATCTGTGTTTTTGGCGAGATCGCCGATGCGGCTCGTCACATAGGCCGCATCGATGCGGATGGTCTCGCCGGTGCGATCGGCCGCGGCAAAGGAGATCTCATCGAGCACGCGCTCCATCACGGTCTGCAACCGGCGCGCGCCGATGTTCTCCACGGTGGCATTGACCTGTGCGGCGATGTCGGCTAGCGCGTCGATGCCATCGGCGCTGAAATCGAGGGTTACGCCCTCCGTTGCCATCAGCGCCACGTACTGCTTGATCAGGCTCGCCTCCGGTTCGGTCAATATGCGGCGGAAATCTTCGCGCGTCAGTGGTTTTAGTTCAACCCGGATCGGCAGACGTCCCTGCAGCTCGGGCAGCAGGTCGGAGGGCTTGGCAAGGTGGAAGGCGCCCGAGGCGATGAACAGGACGTGGTCGGTCTTGACGGGACCATATTTGGTCGAGACCGTGGTGCCTTCCAGCAGGGGTAGCAGATCGCGTTGCACACCTTCGCGGGACACGTCGGCACCGATGCGGCCGCCGTCCGAACGCGAGGTGATCTTATCGATCTCGTCGAGAAAGACGATGCCGTCGTTCTCGACGCTGCGCACCGCATCCTGCGTGATCTGATCCTGATCAAGCAATTTGTCGCTCTCCTGCGCCACCAACAGATCGTAGCTTTGGCCGACGCTGGCGCGGCGCGGCTTCATCCTTTGGCCAAAGGCCTTGCCGAGCATGTCGTTGAGGTTGAGCATGCCGACCTGGCCGCCCGGAATGTCGAAGGTGGGAAACTGGGGGCCCGTCTCGGCCACCTGGATCTCGATTTCCTTGTCGTTGAGTTCATTGTTGCGCAGGCGCTTGCGCCAGGCCTCACGCGTGGCCGCCGAAGCATTGGCGCCGACCAGGGCATCGAGCACGCGCTCTTCGGCGTTCTTTTCGGCGATCGCCTTCACCTCCTTGCGTTTGCTCTCGCGCACCAGGCCGATGCCGACCTCCACCAAATCGCGCACGATCGAATCGACGTCGCGGCCGACATAGCCGACCTCGGTGAACTTGGTCGCCTCCACCTTCAAGAAGGGTGCCCCGGCGAGCTTGGCGAGGCGGCGCGAAATCTCCGTCTTGCCGCAGCCGGTGGGCCCAATCATCAAGATGTTTTTCGGCAGCACCTCTTCGCGCAAATCGCCGGTCAGTTGTTGGCGTCGCCAGCGATTTCTGAGCGCGATGGCGACCGCGCGCTTGGCATCGTTCTGGCCGACGATGAAGCGATCGAGTTCGGAGACGATCTCGCGGGGAGAAAAACTGGTCATGCTGGCCTTGTCCGATTGCTGTCGCGGATCATCAAAAGCGCGCGGCCCTCGGAGGTCTCGACCTCCCGCTCGACGCAAAAGCCGGCCTTCTCATAGGCCCGAATGGCCCGCGCGTTGGCCGGGTCGGGATCGGTTAGAACCCGCGGGCAGCCCGCCGCCAGCAGGCGATCGACAAAGGCGCGGATGAACTCGGAACCATGACCCCGCTCGATCATGTCCGGCTCGCCGATGAACTGATCGATGCCGCGCGTGCCCGGCGGCTGGCACCCGAGTCCGCTCTGCGGCCAGGCCGCAACATCATAGCACTGCAGATAGCCGAATGGGCGGCCGGCCACCGCCACGATATACTGCTCAAGGCACCCTTGCGCGAGGTCGCCGCTGACGAGCGCGAACTGTCCGTCGGGTTCGCCCCACCAGGCCAGGACGTGCGGGGTCGCCAGCCAGCGTCCAACCAGGGGTAGGTCGGCCGTCGACAGGAGGCGAAAATCATAAGCACGGGACGGCATGCCCTCAGGCGCTTTCGAGGCTTTCCACGACGATGTTGGTATTGGTGTAGATGCAGATTTCGGCGGCGATCGCCATGGCGCGGCGCGCGATCTCCTCGGCGCCGAGTGGCGTGTCGAAAAGGGCCTTGGCCGCTGCCAAGGCAAAGTTGCCACCCGAGCCGATGCCCATAACGCCGCCTTCGGGTTCGAGCACGTCGCCGGTGCCGGTGAGCGTCAAGGTGCGCTGGCGGTCGGCCACGATCATCATGGCCTCCAGACGGCGCAGATAGCGATCGGTGCGCCAATCCTTGGCGAGTTCGACGCAGGCCCTGGTGAGCTGGCCCGGATACTGCTCGAGCTTGGCTTCCAGCCGCTCGAACAGGGTGAAGGCATCGGCCGTGGCGCCGGCAAAGCCGCCGATCACGTCCCCCTTGCCGACCGAGCGCACCTTGCGGGCGTTGGCCTTGATGACGGTGGCTCCCAGGCTGACCTGGCCGTCGCCGGCGATGACCACCTTGCCCGATTTGCGCACGGTCAAAATTGTGGTGCCGTGCCAGATCGCGGGGGATGTTGCCGGGTCGTTCATGCTTGAGCCCATGTCGGCGTGAACGGGACGTAAATCAAGTGGGTGCAGTATTTACGCTGGCGCCTATGGCAGGGGCGGGACCAAGCTGATAAAGGCTTAACGCGTAGCACGCAAGCAAGGCATTAACGTCCGTGAAGCGGCAAGCCAGCATCGAGCGCTCCACCAAGGAGACAAAGATCAAGGCCAGCGTCGATCTCGACGGTACCGGCGCCTATGACATTGCTACGGGCATCGGTTTCCTGGACCATATGCTGGAGCAACTCGCACGCCACTCGCTGATCGACATCACGCTGAAGGCCAAGGGCGACCTGCATATCGACTGCCATCACACCACCGAGGACTGCGGCATCGTGCTGGGCCAGGCCGTGGCCAAGGCGCTCGGCAGCAAGGCGGGCATCGTGCGCTACGCCTCGGTGTATCTGCCCATGGACGAGACGCTCTCCCGCGTCGCCCTCGACGTTTCAGGGCGCCCCTACTTGGTGTGGCGGGTGCGGTTCACGGCGACCAAGCTCGGCGACATGGATACCGAACTGTTCCGTGAATTCTTCCAGGCCTTCGCCCAGCACGCGGGCCTCGCGCTTCACATCGAGACGCTCTATGGCGACAACAACCACCATATCGCCGAAACCTGTTTCAAGGGGTTGGCGCGGGCGCTGGGCGCCGCGCTGGCAATCGACTCGCGGCAGGTCGGGCGCGTCCCCTCCACCAAGGGGACCTTGAGCGTCTAAGAACTGGGCCGCCGCCTTTTGCTGTCGAGCCCGCCTCGGGCGGACGGCGGCTCGCCGCTGTTGCCAGCGCCGCGGAGGCGCGCCTGAGGCCCTTTCCGGGCCGGCCTGCTGGGGCGTCAAAGGGCTCGCCAAGGCGACAGTGAGCGCGTAAAAGGCCACTTTATCTCCTGACCCAGGGCACGGGCCCAGCCATGCAGACCTTCACCGTGCACGAGCCGCCGAACGCCCCGGCCGATCGCATCGACCGTGCCGAAAGCCTCGTTTTCATCAAGGATGGCTTCTCCTGGGGCGCGGCCCTGTTTGGGCCTTTGTGGCTGCTGTTCCACCGTTTGTGGTGGCCGCTCATCGGCTATGTTGCCGCCTACGGCGGCATCGAGGCAGTGCGGTTGACGCGGGTCGTCGATCCACGCTGGATCGGGCTCTGTCTCCTTGCCCTCAATATCCTTGTGGCCTTCGAAGGCGACACCTTGCGACGGTGGGCGCTCAACCGGCGCGGCTGGCGGATGCTGGGTGCCGCTAACGGGCGTAACCGCAACGAGTGCGAGCGCCGCTTCTTCGAG
>DASTMQ010000411.1:0-18452 GCA_035714005.1 Hyphomicrobiaceae bacterium
TACGGCACACATGAGTGTCCATGGCTGGATCGCCCTCTGTTTGGGCGTCTTTTTTTCGGTTGTGATCGGGTGTGGCCTCATGGCGCTGATGTTTTACAGCTCGCGGCGCGGCTACGATGACCGCGCCAGCGGCGGTGGGCAACGTGCCGACGAAGACTGAAAGATCTGACGCCCCACCCACTCTGCGCACCTGCCATGACACCCGCCGGCAAGGGCCTAAAACGCCGATCCACGGCCGTCGCCGCGCCGTGAGCGCCCGCACGCCGCCATCGTGGTCGCTAAGCTCCCGAATCCGGTCCCGATCGTCCCGTTCCCTTGCCGCCACTGCCCCCATGGCCTTTGCTGCGGCCTTCCCCGCCGTGGCCCTTCTCACCGGGCGTCCAGCTCCCATCCTTCTCGGCGGTGCGGTCGTCCGTTGCCTCGCGCTCGGCGTCGCGCACCCCATGGTCGCTCGGCCATCGATCCTGTCTGCCCAGTTTCGGGGCCTTGGTGCGTTTTTGACCTTTCACCATGTCATGCTCCTTTTCGGGTTTGATCGACGCTCGCAGGGTCTCGCGGTGAGCTAGACTAGAGGCCGAAGGGATACGGGTCGGCCGCGCCGGCCGTCCGTGCCCCAGCCAAGGGTGTCAGCGCGCAGCTCTCGTCGAACCAGAGGTAGGCATCGAATTGTCGCGACAACGACGCTTCGGCATAGTGGCTCGCGAGCTCGGTGTGTGGTCGGTAGACGACGCCGATGTAGCGCTCCAGGCGTGGCTCGGCTAAGCGGCGCCGCAGCTCCTCCTCGAGCCTCAGATCGAGCAAAAAACGAGCTGAACGAGCCTCGTGGCAAAGGCGCTCGTAGCTATCGGCGTGTGACGGGCACACCCGCATCACTTTCATCGCCCCATCCCAATCGCTCGCCGCCGCGACCGTCCCCGTGTGCGTGCCAAATCCGATCAGAGTTGCATCGCCCGCAAAGCGCTCGCGACAAAGCTGACCAAGATTGATCTCATCGCGCACGCTTCCCATCTCGGTGTGGCGCGCATCCCCGATGTGGGAGTTGTGCGCCCAGACCACCGCCTTGGCATTGGCACCACGCGCCTCCAGCACATGGCCGAGCGTCTCGAACATGTGCGTGTCGCGCAGGTTCCAGGCCTCGGCGCCGCCATAGTACATGGCACGGTAGTAGCGCTCCGCAGCCGCCACCAGGCGGGCGTTCTGGGCCGCATCCAGAAAGCTAGCGCCGTCGGATTGGGAGTATTCAAGCCGGCGCTGCAACAGCTCGCGGCATTGTTCCACGACGGCGGTCTCGCATTTGCGGAAACCCGCGGAGAGCGCGGCGCGACCGTAGGTCGAAGGCTCCTTTTGCCAAGGCGTAAGGCAGCCATAGCGCTCGCGGGCAACCTTGGCCGCCTCGGGATCGACTTTGTCGAGATAGCCAAGCACGGCCGCGATCGAGCCATGCAGGTTGTAGATGTCGAGACCGTAAAACCCCGCCTGCCGGTCGGCGGCCTTGGCCTGGTTGTGGGCGCGCAGCCATTCCACCAGCTCCAGAACTTCGAGATTTCGCCACATCCAGGTTGGAAACCTCTGGAACGGCCTGTCGACCCCGACCTCGTTCGGCAGATGACGCACGTAACGGTCGATGACCGCCGCGTCCGGCCAATCTGCCTCCACGGCGACGACGGTAAAGCCGTGATGGGCGATGAGGTGCCGCGTGATTGCGGCTCGGGCTCGGTAGAATTCTGAGGTGCCATGGCTGGCTTCGCCGAGCAGCACGATACGCTGGTCTGCAAAACGATCAAACAAGGTCCCGAACGCCGCCGCATTGAAGGCGGGCAAGGCTTGGGCCCGCCCGGCGATCAGCTTGGGGAGGTCCTGGGTGGGGTCGCGGCGGCGCCGTCGCTGCTGTGGGCCGCCGCCTTCCGGCCAACCGCCCTTGCCGATCAACGGCACGAACTTCACCGAGCCGAGATTTTCCTCCTCGAACGCGGCCTCGGCTGTGCGCGTGACCCGCAACAAACTCTGTCTGCGTCCGCACTCGCCGACGGGGATCACCAGGCGGCCGCCGATGGCCAACTGCTGCTTAAGCGCCGGGGGCACTTTCGGCCCGCCGGCCGAGACGAGAATGGCGTCGAAAGGCGCGGCTTGGGCCCAACCCAACGTTCCATCCCCAACGCGGATCTCAATATTATCGTAGCCAAGCCGAGCGAAGCGCGCGCGGGCGGCTTCGACCAGGGAGGGATGGCGCTCGATTGCATAGACGGCGTTGGCGATCTGACTGAGAACGGCCGCCGCATAGCCCGATCCGGCACCGACCTCCAGCACGCAGTCGCCCGGCTCGACCGCCGCTGCCTCGATCATCAAGGCAACGACGTAGGGTTGGGAGATGGTCTGTTCTTCTCCAATGGGTAGCGGTGCGTCCGCGTAGGCGAATTCCTCGAGCGCGGCGGCGACAAAAACCTCGCGCGGGACTTTGCCCATCGCCGCAATGACGTAGCGATCTTGGATACCGCGGCGAGCGAGTTGGGCATCGATCATACGCTCCCTCAACAGAGAGAAGTCGGACATGATCGCTGCTCCGAAATTGGCGCGCCTCACGGCTTTGCCGTGCCTAGTTCAGCGCGTTCTCAAGCTGCCGCTTGCTCATTCGCGACCGCCCGGGAATGCCGCGGGCCTTGGCCCGGCGGTAGAGCTCCGACCGGGATGCGCTGCCGCTGTGGCGGGCTCTCGAACGCGCAGCCTTGCGGCCCCGGCGCGTCAGCGTCTTGGCATTGCGACCGCCCATGGCAGCCGAGCTCTCGCGCCGACCGCGCGCCCCGACATGCGATCTGCCTTCGCGCTCCTGCTGTCCGGTCGCACCGCGCGCCTCCTTGCGCTTGGTCTTGCTGAGATGCCGTCTATTCTCGGCGGCACTCTGGTATTTCGAAGCGCCGGCTTCGCTGAGTGCAATGGCGATGGCCTGTCGCCTATTCTTGACCTTTCCGCCCCCACCACCACGCCCGCGCTTCAATTCGCCGTGTTTGAACTCGTGCATGATCCGCCCGGTGGTCTTGCGCTGGCGTGGTGATGTTCGAGCCATGAGAGTTCTCCTCAAATCGGGCTACGTTCTGTGAACCTTGGCGTGGGCAACCTCGCCCTCGCACCCCAGCCGTTCGCCTAAGGCGCCGCGAGCCGCGCAGGCCGATGCAGCCATGCCATGCGGCAGGTGTGCTTTGTCTCGACGCTGCCCAACTCGGCACCGCTCGGGAACAAGGTCGAACGCTGGGCGCTGCGGCGTGCCATCGCCAACAGCACGAGCTTGGCCGGTTCGTTCGGATGTTGGCGCCACATTGACGGTCGGCATTCCTACCCAGGTCGGGGGCCGATGGCAGCGGCCAGGTCTCCTCAACAGAACATCGCAAGGAGTAAAGTGGTTCAAATAATTGACGCTTTGGGGGGCCGACGTGCCGAACGGCAGGGAGCAGCGCCGCGGTCCGGCGGCCCGGCTCAGACCGACGCCCTCAAGGCCCCGAGCTTGCCCGCCGCCCTTTGCTCACCGTCCGCCGGCTCGGTGATCTCTGGTCTTGTGCAAGCCCACAATTTCGCGAGCGCAGCGGCATTTTCTTGACCCGGAAAGGTCAGGTGAAAACCTGCCAATTCCGAAGCTGGGCGCGGAAAGCCTCGATCCCTACCTTCCCTTGCATCAGCTCGAAGGCAACGAGCTCAAGCGATCGAAGGAGAGACCGTCATGAGGACCATCACATCCGCCCTTGTTGCCCTGGTATTGCTCACGGGGGTTGTGGCTTCCGCCCAAGCCCTCGACGCCAGAAACTTCTATGAGCAGGTGGATCGCTATCACTACTAGCACCCCCGCTGCATCTCAAAAAAAGCGGTCGCTCAAAAAGACTTGAGCATCGTGAGCCGCCCCGCCAGCGGAACAGCGCGGGGGTACGCGGGAAAGAAGGAGTGAGACGTCTTCGTCTCACTCCTTCAAGTCTTGAGGACGTCAAGTCTTGAGGAAGCCTCGCGACATTTGCAGGGCCTGGACGCGGTTGTGCACCTTTAGCTTCTTAAAGATGTGCGCCAAATAGTACCTGATCGTGCTCGGTTTGATATGGAGTTTGTCGGCAATTTCCTTGTCGGTGAGCCCCTTGCAAACCCCGGCAAGGACCTGCTGCTCGCGATGGGAAAGCTCGGCACAACTGTTGACCTGCGGCTGGGGGTCGAGGCTCGAACCTAACAGAAGTTGGGCGCTCAGCGCTGGCGCGATGTAGGGCTCCCCGGCCTGTACACCCCTGATAATTTCGACCAACTCGCCGCCGCTTATTCCCTTTAAGACATAGCCGCGTACACCGGCGCGCAGAGCCTGGGTTAAGTGCACCTCGTCGTCCGAGGCCGTCAAAATCAGTACATTGGTCTTGCGGTGAGCGGAAAGGATCGCCCGCGCCGCCGCGATGCCTCCGCCCCGAATGAAGATCTCTAGGATGAGAACATCGGGCTTCTGCAAGGCCGCAATGCGCCGCGCATCGGCGGCCGTTTCGCCTTCGGCGACACAGATCAGGCCCTCGGTGCGCTGCAAGGATTGAATGAGCCCTTGCCGAAACAGCGGGTGTTCGTCGACCGCCGCAAACGTAATGGTTTCAACCATGCGCGCCACCCAGTTCGGCAAAGGCAAAGCGGGCGATGATTGAGGCACCGCTGACAGGGTCGGTCTTAACTTCGAAGGTTCCGCCCCACGATTCCACGCGATCGCGCAGACTGCCGACACTCAGCAAAAAAGCCTCCTGCTGCCCGCTCTGGTTTGGTCGCCCGGTAATCACCTCGATGCCGATCGCCTCGCCATCGCGGCTGGCGCGCAGCACGTGCTCGCTGCCCGCCGCAAAGTGCGAGGCTCTATCGAGCCCCTCTTGAGCAAAACGATAAAGGCAGGTCTTCAACTGCTCGTGCACGTCCGCCGTGACGACCGCGCCGGCATCGCAGCGAACGGGGCGACCGGTTTTGCGCGCATGGCGACGGGCGGCGAGACGCACCGAATCGGCGAGCGAAAGGTTTTCGATTTCGAACAGGATCAGCTCGGAAGAAACACTGCGCATCTCGGCTAAGGTCTTGCCCAGGGCTTGGCGAATGATTTCGATGTCCTCCACCTGCGCGCTCGGCAGTTGCTGCCCCGCTGAAAAGGCCGATGCGCAAAGGGCCTCAATCTTCAGGAGCGCGAGGGAGATCAGTTGCACCGGCCCTGAGTAGAGCTCGGTGCCGATGCGGCGAAGATTGTGCTCGTTGTTTTCACTGGCCCCACGCGCGGCCCGCCGAAGGCGCCGTTGCTCCCCCTCGACGTCGGCTTTCATGCGCAGCAACTCGCCAATTTGGCTCGCGAGTGAATTTTGCTTGAGCCGCGCACTGCGCATGACGCCTAGTAGCAGCAGTCCGATGCCCAGCGTCGCGGCGCCGACCAGAAGCCAGGCAAAGGCCTGCGCCGTTAGGATGCGCGTCTCGAGCTCGGTGGCAGCCTCGTAGGTCTCGATCAGGGCAATGATCCGCCCCGTGCCACGCTCGCGCACCGGAGCGTAGACTTCCAGGATGGGCAGAGGCACATCGAAGATCTGCTCATCGTCCTCGTCGATTTGGTTGAATTCCCCCGTCACATGCCCGGACCATGCAAGTTCGCTTTCTGGGGTGCTGGGAAAGGACTTGCCGATGACCGCCCTGTCGTTGCTGAAAACGATGGTCTGCCCCACCCAGACGCGAACCCCAATCAGCGGCCGCCCGGCCGAGGCCGGCGACAGCAGCTTGCTCACCTCCGCTTGCGTGGCCGGCGAGAGCGTCGTGCGCGTGGCCAGCTCCTGCGCCCACGGCGCAACGAAGCTATCCATGTACAAGGCCGTGGCCGCCGCGGCCTTGTGTACGAGATTGTCCTTGATGTGAGCGGCAACATATAGCCCGAGAAAGCCCATGCCGCAGATGAGCGCCGCGATGGTCGCACACGCGAGTGTGCGCTCCGAGGCGAAGGTGTTCCAGCACCCGCGCAAGGGCGTTCGGCGCAACCGCACGGCCATCGAACCCAACGACTGCATCGGCTGCCTCCGGCTTACCTGACACGAGATTGAACTCGTCTCAGCAACCCGCCTAGAGCCTTGGGTGCCTCACAAAAGGTCCCAATCGAATGCGCAACAGGGGATCCCCGCGTTTAAGCCTTTTGCTGTCGCCGTGCCATCCGGCCTTTAGGCCTAATTTCAAGGGTCTTTACCCTCTGAAATCTGGCCTGCCCGGGGATCAAACTCCCCCGAGCAGGCTCGCGGAGCCAACTGCCGGCGCCTTAGATGATGATGTCAGCCTTCAAGGCATTGGCAATGGCCGTTGTCAGCGCATGTTGGTTCTGCAGCTCGATTTCCATGTCGACAACGCCATCGCCGGTCGCATCGACCAGCACCACCACGTCGTTGCTGGCCGCATCGAGATGTGCACTTACCTCGCCGTGCCCGCTCGCCGTGATATTGGTGGCGAAGGTAAAGGTGTGGTTGGGATCGAGCAGCGACAGGTCAATTTTGTCGGCAACCGTTCCCGCCGTGGCGTTCGTCTGCAGCGAGAAGTCTGTGATGACGTCGCGATTGCCGACGCCAACGCCGCTGTCGGCCGCCGTCTTGAAAACGAACGTGTCCGGTCCGCTCGCCGCCAGTACCGCGCCGAAGCTACCCGTGTTGATATTCCAGCTCGGGCCATTGCCGGTCAGAGTGTCAGCACCCAAGCCGCCGGTGATCTTGTTCGCGGCGGCATTGCCCGTCAGCGTGTCGTTGAAGGCGGAGCCGGTCACGTTGCTGACGTTCTGCAGCGAATCGCCCTCGGCAAAGCCACCATGCTGGGCAGTTGCCTTGACCGGTCCACCGGTCGGACGCGTGCCGTTCGGGATCTCGACGTTAAGGTCGACCTGTACGGCGCCGGTTGAGCGTTCATAGGACACGGTATCCTCGCCGGGCGGCGCCACCCCGGCGTTGGCGGGGACGATCAGGCCGCCATCGATCTTGTCTGGGCCGGCGCCGGCGATCAGAAGATCATTGCCGCTGCCGCCCTGCACACCGTCGCCGACATTGTCCATAATGATGGTATCGTTGCCGGGGCCGCCGATGACACCCGTCACGCCCGCAAAGCTGATGATGGTGTCGCTCGCATCGATCGCAAAGGCATTTTGATCGGAGGTGATGGCGTGACCGGCCGCGTTTGTGCCGCTCAAGGTCTGATCGAGCAGATCGACGGTCATCGCGCCGACGCCGGTGTTGCTGAAGTCAAGCTCGCCCGCGCCGAAACTGTTCAAGACTTGCGAGACGCCAGGCAGAATGCTCGGTGCCAACGCATCGCCAGCGGCGATGTTGAAAGGATTGGAATCGAAGGTGACAAAGAGGTGGTGGGCCGAATAGTTGCCGACCAGTCCGGTGAGGTCCGCTGCCCCCGCCTGCACACCGCCATTGATCAGAATATCTGTGACCGTCGAGTGACTGAGATCCGTGCCGGCATTCACCGTCAGCTGTGGCGTCCCCCGGGCGGGATCCGCGTCGCTGGAAAAATCGAACTGCAAATGCTGGAAATTCGTGCCCGACACGGCCCCGGTGACGGTTTTGGCCAACCGTCCGCCGCCCGGCGAAATCGTTTCCGTCACCACATTGCCCGCTGCCGCCAGCGTTATGAAATCGGCAGGTTGATCCAAACTGTCGACCGCACCGGCAATGGCGTTGTTGAAATCGAGCGTACTGTCGCTGCCGGCAATGGCGCTGACGGAGGTAAAGCTTGCGGCGTCACCGGGAAAGATGAAGGTGCCCGATCCGTTGAACAGGAAGGGCGAGCCGGCGGACCCCGCGCCGGTGGTATGAGTAAAACTCGGATTGTCGGCCAGGAGTTCGGTTAAGGTTTGCGCCGCGCTCGGAATGGGATGCGTTGGGGTGGTCGGGGGAGGTGCTGCACCGCCACCACCGCCGCCACCACCACCACCACCGCCGCCGCTGCCCTTCGACATGCTCTATCCTTTCAATCCAAGCAACCGATTGCCAAAAAGCGCAATCCCAGCGGGACGGGTCCCAAGAGCTCCGCGAGCCTGCCGGTCGACACACTCGCGTTCGATGCCCTTGCAGGTGCCTGTGCTGCCGGCTCGCGCGTGACGAGCAAGTTGGCGATCGCAAACGAATTTCCCTAGGCACCTATCATTGGCAAAGCGCGCCAGATTTGGTCCGAGGCGTGCACGGACCTTTTGTCAGGCGTCGGCGGCGCTTTGTTATCGGTGGGCGAGCGGATGCTGGTCGGCGCCATCCGGGCGGGACGGCTATTGGTCCTTTGCATCGCCGCGTGCAGCCGGTGCTCTCGTGTCGAGCCGCGGACGGCGACGGATGGCGTCGAGCGATTCGTCGAGCGCTTGCTTGCGCTCAGCTGCGGACACGACGGGCTTTCAATTCAGCGTCGTCGTCACGGCCGACCGTTCTCGGGGAATCGTGATTGTAGTGGATCAGCCATAACTCAAGGCCCGCCAGATAGACGAGCGCCAGGCCAACGCCAATGTGGATTTTCATTGCCGCCGCAACCGGAAAGCCAAGGGCCCAGGGCGAAGCAATGAGCCAAAGACCCAACGCCAGCACCGCCCATTCTTCCCAATCGGCAAAGGCAATCAGGGCTGCAATCGAAATTGCCACCACCAGCATGCCGCTCACCACGGACTCAAGGCGCGCTGCCTCGTAGCGAAAGGCAAACAGCCACGGCGACAGGGCCACAAACCCTCCCAGCACCAGCTTATAGATATCGAGGACGTACTCCCGCGGTCGCTGTTCCATGGCCTTGGCTCCTTTCCGCAACGCCTACCCTTCCATCGAGCCGCGCGCGCCAGCTGGGTCTTAAAGCGAGTGTTAAGGCCGCTGCAGCCTTGACCCGCCCGGAAGCCCGCTAGGGGCTCGCGCACGGCTGGCGGTTAGGGCTCGGCGCACCGCGCCAGCGGCGAGGACGGCGCCGCGGCGCCACCCTGGCGCGTTGAGACCCCTCCGCAAAATCGACGTTTGCGCCGCCCTTGTCCCGTCGCAGCCATCGCCGGCAGCGACGTATTTGCCTGACACGTTTTTGTGAGCCCAAGGCTCCCGTGCAGCGCGGCATTGGTTTTGCAACGGGGCCACGGGCGGCAGCCAAAAGCAAACCCGGCAATGACATGTGCGAGGGCTCGGCAGAAGGGTACCAGCGTTGGGTCACGGCACGAGCTTGGCAGGCGGCCCGCCGGCTCTACCGACGTCGGCATTGGGTCGCGAGGCTCGGCTGAGAACGCAACGCTCATTGACCAGGCAAGTTCCAATCCAAGCTTTCGCCCGCAGCACGCGCACGCCGGCGCCCACTTGAATTCGGACAGCAACCGCTCACCTACGCAAAGCGGCCAGGGAATGAGACTTGGAGTGAGACTTTTGCGAATTTTTTTGGCAGGCGCGACCGGAGCAGTTGGCCAGCGCCTCATTCCGTTGCTCGCAGGCGCCGGTCATTCGACTATTGGCCTCACGCGCTCGCCCGAGAAAGCGCCCTTACTGCGCAGGCTCGGTGCCGAGGCCATCGTTGCCGACGCACTCGATCGCCGGGCGATCGCGGCCGCGGTTCTCGACGCCAAGCCGGAAGCGATGGTGCATGAGATGACCGACTTGAAGGCAGCCTCCGATCTGCGCACCTTCGATCGTTCCTTCGCCGCGACCAATCGCTTGCGGACGGAGGCTACCGACCATTTGTTGGCCGCGGCGCGCGCCGCCGGCGTTGGACGCTTCCTGGCCCAGAGCTTTTGCGGCTGGCCCTACGCCCGCGTGGGCGGCGCGGTAAAAACCGAAGACGATCCGCTCGACCCCAACCCACCCAAGGAACTGTCGCGCACGCTCGCTGCCATCCGCTATCTCGAAGCTGTCGTCACACAATCGAGCTCGCCCGCGGGCATCGTCTTGCGCTATGGCGCCTTCTACGGCGACAATACCGGTCTATTTGACGGCCCCTTGCTCGAGCAAATCCGGCGTCGGCGCGCACCGCTGATTGGCAGCGGCAATGGCTGGTGGTCATTCGTGCATATCGATGATGCCGCACAGGCCACCGCCTTGGCCATTGAACGCGGTGTCGGCGGCGCAGTTTATAACATTGTGGACGACGAGCCGGCGCCCGTGCGCGAATGGCTGCCCGTGCTCGGCAAGCTATTGGCGGCAAAGCCACCCCGGCACCTGCCGGCTTGGCTCGCCCGCATCGTGGGCGGTGAACATCTGGTCGTGATGATGACCGAGGCGCGCGCCGGCTCAAATGCCAAGGCCAAGGCGGAACTGGGATGGCGGCCCGGCCACGCAAGTTGGCGAACCGGATTTCGAGACGTCGTTGAGCGGTTGCAGCTGCGGCCCGCGGCTTGACCGGTGCACCCCTCATAAGCTGCACCGGCCCATATCGCCTTGATCGATCGCGGCGACTTCGCGCCGTGCCGCAAGCTAACCGCCTGCCGGCCAAGGGCCTCCTCTTATGCCGACACAGATCTATGCACCCATCAACAGACTAAAACAGGTCATAACCGGGATTTGGATCGTCGACGGACCGATACTCCGCTTTGGCGCGCCGTTCTTGAAGCTGCCCTTCACGACCCGAATGACGATTATTCGTCTGCGCGACAAGAAGCTGTTCGTGCATTCACCAACGCCCCTGCTGCCGGACCTTCGCGGCCAGCTCCGCCGAGCGGGACAACCGCAGTTCATCGTCGCTCCCAACCGCCTCCACTATTGGTGGATCCCCGAGTGGCGTGCCGCTTTTCCCGATGCCGCCATATACCTTGCGCCGTGTACCAAGCGGCAAGCCGGCGACCGATTGCGCTTTGGCGGGCTCAGGCTCGATGCTGAAAGCGGCTATCCCTGGGACGCGGAGATCGCCACCTTGCCGATCGCCGGCAGTTACCTGACCGAAGTGGTGTTCTTCCACCGCGCCACAAGGACTTTAATTCTCACGGATTTGATCGAGAATTTCGAAGCCCGCAAGCTCAAATCCAATCTGGCGCGGTTGCTCACACGCCTGGGCGGCGTGCAAGACCCCGACGGACAGATGCCGCGAGACCTACGGTTGACGTTCCGCAAGCACAAGGCACAATTGCGGGCCGCGGTCGAGAAAATGATCACCTGGAACCCCGAGCGCGTCATACTTGCGCACGGCCGCTGGTACCGATCGCACGGCGCACGCGAGCTGCAGCGGGCGTTTCGTTGGCTCCTTGCGTAACCGGCCTTGCGGCAAATTCGCTCGATAGGCCTTGCGCCGCCGCAGCCCTCTACTTAACGGCGCCACCGGTAATGCCGCTAATGAAGCGGTCCAGAAAAAGATTGTAGGCAATCGCTACCGGCACACTGGAGATCAGCGCGGCCGCCATCAACTCACCCCAGTAGAAGATGTCGCCGCGAACGAGATCGGTCGCAACCCCGAGCGTTACCGGCTTTTGGTCGGAGGAGGAGATGAAAGTGAGCGCGTAGACGAACTCCTGCATGGTCAGCGTAAAGGCAAAGATGACGACCGTGAGTATTCCCGGAACCGAGAGTGGCAGCACCGTCTTGATAAAGGCTCCGACCACGGTACACCCGTCGACGATTGCCGCCTCCTCGATTTCGCGCGGCACCGCCTTGAAAAAACCCATGAACAGCCAGGTGCAGAAGGGAATCGTAAAGGTCGGATACACGAGCACGAGCGACCAAAGAGAATCTTGCAGGCCGAGCAACGACACCACTCGCGACAACGGCAAAAACAGCAATGTCGGCGGCACCAGGTAGGTGAGAAAAATGCCGATGCCGAGGCTTTCGGCACCGCGTCCGGACATGCGGGCGAGGCTGTAGCCCGCCGGCAAGGCGACGAGCAGGGTAATGACGACAACGCAAAGGCCGATCACGGCCGTGTTGCCGAGCCACTGCAAAAACAGTGTCTCCTGGAACAGGTAGCGCAGGTGCTCCAGTGTCGGCGAGGTGTTGAACCAATAAGGATTGGACTTGAGATTGTAGAGGTCGGCATCCGTCTTGAAGGCCGTAATCAGCATCCAATAGAAGGGAAAGGCGGCAAACGTGACGAGCGCTACCACCGCCGCGTAAAAGGATGTTTCGCCGAGCAGCCACTTTGCCAGCCGCACCTTAGATCTCCCGTCGCCTGAGCGCGCGCAGGAACGCAACCACGGCGATCAACAAGAACGGAAACAAGAACAGACAAATCACGGCACCATGGGCGACGTCGCCAGACATGATGCCGACCTGGAACGCAAGCGAGCCCAGCACCTGCGTGCCGTTCACTGGCCCACCCTTTGTCAGCAGGTAGACGACGCTGAGATCCGTGAAGGTGAATACCGTGCCGAAGATCAGCGCGATCACCACAACGGGTGCGATGATGGGGAGGATGATCTGGTAGTTGCGCCGCCAAAAACCGGCACCATCGACGGTTGCCGCGTCCAGCACGTCTTTCGGTACCGAGGTGAATCCGGCGATAAAAATTACCACCCCGAAGGGAAACAGTCGCCACGCGTGCACAACGGTGACGGCCATCATTGCAAGGTCCTGCTGGCCCAGCCACTGCAGGTGCGTCGCCGGATCGAGCAGGCCGATGGCCACCAGTGTCCAGTTGATCACGCTGTAAAGGGAGTCGAACATCCATTGCCAGGCCAGGGTCGCCAACGACACCGGCACGGCCCAGGGCAACACCACCAGGGCGCGTGCCAGTCCGCGCCCGGGAAACTCCTTCATCAACAGCATGGCGGCGAATTTGCCGAGCAAAAGGCCGATGACCTGGGCCCCGATCGTAAAGATGAAGGTATTGATCAACGTCCGCCGGAAGATTTCGCTCTTTATGACGTCAAGAAAGTTGGCGATACCCACGAAGCGGTAGGATGGATCGAAAATGGTAAAGGCGCTGACGCTGTAGTAAATGGCCAGGAAAAATGGCAGCGCCACCAAAACAAAAACGTAGAGAATCGCCGGGGCGATGAAGAGCGGTCCGATCAACTCTACGCGGTCGAGCAGATACCGAGATTTACGCGGGGAAGCGGCATGCGTTGCAATCGTCGCCATGCTGGCAGCTCCGGCTAAGCGCGAACCTGGCGTCCTAGAGAATCAAACAAGCGAAGCTCCGATTCCCGCACCGCGAAATCGTGCCAGGCTCCGGCCGCGATGCCGTTGAGGGCCACATGCGCTGGTAGTTTCGCGGTTACCTCGCGTTTTGCCGCCCGATCCCGCAAGGCTCCGTACAGGATGCGCTCGGAACCGAGGTATTCCATGCGATCGACCCGGAACGGCATTTCCATGACTGCGCTTCCGTTCAGCAATTCCTTGGGCAAGAAGGCCTCCGGGCGAAAGCCCAACGAGCCGCCATCGCGCTCGATCAAATTCATGGGCGGCGTCCCGAGGAAGCTTGCGACAAACTCGTCCGCCGGGTGCTCATAGATCTCGGTGGGAGTGCCGACTTGGCGTAGTTTGCCGCGATCGATCACGGCGATCCGATCTCCCATTCCCATGGCCTCGACCTGGTCGTGGGTCACATAAATGGTCGCCGTGCGCACCGTCTGCTGGAACTGCTTGAGCTCGCTGCGGGCACTCGCGCGCAACTTGGCGTCGAGGTTTGATAGTGGTTCGTCGAGCAAGAAAACCGAAGGCTCGCGCACCAGCGCGCGCGCCAACGCTACGCGTTGCCGCTCCCCACCGGACAGTTGCCGCGGCCGGCGATCGGCAAGGTGATCGATGCCGAGCAGGCGCGCCGCCCAGGCGACCTTACGCCTAATCTCGTCGCTGGCGACGCCTTGGGTCTTGAGTGGAAAGGCGATGTTGTTCCAAACGGTCAAGTGAGGGTAAAGGCCATAACTCTGAAAGACCATGGCGATGCCGCGCGCGCGCGGCGGCATGTCGTTGACCACCTGCCCGTCTATCAGAATTTGACCGGAGGTCGGCACCTCCAAGCCGGCGATGATGCGAAGCAACGTGGTCTTGCCGCACCCCGATGGGCCGAGCAGGACCAGGAATTCGCCGTCGCGCACGTCAAGACTGATGCCATCGACGGCCGTCACTGGCCCGAAACATTTGCTGATATTGCTGGCGGCGACCGAAGCCACTTCGACCTCCCTGGCGATGGCAGATGCAGCCGCCAGCTCGCCTGGCGGCCAAGGCGTTGTCGCGCAGCAGTGGCGGGGCGGCACGCCCCCGCCACGCGGGCTTGAATGCCGCTTACGCGCGCTTTGCCCACTTGTCGTAGATGAGGTTGATCTCGTTCGCCGCCCATTTGACGGCCTCCTCCGGCGCCATTTTATCGGTCGCCGCTTGCGCCATCATATCGGGAAGAATGTAGCGGTCGGCCACCTCATCTGCGGCCGGCGATGACGGGCCGGGGTAACCAAACACCACGCACCACTGGTCGGCCGTCTCCAGCACTTTCAACTTGTCGGGTGGATGCGAGCCGGGGTCATTGGAGAAAATCGGCATCGGCTTCTTGACGAGGTCCTCAAATAGCGGGTGGTCGTAACCCGTCGATGCCATGAAGGCCTCGGTGTAGTGGTCCGCGTAATATTTGAGGAACTCGACCGCCGTGTCCTTGTTGCGCGCGAATTTCCAAATCACGTAGGAGTTGGGCGCGCCGGCGGCCAACCGGCGTACCGACCCGGCCGGTGTTTTCCATACCGCAAGCTTATCGGCCAGTTCGGGATTGGATTTCTGGATCGTCCGGTAGGCCGAAATCGGGTTGTGGATCCATGAGCCGCGCCCCGAGGCAAGAAAGCGATTGTTGCCAGCATCATCCCACGACAGGACTTCGGGATCCATCGCCTCTTGGTAGAGAGCGCGCACGTATTTGACTACCTCCAGCGTTGCCTTCGAATCGATGGTCACGTGCTTTCCGGTTTCGTCGCAAACGGAGGCCCCGGCACTCCACAGCATGCTGTTGTAGGAATTGTTGGGGTCGACGGAGTGCGCCAGGCCAATCCCGACCGGATTGCCTTTCTTCTTGAGTTTGCCGCCTCCGATGCGGATGTCCTCCCAAGTATCGGGTGTCATGCCGATTTCGTCCCACAGGTCCTTGCGATAAAGGCCCGGAAAATCGATGAAGTAGTCGGGAAATGCGACCCAGGTCTTGGTCTCCTCGTTCCAGGCGATTTGCCGACCCATCGGCAACACCTTGCCATGCTTCTTTTCGACTTCCTCGATCAGCGACGTCAGGTCGAAGAGGTGTTTGGCATAAAGGTGCGGACCGCCCGAGCCATTGAAGCCGAAGATGTCGTGTCCGGAGCCGGCGCTGACTTCGGCAGCAGCTCGGGCCGGAAGCTCCAGATGCGGGATATGATCGACGGTGACCGTTACGCCATTTTTCTTACCCCAATCCTTGGCGAAGCCATCGATCCACTTGTCGTACTGCGGTATGAAATGACTCCATTGCAGGATCTTCAGGGTCTTGCTCTGCGCCAGCGCCGTCGATACAAACGGCGCCGCCAGCATCGGCGCCAAACCCGCCGCACCTGCGGCGACACCTGCTGTCTGCAAGAATTGGCGGCGCGTGGCCGGGCGGCCGAGCCTGTTCGTTGGCGCTGGCATTGATCACTCCCTTGCGATGGCCTGGCGCGTCGCCGAGGACCGGCGATCGATCTGACGGAGTTAGCCAGGCGTGTTGATGCAAAGAGGATCGCGCTCTCTCGCCGTGACCGCCTTAAGCGCAATTATTGCTCAGGATTAAAGATTTGGGGTCGCGAGCTTGGCGCCATTTTGTGCCGACGACCTCGGCAATCATGAAAAACTGGCGGCGGCGGCCGGCGCCCGCGTCAAGTCAAGCGGTTGGAAGTGGCCGAGAATTTCAAGGCCGGCAAGGTCCAGCAATCCGATCTTGTGACTATTGACCGTGACGGAGCCCGCGGCGCGCAATTTTGCCAGCGTGCGATTGAGGTGGGGTACGCTTAACCCGAGCACGTCGCTCATGACCTCCTGCGATAATGGCAAATCAAAGTGACGGTTGGTGGCGAGCCCAACCATCTCCAGTCGCGAATACATTTCCAGCAAAAAGTGCGCCAGGCGTTCGGTGGGCGTGCGACGACCCGTGTTAATCACATGCTCCGCACAAGTGACCGCCTCCTGTATCGCCAGCCAGCTTAGCATCAGGCCGAACAGCGGCCGCTTGTAGCAAAGCTGAATGTAGTCGCTGACGGGGCAGACCTGGAGCTTCAAATCGGTGAGGGCAACCACCGAGTAGCGCGCCTTCTCCAGGAAACTCCCCGGTAGGCCGACGATATCCCCGGGCAGGACCAGGTTGACGATTTGTCGCTTGCCATTGCGCAGGAGCTTGTAACGCGCGGCAAAGCCGGACTCGACAAAGCAGAGTTTGCGATACTCATACCCATCAATGACGAGATCCCGGCGCCTATTGACGATGAGCTCGGCTTCAAACAGCTGCCAAAGGCTCGCCAGCTCATCGTCGCTCAAGGCAAAATAACGGTTGAGGCGGATGACGAAGGGATGCCCCCTGGCGAGACTTGAGATGCTGCGGACACGATGCATTTGCGTGAAACCTGCAAACGAGCTCACCATTGATTCTACGCAATAAGCGCGATTAAGGGCATCCCTACGAAAGACGGCCCCGCATTGAAAAACGAACCGACGGCTTCACTGCCCCGCTGACGTTTTTGCAGGCGTCGCCTTGAAAGTGCGACAAATGCTGCGCACGAGCGCCCTTGCCAGGCAGCAGCAACCCGACGCAGCGGCGCCCTTTTTCCGGCTTTTTTGGCTTTGGTCAGGTTCGCTTTGCGGCGCGCCAAGCTTCGGGTTTAAAAAAACCGAGGATCTTCTGGAGCCGCGGTAGCGGCCGCATAATCGCCGCGGTGACATCGGTCGCGACCGGGCCCCGTACGTGGGCCCCCCACGGCGATGCGGCCCGCGCGCGCCCCAGCATGGTGCGCTGCGAGGGAGCGGCGGCGTTATTGATCCAAGCGGTTATGGTCTTTGTTTTGCTTTTTTGCCGGAACGTGCGCGCGGGATCTATCCTCCCGGCATTTAACCGCTAGACTATTTGACAATGGTGGGACGCGTAATTTTCGCGTCACACTTAGCTGCCAATGGAATGCCGCCCCGGCGCCGATCCGCTTGCAGGGCAAATAAGGCATCCGGTGATGAAAGGGAGACGCCATGAGGACCCCTCAGCCAGGGCCTGTCCCGCGTTTTGCGCCCAATCTGAGCCCGTTCGCCGAACGCTGCCCGGGGCGCGTTTTTGTCGCTCGAGGTTGAAGCCGATTGCGGTGCCCGCGCGCAGGCGTGCGATCCGCCCGGACGGACGTGTCGCTGGCATTGAGAAAGGCCAACGCTAACATCAACATCAGCTGGAGGACCCATCGGTGGCCAAGACGCACGAGCAAGACCGCAGATTATTCGGGGGCTTCCTCCGCTCCCGGCACCTGCCCTTGGTTGGCAACAGGGCTTGCTGGCGCGGGCTGCTCGCTGCCGCTCTCGTCTGCGGAGCGACCGCCGCCCTCGCCGAGGCGCCCAAACGCGGTGGCATTCTGACCTATATGATCCCGGCCGACGGTGGGCCCAGCCTCGATGGGCATCGCGAGACCACCTTCGCCGTCGTGCACGCGACGGCACCTTTCTACAGTGTGCTAATCCGCGTCGATCCAGACAATCCGTCGTCGACCACCGATTTCACGTGCGATTTGTGCACGGAAATGCCGACAGCAACCGACAATGGCTTGACTTATACCTTCAAGATCCGAAAGGGCGTGAAATTCCACGACGGCTCCCCGCTGACGGCACAGGACGTTGCGGCGAGTTGGAACAAGATCGTTCACCCAAAGCCCGGTGTTGCCAGCGCGCGCGAAAACAACTTCGTAATGGTCGATACCATTACCGCGCCGGACGATGAGACGGTGGTCTTCAAACTAAAGTTTGCAACCCTCACGTTCCTGCCGGCCCTGGCCGATCCTTACGCCTACATTTATTCCAAGAAGAAACTCGACCAAGACATGCATTGGTACGAGAAGAACATCATGGGCTCGGGCCCCTTCAAGCTCACGGAATACCAGGTCGGCCAGTCCATTAAGGGCGAGCGCAACCCCGACTACTACCATCCGGGTCAGCCCTACCTCGACGGCTTTGTCGCCGTGTTTGCTCCCAAGCAAACCGTACGCACGGACGCGATCAGGGCCGACCGCGCCGCCTTGGAATTCCGGTCTTTGCCGCCTTCGGCCAGGGATCAGCTGGTTAAAGAATTGGGCGACAAGATCAGCGTGCAGGAAAGCGATTGGAACTGCGGCAACGTCGTGACGCCAAACCATCAGAAAAAGCCGTTCGACGACGTGCGGGTTCGCAAGGCCCTGTTCTTGGCCATCGACCAGTGGAAGGGCGCCCAAGCCCTATCGAAGATTGCCATCATCAAGACGGTGGGCGGTATTGTTTTTCCCGGCTCGCCCATGGCCGCGACCAAGCAAGAGCTTGAGCAGATGATCGGTTACGGGCCAGACATCGAGAAATCCCGCGCCGAAGCCCGTC
>DASTMQ010000412.1:0-16842 GCA_035714005.1 Hyphomicrobiaceae bacterium
ATGCATCGGCCGGGATCAGCCGAGCCTGTGGACCTCGACGGGGAATAGGCGGGCTGGGTCGTCGACCTCCAACAGGTGAAAGACATTGAAGCGGTAAGCCTCGCCGATCATCACCTCGGGCGGCGTGAACGGGAAAGCGAGATTGCCGGCCGTCGACAGCCGACCTTCATAGCCGTGGTGCAGCAGATACTGCTTGGTGGTGCGGATGACCTCCTCCGCACGCTCGGCCGAACCGGCGATGCACTCGCCCATTACGAATGCCTCGCGCGGCATGTGCGCGGGTGGCTCGGCCCATCGACGCACCCCATCGACACCATAGAGCCGAAAGCCAAGGCGGTAGTCCTCGGCGGTATCCTCACAGACAAGATCGCGGACGATGCGCTTAACCTCGGCAAATATCTCCTCGTGCCGGGCGATGAAATGGGGATCGGCGGCCCCGGCGATGAGGAGGGAACGATAGCCGACTTTGGCGGCGCCCTCGAGTTTCAAGGTCAAGCGTTCGGCGGGCTCGAAGATTGCGCCCTCGACCCGCGTGCGCCGATCATCGATGGCCCGATAGGTCACGTGGCGCAAATCGGCGCGGCCGGACGGCTCGCGCACCTCGTAGGGATCCGCCTGTTCGTACAGGCTATGCGCGGCCACGCTCGATGGCGTGGCCCGCCGGCTCGGCGCCATGCTTTCGAGTTCGAACCCCTCATCATCGAGAACACCCAGAATGCTGTCGCGTCCGCCGGGAATGCAGCACAGCGATGCACACTCGACGATCTTGGCCATATGCATCGCCAGTCCCGGCGGAAAGCCAAGCATCGACGGAATGCTGGCGAAAATACCCGTGTCGCAGGCGCGACCGAGCACGACCACGTCCACATCGGCTTCCAGCGCTCGCCGAAACGCCTCGAGCCCAAGCTGTGCGACGATGTTGCCTGCGGCGTCGACGTCCGCCGGCGTCAACGGGGGCATGGTATCCATCGGCCGCACGCGGCCGGCCGCAATCGCTTGCTTTAACGCCGGGCGCGGCACGTCGGAAGCAACCACAGCCATGCGGCAGGCGAGCCCATCCTCGCGGGCGATCTCGCGCACAATTTCGAGCGTCTGCTCGAGATGTGGTCTAGCGCCCGCCGAACCCGCCGATCCGACGATCAGGGGAATGTCCAGCCGGCGCGCCGCGCGCAGCACCTTGCGCAGGTCGCGCTTGGCCCCGACGCGCGTCGGCGCCATCTTACCGCTGCCGAGGTAGGCTGGCCCGATGTCGATCGAGCCCATATCGACGCCGATCATATCGGGGGCCTGCGCCAAACCCGCCTCGAGCGCTGGCGTCGGAATGCCGTAGCCGAGCTGGCCCGAGGCGCCGAGCGAGCGGAGCGGCCGGCGGCGGCGGCCGAAGTCGTCGATCAGGCGCGCAATGGCGGTCATAGCTCGATGTCCAGAAGGGCCGCGTGCTGCTGGGCGCCGTAGACGTCGCGATCACCAATATCCCCGGACACGATCTCTCGCGGCAGCGTGATCTTGACGGCGAGCGCCGGCTCGAACGGCAGCACGGCAACCTGATTTTCACTCAGACGGTAGCGCTGCGCAACTTGGCGGCGAAGCGGACCAAGCCGCGCGCTAACATAGGCGAAGGTTGCCGCATCGGGCAGCATTACGTCGAGGGTCAAGAGACAGGGGCCAGCGTTCTTGCTGCGGATCACCATTGCAATGGCGTCGAGACGCATGGAGTTGGCCTTTTTAAGCTGCGTCGGCGAGCAGCGCCGGATAACTGCTTGCCAAGTCGGGGCCGATCACCGGCCCGTAGCGCCGGCCCAACAATGAACCCTTGTGCTCGGCGCGCGAGGTGGCGAGTCGGCTCGGCTGACCAATATCGGCGCTCAAGGTTTAGCATTTTTGCTGCCGTCCTGGTCAGGACTATTGCCCCAGAGCCACGACCACCAGCTCGTTGCTGGCGCTGGCGGGGGTTCCTGGATTGGGTTCGCGCGCGGGATCTCCTTTGCCTTCGGTGCGACGGTCGCTGGCTTTGTGGCGGCAGCCGCCTTCTTGGCCGCCTTCGGCGGCTTGGGTGCGACCGCCGGCGCCTGCGCCGTTGCCTTTGCCATGAGTTCGTGCGCCTTGGTTTCATCCTCGACGGCGCGACCATAATCGCCCTTGCTGGCGTAGGCCCGGCCACGATTGGCGTAGGCGCTTGCGTTGCTCGGCGCCAAGGCAATGACCTTAGAGTAGTCCTCTATGGCATTGTCGATATCACCCGCCAGCGCATAGGCGAATGCGCGATTGTGGTAGGCGGTCGCGTCCTCGGGAACACGCTCGATCATTTCCGAACAGCCCTTGATCCTGAGCTGCGGTTCTTGACCTTGAAAGCAGTCCTGCTCGTCGTTGGCAAAGACGGAGGAGGTCGCCCATACGATCGCCGCTACGGTTAGAAGTAGCTGGAGCATAAGCTTTTTTTCCACACAACCCTGCTGCTGCGGCCCCTGGTAGCGGGCAGTTGCGCCGGAAACGAGGCAAGGCGGCGGGCTTCGGCCGCAGCCGCTTTGCGGCAACGAGAATGCTCCGTTGGCAACGGGCAGCCGGCGGCTACTGGTCAGTAAACATACGATCGCCCCGGCTCGCAGCAAAAGCAGCTTTGCCTGCAAAAGGGCGCCTGAAGAGAGATTTGGCCGCGACCGGCGCCTTTTTGTGTCCGGGGCGGCCTTTTTGTGGCTGCCTCGAACCATTCCTCGCCTTGAGCCTTTCGACCGGCCCGCCTTTGGCCAACATTTCTGGTGGAGCGCGGAGCGCGGCGCGCTGCAACTGAGGCAATGGCTTGGCGCAGTATTGCCTTCAGGCGCAAGGGCGGCCGATCTGCTTGCCCGACCCACGCGAGCGTGCGATCGTCACGATCCGACCTGTTGGAGGTGGCTTATGCTTTCTCGTTGGTGTTCCCGGCCAGGGCCATGGTGTTCCCGACCAGGGCAGTTGTCGCGTCGCGCAGTTTTGCCGTTCTTTTCGCTGCTCGCCCTTGCTGCCGGCCTAGGCCTGGCGCCGGCGGGAGCCGCTGCGCAAGCACGTTTCGTGTTCGCCAACGAGAGCGACTATGACACCGTCGACCCACACGCTTCCTTCGACGTCGGTCGCGTGGCGGTGCGCCTCAATCTCTACGATGGCCTGATGCGCTGGCAGGACAACCCCGCCAGGCTCGAACCGTGGATTGCCGAGAGCCACAGCATTTCATCGGATGGGAAAACTTATACTTTCAAAATGCGCAAGGGCGTGAAGTTTCACGACGGCAGCGAAGTGAAGGCAGCCGACGTCGTCTACTCGCTGGAGCGAATCTTGGCGTTGGGCAAGGGCGCAGCCGCACTCTTCAAGTCCATGATCGAACCCGGCAAGGCCAAAGCCATCGACGAGAATACGGTTGCCTTCGAGCTGAGCAAGCCCTCGGCAATCTTTCTGTCCATCGTGCCGGAGATCCACATCGTCAATGCGGCGCTCGTCAAGAAGAACGAAGTCAATGGCGATTGGGGTGCGGCCTGGCTTTCGAAGAACGACGCCGGTTCGGGTGCCTACAAACTCAAGCAGTTCGATCCCGCGATCGGCTTCGTCGGCGAGCGCTTTGCCGCGCATTTCAAGGGCTGGGGAGCGAAATATCTGGACGAGATCGAGTTCCGCGCAGTTAAGGACACCAACACGCGCGTGCTCGGACTCATGAAGGGAGATTTCAATGGCATCGGCGGCTATCTACAGACCGACCAGTTGAAGCGTATCGAGGCCTCGGGCAACGCCAAAGTGCTCGATGCCGAGTCGATGCGCGTGATGATGATGCAGTTCAACACGACGCGTGCACCCTTGAACGATGTCGACGTCAGACGCGCGCTCAATTACGTCTTCGACTATGATGGTTTCAACAAGAACATCCTCGGCGGTTTGGTGGAACGAAACCCGACCCCGCTTCCCAATACAATCTGGGGCAATCCAAAGGACGTCACCGGTTACAGCTTCGATCTGGACAAGGCCAAGGCCGAACTCGCCAAGGCGGCGAGCAAAATCGATCGACCGCTGGAAATCCATTTCCTGACCGGCTTTGCCCAAAGCGAACAGGCAGCGCAACTATTCCAGAATGGTCTGCAAAAGATCGGCGTGCAATCGAAGGTGATCGGCACGCCGTGGCCAACCATTGTCGAGCGCTTTAGCAAACCCGAGACGACGCCGGATATCTCGGTCTATTGGATCTCGACCTACTACGCCGATCCACACAATTGGATCGGCGAAATGTTCCATTCATCGGGCGCTGGAACGTTCAAGAACGCCCATCACTACAAAAACCCCAAGGTCGATGCGTTGCTCGATAAGGCAGTTCAGACAACGGATCAGGCGGCGCGCGCCAAGCTCTACGAGGAGGCAACGCGCTTAGTTGTTGCCGACGCACCCGGCCTGTGGATCTACAATACCAAATGGTACGGGCCCTACTCGAAGAAGCTGCAAGGCATCGTCTTCTGTCCGATCGGTAACGCGCAGGAGATGCGCACCGCCTACTACGAATAACGAGGTCTCCACTCCTCCCCGCTCGAGCATCCGGGGAGGAGAGGTGAAGGCACGATGCGCATCCTCGCCCTTATTGGCAAACGCCTGCTTTGGTTTGTGCCAACTGCGGCGGGTCTGATTGCGGTCGTGTTCTTCATTTCTCGCGTGATCCCGGCCGATCCGGCGGCTCTGCTCGCCGGAGAGACGGCAAGTCGCGAGGCAATCGAGGCCCTGCGCGTGAAGCTCGGTCTCGACCGCCCGCTGTTGGTGCAGCTCTTGGACTACTATCGCCAGCTTCTAAAAGGCGACCTGGGCACGAGCCTGTTCACGACGCGGCCGGTCGCCGAGGATTTGCTGGCGCGCCTGCCGGCGACGATCGAGCTTACGCTTGCCGCCATGCTGATGGCGATCGCCGTGGGCATTCCGCTCGGCGTCGTCTCGGCGACGCGACGCAATTCGCTGCTCGACCACGGCGTGCGCATCGCAACGGTCGCGGGCCTGGCAATGGCGAGCTTTTGGCTGGCCCTCGTTCTGCAGCTCGTCTTTGCCATGGACTTGGGCTGGCTGCCGTTGCAAGGGCGGATCGCAGGCTTTCCCCCGCCGGCCGTCACCGGCTTTATGACGCTTGATGCGCTTATCGCCGGCCGCTTTGATCGGTTTGCCAGCGCCATCGCGCATCTGCTGCTGCCGGCCATGACGCTGGCCGTGCCGGCCCTTGCGACGGTCGTTCGCTTCACGCGGGCGGGTGTACTCGATACCCTCGAAAAGCCGTTTGTCACCTACCAGGACGCGATCGGTATCCCACGCGCCTTGATCGTGTGGAAGTATGTCCTGCGCAATGCGCTGACCTCGACCATTACCCAGATCGGACTGCTGTTCGGCATTTTGCTGGCGGGTGCGGTTGTGATCGAAACCGTGTTCCAATGGCCGGGGATCGGCACTTATGCTTTCGAAGCCATCCTGCAGTCGGACTATGCGGCCGTCATGGGTTTCACCGTCTATGCTGGCGGTATCTTCATGATCGCCAACCTGCTTGTCGATATCGCACACGCCAGCATCGATCCACGAGGCGGGCACGCTTAATGGGTTTCGCACACGTCATACGGCAGCTCGTTTCCGATCGATCGGCGCTCCTCGGGCTGGTCCTGGTACTGCTGGTCGTGCTGGCCGCGCTCCTTGCGCCTCTGATCTCGACGCACCCCGAAGCGGTATGGGACATGAGCCCCGCCAATCGTCTGAAGCCGCCAAGCAGGGAATGGCTGCTGGGCACGGACCGCATGGGTGCCGACATCTATAGCCGCGTCATCTATGGCGCACGCATCACGTTGATTATTGCCTTCGTGGCCGTCGGCGCCGCGCTGCTGATCGGCGTGCCGATCGGACTTTGGGCCGGTTGGCATGAGTTTTGGGTCGGCGAGGCGCTGATGCGCGTTTCGGACGTGTTTTTGGCCGTACCCCAGATCGTGCTCGCCATCGCCATCGCTCAGACCTTGGGTCCCTCGATCGAGAATGTGATTCTCGCCTTGTCGATCACCTATTGGCCTTGGTTCGCGCGCCTGGTCTACGCCGAGGTACGCTCCTTGAAGCACGAGACCTTCATCGAGGCGGCGATTGCGCTCGGTGTACCCAAGCGGCGCATCGTCGTGCAGCATGTGCTTCCCAATGTGCTCTCGCCCATCATCGTGCGTACCTCGATCGGCATGGGTTTCACGATCCTAACCGCGGCTGCACTGGGATTTCTGGGATTGGGTGCACCCCCACCCGCGCCCGAATGGGGCCGCATGATCTCCGAGTCGCGCGAGTTCCTGCCCGAGGCGTGGTGGTATGCGCTGGCCCCGGGCCTCGCCATCTTTGCGGTGGTAATGGGCTTCAATCTTTTGGGCGACGGTCTGCGCGACGTGCTCGACCCTCGCCTCAGGCGCGCGCATGACCGCTGAACCCTTGCTCGAGGTCTCAGAACTCAGACTAAGCTTCCGCACCGAGCTTGGGCCGGCGCGCGTGCTCGATGCCGTCAACCTCACGGTGGGACGCGGCCAGATCATGGGACTGGTCGGCGAATCCGGCTGCGGCAAGACTACCCTCGCGCGGGCCGTGCTTGGCATCCTGTCGCCCAATGCACGCATCGAAGGCGGCACGATCCGTTTCGACGGCCTCGACCTCATTGGCATGGACCGTGAGCGCCAGCGCCGCGAGATCAAGGGACGGCGCATTGCCTATGTCCCGCAAGACCCCTACAGCGCCTTCAATCCGCTGTTTCGGGTCGGCGATCAAATCATGGAACTGATGAAGTGGAACTCGCCGCGGCGCGCCAAAAGCGAGCCCGGATTTGGCGCCCTGCTCACACCCTATCCGCGCCGGCGCTATCGCGCCGACAAGGCGGCGGCGATCGCAGTCTTGGGCGAGGTGCAGATCCCCGATCCCGAGCGCGCCTTCCACAAGCTACCCGAGCAGTTCTCCGGAGGCCAGCGCCAGCGCCTGATGGTTGCCATGGCGCTGCTGACCAACCCGGACCTCATCATCGCCGACGAACCGACGACCGCGCTCGACGTAACCATCCAGGCGCAGATTCTGAAGCTGATGAAGGGGTTGGCCAAGCATCGCGGCGTTTCCGTGCTGCTCACGACCCACGATCTCGGCACCGCCTACGAGATTTGCGACGAGATTACGGTGATGTACGCCGGCCAGGAGGTGGAGAGTGCGCCGGTCGCCGAGTTCTTCGCCAATCCCCGCCACCCCTACACTGCGCGCCTGCTCGAGAGCCTGCCCAATCCCTCGCGTCAGATGCGCGAAATCGGCGGCGAGATTCCGAACTTGGTGTTCCCCCCCGACGGTTGCCGTTTCCATCCTCGCTGCGCGAGCGCCAGTGATGCCTGTTGCCGGACACGACCTCCCGCCAGCGGCACGCGTCAGGTCGTGCGCTGTTTCCATCCCCATCCGTCCCGGCTGGAGGCAGCGACGTGAGCGCGACAGCTCCACTGTTGCGGGTCGAGATGCTGCGGCGCCATTTCCCCGTCCGCAACGTGCTGGGCGTGCGTACCGGCACGATTAAGGCGCTCGATGACGTGACGTTTGATGTTCGCGCCGGCGAGACGTTTGGGATCGTGGGAGAGTCCGGTTGTGGCAAGACCACGCTGGGCAAGACGCTCGCCGGTATTCACAAGCCGAATGCCGGCCGCATCCTTTTCGAGGGCGGCGATATCTCGAACCTGCAGGGCGCAGCGCGTGCAGCCGTTAGCCAACGCCTGCAGTATATTCATCAAGACCCGGGTAATGCGCTGGATCCGCGCTGGACCATCGGCCGCTCGCTCGACGAACCGCTCGCAACGCATACCTCGCTAAGCCGTGCCGATCGGGCCGCCCGCAGCCGAGAGATTTTGGCGGCCGTCGGGCTACCCGCCGAGCATCTTTACCTCTATCCCCACGAATTGTCGGGGGGTCAGCAGCGCCGCGTCGGCCTCGCCCGTATCCTGACCTTGAAACCCCGCCTGGTGATCCTGGATGAGCCGACCTCCGGCCTCGATGTGTCGATCCAGGCAACCGTGCTGAAGCTGCTGCAGTCGCTGCAGAAGGCGTTTGACCTAACGTATCTGTTCATCTCGCACGACCTATCGGTCGTGCACCTCATGTGTGACCGTGTTGCCGTCATGTACCTTGGCCAGATTGTCGAGATTGCCCCCGTTGCCGAGCTGTTCGCCGCGGCCCGCCATCCCTATTCGCGTTCGCTGCTGGCGGCCATACCGCGCATCGGTGGGCGCCGGGTAACCGACACGTTTGCCTTGGAGGGCGAACCGCCGGACGCAGGCAATTTGCCGTCCGGTTGCCGCTTCCGCTCGCGCTGCCCACACGCCGCGCCCATCTGCTCGGAACACGAGCCACAGCTTGAGCCCAAAACCGGCGCGCACAAAACGGCATGTCATCTGGCCGACAGCTTGGGGCCGGCCACCGCATGAGCCGGGCGCCGCTCACGATCCGGAATGGTCGCTGGTCGCGGCCACCAGTTTGGCACTTCGATTTAGGGCAACGGCCACGGCCCGATCGCACGGGGACAGCAGCATGCCGCAATTGACGCCCGCGCGGCACGGCCCGTCGATGCTGTTCAGTCCCTGGCAACTGCGCGAGGTCAAATTTGCCAACCGTATCGTCATCGGCCCAATGCAAATGTACGTTGCCGGCGCCGACGGCATGGCCAACGACTGGCATTTCCAGCATTTGGCAAAGTATGCAATCGGCGGTGCCGGCACCGTCATGACTGAGGCGCTGATCGTCGATCCGATTGGCAGAAACACCTACGCAGACTGCGGCATCTGGTCGGACGCCCACGTGCCGGCGCTGAAGCGGATCGTCGATTTCCTGCATGGCCAGGGCAGCCTTGCCGCGGCGCAGTTGCATCATTGTGGACCGAAGGCGTCGCGGCGACGTCCCTGGCATGGGCTGGGACCCCTCGACGCAGAGGACGCAGCCAAGGGCGAACCAGCATGGCAACCCGTCAGCTCGTCGGCCGAGGCGAGCGTGGCCGGCTGGCTGCAGCCCCGGCCGCTGACGCTTGAAGAAATCCACAAACTTGTCGAGGACTACTGCCGGAGCGCACGTCGAGCGGCGGAGGCCGGCTTCGACGTTCTAGAGATACACGGCGCCCACGGCTATTTGCTGCACGCCTTTCTGTCACCCATCGCCAACCGCCGCCGCGATGTCTACGGCGGCGACATCCATGGCCGCATGCGCCTGGCGCTAGAAATTACCGAGAGTGTGCGAAGCGTCTGGCCGGCGGGCAAGCCGCTCTTCTTCCGCATTTCGGCGGTCGACTGGCGCGAGGACCTCGATGCGCGGACCGACGGCTGGACGATCGCGGACAGCTACTTGCTTGCGCGCGAGCTTGCCGCTCGCGGCGTTGATCTGATCGACTGCTCGTCGGGCGGCATCCGAGCCGAGAATTCGATGATCGATTATGCCAAGCGGCGACGTCCGCTCAAGCGCAACTATCAAGTGCCGTACGCGGAAGCAATTCGACGCCAGACGGGGGTGGCGACCATGGCGGTCGGGGCAATCCTCGATGGACCACAGGCCGAGGCCATATTGCAGCAGGGACAAGCCGACCTCGTCGCCATTGCCCGCGAGGCGCTGGTCGATCCGCATTGGGCCCTGCACGCGGCCCAAGCACTGGGCGTTGACCCGGCGTGGACGCTCTGGCCGCCCTCCTACGGCTGGTGGCTCGAGTTGCGCCAGCGCAGCGGTATTGCCGATTGAGCAATTGGGGTCCCGGGCGCGGCGGACCGGTCAGATGGCGCTATTTGTAGGCGGCCGGAGCCAGCGCCGCGCTCATGATCCCCGTTTCTCGGGCTTTCCAGGCCCTGGCAGGGACGGCTCGCCGGCGCTCACCTTGCCGTCGGCAAGATCGCTCATCACCGCCCCGGCATCACGTCGCGCCGGCTCGCCGTAGCCCCCGCCGCCTGCCGTCTCGATGACGAGCCGGTCGCCGGGGGCCAGCCGCGTCACCAGCTTCGATGCAATGACCTCCGTGGCCCCGTCGCGGCGCGTGATCCAGGAACGCGCACACGCCCCGGCACCGCCGCCGCTCATGCCCTGTGCCGCCACGAAATGGCGCTCGCCCCGGTGCGAAAAGGAAAGCGTACCTTCGACGTCGTCGAGGACCTCGAACTCCTTGATTTGGCCGAGCCCTCCACGCCAGGTGCCGGGGCCACCGGAATCCGTCTTCAGACACCAGCGGTTGATGCGGATCGGCGCCTCGAGTTCCATGGCCTCGGCGGGCAGGTTCATGCAGTTGGTGGCATCGGTCTCGATCGCGTCGACGCCGTCAAAGCCATTGCCGGCACCACTCCCGCCGGACAGAAGTTCCCCGGTGACGAAGGGGGTGCCGTCTTTGCGCTGGCCGCCGAAGGCCATCACCAGCAGCTCGCCGGCATTGGGCGCCGGCACGCGGTCGGGCGCGGCATCGGCCAGCGCCGATAGCATGGAGCAGGTAATGCGCTTAATCGTTGCCGAGCGGGCGTTGACGGCCGCCGGTGGACGCGGATTGACAAGGCTGCCGCCAGGCAGCTCAAGCGCGATGGGGCGGAAGCAGCCGCCGTTGTTCGGGATGGTTGGGTCGGTCACGGCGCGAACGGTAAAGCAGGCAGCCGCCAAGCTTCCCGAGGGCACGCAGTTGACGGGCCCCCGCACTTGCGGGCTGGTGCCGGTAAGATCGAACTTGATGCTGCCGTCGCCCGGCAAGGTTACCGCCACCTCGATGCGGACGGGTTTTTCCAGGTCAATTCCGTCATTGTCGAGGTAGTCGACGTGGCGCCAGGTGCCGCGTGGAAGCCGGCGCAGGGCAGCGCGCGTCATCGCCTCGGATCGGTCAAGCAGGAGCTGAAAGGCCTCGAGTAAGGTATTGTCGCCAAGCTTTCTGGCGGCCTCGCCCAATCTCACCCCGGCAATCCTGCAGGCGGCGACCTGGGCGTGAAGGTCGCCAAGGAAGATCTCGGGAATGCGGACGTTGAGACATAAGATCCGGGTCAGCGTCTCGTCGAAGCTGCCAGCACGCGCCCACTGAACCGCGGGAACGCGCAGGCCCTCCTGGTAGATCTCCGTCGAGTCGGTTGGGACCGAACCTGCCGTCTTGCCGCCAACGTCCTGATGATGCGTCATGGTGGCGGCCAGCGCGATGGCGCGAGCGCCCGCGAATACCGGCATGACCACGGCGAAATCCGGAAGGTGCGTGCCCCCGCAATAGGGATCGTTCAGCAGATAGACATCGCCAGGCCGCATCGCCGCCACGGGAAAGGCGCGGATGATCTCGCCGACCGCCGGAATTAGCGTCCCGAGGTGGACCGGGATGGCGCAGGCTTGTGCCAGCGTCGCCCCGGCGAGCGTGAAGAGAGATGCCGAGGCGTCGAGCCCTTCCTTGACGATCGGCGAACACGAGCTCTTCAGCAGCGTGGTCTCCATTTCCTCAGCAATGCAGTCGAGGCGATGACGCAGCACTTCCAGCGTCACTAGGTCGAAGCCTCCAGCCTCAAGCTTGTTGCTCATGCGCTCCTCTCCATCAGCAACGCCGCGCCGGCGACAACCGTGGCGTGCCAGCCCGGTGGCACCAGCGTGGTCGAATCTTCCTGCTCGACCACCGCCGGACCGAGAATGGTTTCTCCGGCGGCCAGCCTGGCGCGGTCGTGAATGGCGGTTTCGCAGGCGGCTTGCTGGTTTGGGAAATGCACCGGCCTAAAGGTCTTTCGGCTCTGTCCGGGTGTGGCGCCGGGCCTGCCACCCAGCGCCACCTTGGGCAGGCGCGCAAGGTGCACCGTACGCAGATTGACGATCTTGGCGGGCGACCCGGTCTTGTGGCCATTGACGCGCTCATGCGCGCTCTCGAAGGCCCCATAAAGTGCGGCGAGCGGGTCGGCGACCTCGAGATCGAAGGGCACCTCGATGAAATGACTCTGCCCGACATAGCCAACGTCGGCAAGCACTCGCCGCTCACGGTGGAGGCCCTCGATGCGCTCGGCCCGCATCAGCGCGTCGGCACGTGCATCGAGCTCTGAGAAGAGCGCCCGCACCGCTGCGAGATCCGTGGTGGCGATGGCGGCGTGGAAAGCCCCGGAAACCTCGTGGGAGATGGGTGCCGCGAGCAATCCGGCGGCCGCCAGCACGCCGGGGTAGCGCGGTACCAGCACGCGTCGGATGTCGAGCTCGACGGCAAGCGCGGCTGCGTGCAAACCGCCGGCGCCGCCGAGCGGCACAAGCGTAAAATCTCGCGGGTCGTGTCCGCGATTGACCGAGACGAGGCGAATGCCGTCGGCCATGTGAGCGTTGGCGATGCGGTAGATCCCGAGCGCGGCCGCGGTAACTCCAATCCCCAGTGGGCCCGCGATCGTCCTCTCGATCACCCGATGCGAGAGCTCGGGCTGAAGATTGAGTGCGCCTCCCGCGAAGAATTTCGGATCGAGATAGCCAAGTACGATGGCAGCGTCGGTCAGGGTCGCCCGCTCGCCGCCCCGGCCATAGCAGGCGGGACCAGGTTCGGCACCGGCCGACTGCGGTCCCACCCTCAGACCACCGCCGCTATCGATCCAAGCGATCGAGCCGCCGCCGGCGCCCAGCGTCGTTACGTCGAGCATCGGCACGCGCACGGCATAGCCGGCAATGTGCGTCTCGGGCCGCACCTCGACGCGGCCCTTACCAATCAGCGCGATATCGCTCGAGGTCCCGCCGACATCGATGCTGATGAGGTCGTCAAGGCCGGCCTCGGCTCCGACCGCCGCACCGCCGAGTGCGCCGGCCGCCGGACCCGAAAGGAACAGGCGTACCGGCCGCAAGCGCGCGGTCTCGGCGCCGGCCAGGCCGCCGCGCGATTGCATCACCTGCAATGGAACGCAAACCTCCGCCTCGGCGAGATGGCGCGTCATGTCGGCTAGATAGCGATCGACAACCGGCTTGATATAGGCGTCGAAGGCCGTAACGACGGTGCGCTCGTATTCTCGAAATGCCGGATCCACCTCGCAAGATAGGGACACGGCAACCCCCGGTATGGCCGCTTGCACACGCTTGGCGACCCGGCGCTCGTGCGCAGGCTCGAGAAAGGAAAACAGCAGCGAGATGGCAACGGCGCCGACCGCCTCCTGCTTCAACGTGTCAATTGCCGCTGCGATCGAACTCTCATCAAGCGGGATTACCTCCCTGCCATCGGCGGCGATGCGCCCTATCACCTCCACACGCCGCGCCCCCGGCGCGAGCCACCCTGGGGTCTCGGGTTTGAGCCTGAGATCGTACATCTGGCGACGCATTTGCCGCCCGATCTCGAGAATGTCACGAAAGCCCGCGCTGGCAATGACGCCGACGCGGGCACCCCTGCGTTCGATGACGGCGTTCGTCGCCACCGTCGTGCCGTGTGCAAAGCGCACGATCTGGTTGGCACTGGCGCCGGTGCGACGTAGCAGTTCGGCAATGCCGGCTGCGACCGCGTCGCCCGGGTTGGCGCGGGTGGTTGGCACCTTTAGGATCGAGATCCCGGCGGGGCCGGAGGCGATGACGTCGGTAAACGTGCCGCCGATATCGATACCGACGCTAATGCCGTGCGCCATTGAGAGCCGTCTCCCCGTTCCTCAATGCACGGCTGGTGCCGGCGCACCAATTATCTTGCAGACCCGGTGCTATTGATCGGCTGCGGCAATAAAAACAAGACGGTTGCTCGTGTTACTGCGGGCGAGGCCACCTAACGCTAACAGCGCGTCGCATGCCTAGCAAGATCGCGATTTGGCTGCGATCGCCCGCGGCGTCGCAGGTTTGCAGCTGGCCTCGGGCGGATCGGTGCGGCAGGCCCACGGGGCGCGCGCGGGTGGCGGTTCGAGCCGTGCCCGCCACATTGGATTGCGCCGCCCCGCCTCCTGCCCACATCGGCCTTAATGGCCTTGCTGCCGGCCGTTCCGAGGCAACCCCGCCCACCGCCGAGGCCACCGCGGCCGCGATTGCGGGCCCAGTTTCACGTCTGCGCCGGCTTGGCGGCGAGAATGTCCCAGGCCACATTGATCTGTTTCATGCGTTTCTCGCGTACCTCGCGCTCGGGCGCATCGCGCGCCAGGTCCGGATGCCAGGTCTGGCGCAAGCCATCGACGATCTTCTTGATGGCAGCCAGGTTTGCATCCGCGGTTACCCCCATGCCAAGCACCTGCAGCGCGTCCGCACGCGTGCGCGGTACATCCTCGTTCCACACCGGCCTTGCGCCGGCTGCCGTGCTCCAAATTGCCGAGGGCGCGCGCACCACGTGCTGCTGAGGCACGAGCTTTCGCTGCCGTCCCGGCTCACCGATCGAAACCCGGGCGATATCTCGGTTTGGGGCAACGCGAGGACGACGACCGCTGGCCAGCATGAGGACGACGGCGCTGAAAGCGACAAGCACCGAAGCAACCACGGCGACGGCGGTGCGCGGCGACGCCAGGCTAAAAATCGCCGGTTCGGGAGGGTCGGGGACAAGGCTCAGCACCGGAGCCTCGCTGGGCGAAGACGTGGTCTCGGTCGCCGCGGTTGCGGGCGCAGACGGCGGCGGCGCTCTAGTTGCGGGCGCAGACGGCGCCGGCTCTGCAACGGCAGCCGGCCGGTTGATGATGCGGGGAACGACGGGTGCGGGCAGGGCCGCGGGCGAGGGAGCGGATGTGGAGAGGTCGGCGTTGGCCAGCGGCTGCTTCGCCGGCGGCGGCAGCTGGACGGGCGGCTCGCGAACGGGCGGCTTGGGCCCCTCGGCTTGTTGCGGCTCGCCGACGCTGCGGGCGACGCCGGCGGAGAACGGGGTGGCCGCTGGGAGTTGGGAGGAGTACGCCGCAACCTGGCCTGCGCTCTTTGGCGGTGACGGGGTGACGAAGATCGCATCGATACCGAGCAAAGGCGCAAACCCCGGGGGCATTTCCACCGAGGCGGGTGGGCTGAGGGCTCGACGATCGGCGCAATAGCGCTGCAAGTGGCCGTAGCGCCCACGCTGGCCGCCGGCGCAAGGATCATCGGGCGCGAGACTCCAGTTTGGCGGCATGCGAACATGCAGGCGTCCATTCTCGAGCCGGGCTCGGTCGGGCCGCGCGTTGGCGACAACGCTCGCCCAGGACACAGGCGTGCCGTCGCAGTCCATCTCGAAGCGGTGGATGGTCCACTGCCGACACAGCCTCGGGTCCACGGCTGAGCAGGTCCGAAACGAGTGTTGCTCACGCGCGCCGATGATGCGGTGGCTTTGGTTCTCCCCTGGTGTGAGCAGCACGCGACCGCCGACGATCGCGCAGGCATAGGGCATTACCAGGAGGTCATCACAAAACGCCGGCGCCGGACCGAGCACTAATAGACCGGTCGCCAGCAAGAAGCTCCAGCCCTTGATGAGTTCGCCCATGCGCCCGCCCCCGTGGGTAAGGTTTGCCGGGAACGCTTTCGTCAGACATTGGCACATTTATGGCACCTGGCGAGAAAGCAACCGTTGCGGCGGCAAAGGTCACAGCCCGGGCTTGCCGGCCTCGCCGCGGGCTACCCCCAGCCTCGACCCGGCCCGACGCCCACGTTCGCTGTTTGCCCGGCGGCCGGCGCCCGAGCGCAACAAACGGGTGGACCAGGCTCGACAAGCGGGGCACGCATCACCAGCACAAGGGCCGAATCGGATCGAGACGTGACGCCTCCCCCAAAGCCTCTGGACCGCCAGGATTGGACCCTGCTGTGGTTCTTATCGCTGCTCTGGGGTGGTGCGTTCTTCTTCGCCGGGGTGGCCGTCAGGGAACTGCCGCCGCTTACTTGTGTCCTCATCCGGGTGGCTCTCGCCGCCGTGACGCTGTTGCCAATTTTCTGGGCGCTTGGCTTTGCCGTGCCGCGATCGCCGGCGGGCTGGTTGCCATTCCTCGGCATGGCGCTTTTCAACAATGTCCTGCCCTTCGCCTTGATCTTTGCCGGACAGACGTTCATCACGGTGGGGCTTTCCTCAATCATCAATGCCTTGACGCCGCTCATCACCCTGATGGTGATGGCCGCCTTCCAGCAGGAGCGCCTCACCGTCCAGCGCAGCGTTGGCGTAGCGCTGGGCGCCGCAGGCGTCGCCATCCTGCACGGCTTCGACGGCGTCCCTGACGGAGCGCAAACGCTCGGCATCGGCCTTTGCCTCGCCGGCGCCTTGAGCTATGGGTTCGCGGCACTGTGGGGCCGCCGCTATCTCGCCGGCGTGCCGCCTTTGCTGTCGGCGACTTGCCAACTCATCTGTTCGACACTCATCATGCTGCCCGTGGTTGCTCTCAGCGATCGGCCATGGACGCTGAACGCACCGAGTGGCACAACCCTGCTGGCGCTGTTGGCGCTCGCCGTGCTCGGCACGGCGGTGGCCTACCTCGTCTTCTTTCATCTTTTCGTGCGCGCAGGAGCAAGCAACGTCATGCTGGTGACCCTGCTCATTCCCATGACGGCGGTGCTGTTGGGAAACATTTTTCTCGGCGAACCCCTGCGGCCCGCGGAAATTACCGGAGCCATGGTGATTGGCCTCGGCCTGCTCTTTATTGACGGGCGCGCCTTGCGCGGGCTCACGGGACGGCGCGCAGGCGCCGGCTGAGCAGGCTGCTCCGGCGAGGATGCGCCGTTCGTTGCCGGCGACCACTTTTCCCGGCAGCTTTCATGAGATCGGCTGGCCAGCCATGGTGCCAGCCATGGTGTTTGGCGCTGCCGCACTCATCCTCGCCTCGTCCGCGCCTCTGCTTCGCTCGACCTCGCGACAAGGGGGAGCGCGCGCTCGCGCTCGGCGGCCGCAGCGCACCGCCGCGATTGCCCCGCCCCCGCTCAAGATTGGGGCCAATCGGCCCACGCTCACGCCTGCGCTTCCTCGCCATCCGAAAGTATAGAGAAGCA
>DASTMQ010000413.1:0-3488 GCA_035714005.1 Hyphomicrobiaceae bacterium
CGGCCGGGTTGCGGTCGTCCAAGCTGAACCCAGTCGGTCCCAGCGTCGCAGGCCGGCTTGATGCAGATCAAGGTCACACACGCGCTACCTGGCACATCCTCCCCACGACAACGTCGGCTTGGGGAATGAGCCATGCAGCATCTCGCGGCGGTACGCAAAGTCGATCAACAGAGGGCGTTGTGGGCCTCGACCCTCGCCTTCACCATCTGCTTTGCGGTGTGGACGATTTTTTCCATCATTGGCGTGCAGATCAAACAGGACTTGGGCCTTAACGACACCCAATTCGGGTTGCTGGTCGGCACCCCCATTCTGACCGGTTCGCTCATTCGCCTGATCCTCGGCATTTGGACCGATCAGTACGGCGGCCGTATCGTCTACACCGCCGTCATGCTATCTGCCGCCGTGGCCACTTGGCTGCTGACCTTTGCCTATAATTATCCAACCTTCTTGCTCGCAGCCCTTGGCGTCGGCGTCGCCGGAGGTTCATTCGCCGTCGGCATCGCCTACGTCTCGAAATGGTATTCGCAGCAAAGCCAGGGTACCGCGCTTGGTATTTTCGGCGCGGGCAACGTCGGCGCCGCCGTTACCAAATTCTTGGCGCCCTTCATCATGGTCGCTTACGGCTGGCAGGCGGTCGCCAATGTCTGGGCGCTGGCCATTGCGGTTGCCGCCGTTGCCTTCTGGTTTGCCACCAAGGACGACCCGCAGCTGGAAGCTCGCCGCCGCAGTGGCGCCAAACCCGAATCGCTGCGCGTCATGCTCGAGCCGCTCAAGAACGTGCAGGTATGGCGCTTCTCGCTCTACTACTTCTTCGTGTTCGGGGCCTTTGTGGCGCTTGCGCTCTGGCTGCCGCGCTACCTGATCGGCGTTTACGGCCTCGATATCACGACGGCCGGAATGCTCGGTGCCTTCTATTCGGTACCAGCCTCTCTCTTTCGTATCTACGGCGGCGTACTCTCCGACAAGTACGGCGCGCGCCGCGTGATGTACTGGACGCTCGGCGTTTCGGTGGCTGCCTGTTTCCTCCTCTCGTACCCGCCGACCGAGTACGTCGTGCAGGGCATCCGTGGCCCCATGAGCTTCCGGTTGCAAACCGGGCTCGTCGCCTTCACTGCCATCGTGTTCGTGCTCGGCTTCTTTATGAGTTTGGGCAAGGCCGCCGTCTTCAAACACATACCGGTCTATTACCCGCAACACGTCGGTGCTGTGGGCGGCATGGTCGGTCTGATCGGTGGCCTCGGCGGCTTCGTGCTGCCGATCCTGTTCGGCATGCTGAACGACCTGACCGGCGTATGGCAGAGCTGTTTCATGGCCCTGTTTGCGATCTCCGCCATCGCCCTCATGTGGATGCACCTTGCCATTCGCACCATGGAGAAGGGCATCTACGGTGAGGAGCTGAAAAAGCTACCCGAGCTGCCCGAGATGCAGGAAATCCACGAGCCCCGACATGTGGGCGCGTTGGGCCCGCATCTGATCGAGGATTGGCGGCCCGAGGAGGCGCAGTTCTGGCAAACGCGAGGCCGCGCCATCGCGCGTCGAAACCTCCTCATCTCGATTCCAGCGCTGCTGTTGTCGTTCGCCGTGTGGATGGTGTGGTCGGTGGTGGTCGCCAAGCTTCCCGCGATCGGCTTTACCTACGCGACCGATCAACTGTTCTGGCTCGCTGCACTACCGGGATTGTCGGGCGCCACCCTGCGCATCTTCTATTCCTTCATGGTACCCATTTTCGGCGGCCGGCTGTGGACGACGCTCACCACCTGGTCGCTGCTGATCCCCGCCCTCGGCATCGGCATGGCGGTACAGAACCCGGCAACTCCCTACTGGCTGTTTCTTGGCCTTGCCCTGCTCTGCGGCTTCGGCGGCGGCAATTTCGCCTCCTCGATGGCCAACATTTCGTTCTTCTTTCCCAAGGCCGAAAAAGGTAACGCCCTGGCGCTCAATGCCGGGCTCGGCAATCTCGGGGTCAGCGTCGTCCAGTTCGTGGTACCGCTCGCCATCACCGCGGGCGTCTTTGGCTGGCTCGGCGGCGAGCCCCAGCTGGTCCAGCAGGGCGGCAGCCAAACACCGGTGTGGCTACAGAATGCCGGCTACATCTGGGTACCCTTCATTATCGCCAGCGCCTTCGCCGCGTGGTTTGGCATGCATGACATCGCCGCCGCCCGGGCCTCGTTCAGCGAGCAGGCTGTGATCTTCCAGCGCAAGCACAACTGGATCATGTGCTGGCTCTACACCGGCACCTTTGGCTCGTTCATCGGTTACTCGGCCGGCTTCCCGCTATTGGCCAAAACCCAGTTCCCGGAAGTCAACGCCCTCGCCTACGCCTTCCTCGGCCCGCTCGTCGGCGCGCTGTCGCGCTCGCTCAGCGGCTGGGTGTCGGACAGGTGGGGCGGAGGCCGGGTGACCTTCTGGGTCTTCATCGGCATGGCGGTGGGCGTCCTTGGTGTTCTCTATTTCCTCGCCGCCGGCAGCTGGACCGGCTTCTTCGCCATGTTCCTCTTGCTGTTCTTCGTGTCGGGTGTCGGCAACGCCTCAACCTTCCAGATGATACCCGCGATCATGCGCACGGAGATGGAGCGCCTGATGCCGGACGCCGACCTTGCCGCACGCACCCGCCAGGCCGAAAAGGAAGGAGCGGCGATCATCGGCTTCACATCGGCGATCGCAGCTTACGGCGCCTTTTTCATCCCCAAGAGCTACGGCACCTCGATCAACCTTACCGGTGGACCGCAGGCCGCGCTGTGGGCCTTCCTCATCTTCTATCTCTCCTGCATCGCCGTCACCTGGTGGTTCTACACGCGCCGCGGCGGACTGCTCAGGGATATCGAGCGCGGCAAGGACACCGACAGGCGCGCGCGCCCGCCGCTCGTACAGCCAGCCGAATAAGTGGGGAAACGCACATGAGCCATTTTCTCGACCGCCTCAGCTTCTTCAAGCGCATCGACGGCGCCTTCGCCGACGGCCACGGCATCACCACACACGAGGATCGGCGCTGGGAAGACGGCTATCGCAAGCGTTGGCAGCACGACAAGATCGTACGCTCGACGCACGGCGCCAACTGCACCGGCTCCTGCTCCTGGAAGATCTATGTCAAGGGCGGCATCGTCACTTGGGAGACGCAGCAGACCGACTACCCGCGCACGCGGCCGGACCTTCCCAACCACGAGCCACGGGGCTGCTCGCGCGGCGCCAGCTACAGCTGGTACCTCTATTCCGGCAACCGCGTCAAATATCCGCTCGTGCGCTCGCGCCTGCTCAGGCTGTGGCGCGAGGCACGCAAGGGCAGGCGGCCGGTGGCGGCATGGGCGTCGATCGTTGAGGATCAGGAGAAGCGCGCCGCCTATACCAAGAAGCGCGGACATGGCGGCTTCGTGCGTGCGACCTGGGAGGAAGTGACGGAGATCATCGCCGCCGCCAACGCCTACACGGCCAAGACCTATGGGCCGGACCGCGTGATCGGCTTCTCGCCCATTCCGGCCATGTCGATGGTG
>DASTMQ010000414.1:0-3992 GCA_035714005.1 Hyphomicrobiaceae bacterium
GCCGCAAAGGTGATACGCAGGGCGACGGCACCGGCGATCCCCCAAAAAATGACCTTCGCCCGCAGCTCGGGGGCCACCCGGGAGGCGGCAAGCCCCACGACGATCGCGTTGTCGCCCGCCAGCACCAGGTCGATCACGATCACTTGCGCAAGCGCAATCAACTCGGAATGCATCGTCTCCATCGCCTCTCCTGATGCGGGCCTGTGCGAGGCGGCGAACGGCCGCCCGTGTTGTTGACTGGGGCGCTAACGCGGCACGTCATTGCTACGGCCGGTCCATCGCCCGACGGGCACAGCAGGCATGGCCCGGAGATGCTTCCCACGCGTCGAGGTCACTGCGGTCTCTGGGCCAACCCGGACGAGATCTCATCCAACACCGCCACAGCTTCGCCCGCATCGCCGAGGATGCCGGCGGCGAAACCGAGAAAGACCAGGGCGCAAGCAACCTCCCAGGGTGCCGAAAGCGTGCTGGGCGTCGAAAGCGCGCTGGTCAGGCGCGAGCCAGACAGATAGAGGGCGGCCGCCAAGACGAAGCCGGCGCCTACCATGGCCAGGCTCAGCGCCGGTAGGATGAGCGGCGCCGGCAGCTGGCCCGCCAACATCAGCCAGCCGGCGGCGACAGCACTCGCAAGCACCCACAGGAAGCCACGGCCGCTTGACGCGTCGCGATCGGCGCGCGGGTGAGCAAACGTCCTCGGGCTCGGCATTCTCGACCGCCTCTGCATCGGCATGCTGCGAAGTCGCCGCATGCCCGCAAGGCTAGCCGCAGTAACGGCAGCCGTTTATTCGTAACGCTCGGGTAGTATTTCTACGGGGCCATGCGGCCCAGGCGAATGGCCCGCCGCACGAGCACGGCCACGCTCTCGGCCTGCATCTTTTCCATGACTTGCACGCGATAGCTCTCAACGGTGCGCTGGCTGATGCCGAGCCTCAGCGCAATCGCTGCACTTGTGAAGCCCTCGACCACCAGGTCCATCACCTCGGTCTCACGCGGCGTCAGCCGTTCGAAACGCTCGCGCAGATCCTCAAGCGATTGGTCCCGCGACAAGGTGTCGAGGGCACGGGCGAAACATCTGTTGATTGCCGCAAGAAGATGCGCATCGTCGATCGGCTTCTCGATGAAGTCCTCCGCCCCAGCCTTGATGGCCGCAACCGCCATCGGCACGTCGGCATGGCCGGAAATCAACACCACCGGCAGGTCAATGCGGCGGCGCGCCAGCTCCCGCACCAACTCGATGCCATCCATGCCGGGCATACGCACGTCGGCAACGATGCAGCCGGCAGCTGCGGCCGAGCCCCGCGCCAGGAAGGCATCGGCGGAGGGGAAGCTTTCGACCCGATAGCCAAACAGGCGCAACATTTCGGTCAGCGCCTCGCGCACGGCTTGCTGGTCGTCGATAAGATAGACGCTGGCTGTGGTCACGGCGGGTTTTGCCCTCGCGTTTGCAACGGTAGCGAGAACCGCAGCTCGGTGGCACCCTTCACCCTGGAGTGGAGCCAAATGCGCCCACCATGCGCCTCGATGATTGAGGCGCAGATCGACAGGCCGAGACCCAGGCCGTCCTTTTTGTGCGAGGTTTGAGGTTCAAACAGCAGCCGCCCTGCCTGGGGACCGTCGCCGTTGTCGACGACGCCGACCTCGATGACGGGTTCGCCAACCGACAGCCGCGCACTCACGCCGATGCGGCCGTCGCTGCGGCCGCTTTCCGTGATCGCCTCTACCGCGTTGTGGATCAGATTCAGCACCACCTGCTGGAGCTGGACGCGATCCCCGAAAACCGGCGGCAACATCTGCTCGATGGCGAGCTCGATCGCAATATGCTTCGCTGCGGCATCCGGCCCGGCCAGCATCAGGGCATCGTCGAGAACGTCCGCAATCTCGAGCGTGCTGAACCTCGGCTGGCCGCGGCGCAGGAATTCGCGCATGCGACGCACGACATCGCTGGCATGGTCGATCTGGGCGATCAGAACCGCAAGATTGCCGTCGGCGCGGCCGCTATCGGCGGGCGGCGACCGCAGAATCTGCTGTACCGAACGCGCCAGGGCGCGCGCGGCTGTCATGGGTTGATTGATCTCGTGCGCCAGGGCCGAGGCCATGCCGCTCAACACATTGATACGCGCGGCCCGCGCGGCTTGCGCTTGCATTTCCTTGAGCCGTGCCTCTGCCTCGTAGGCAGCCCGATCGGCGCGCTGGCGCTCGCTGACGACAACGCCAATGAGCAGCCCGGACGTGGTCAGCGCCAGCATGACCACCTGAAACTCTGTGAAGGCTGCCGCGTCGTATCCCGATCGGTGCAGCAGCACCACTAGGCCAAGTTGGGTTGTGGCCAACGCGGCGCAGGAGCCATCGATACCGTAGCGGAGCGCCGCGGCAACGACGGGAAGAAATAGCAGCGAAAGAAACTTGTAGTTGGCACCCGTGCCGACGCTCACGCTCAGCCACAACGTGCTCATGACCACGATCGCGTAGAGGATCAACCCTGGGAAGGCCTCAGTCAGCGTGCGCGATGTCAAATCGGGCCAACGCAGGGAAAGCCGCAAGATGAGGGGCGTGATGACGGCGATGCCCATGATATCGCCAACAAACAGGGGCAGCGACGATTGGGCGAGGTCGCCGGTCGTCAGCTCGTCGGCGGCGAGCAACAGCGCGCTCAGGAGCGCGGTCGATACCGCCGCCGCCACAATGCCCGCCGCGAGCAAAAGCAGAATGTCGCGTACATGGTTGAGGCCGTGATCGAAATGGAAATAACGCCGGGTCGCCGCAGCCGCCGCGGCAAAACTGCCAGCCAGCAGCGCGGCCATGGCCAAAACGATGGCCCACGGCAGCTCGGTGCGCACAAGGAAGACTTCCGCCATCACCACGCCCGCAAACAAGACAAGCCCGTACATCAGGCCTTTCAGGAGCATCACCGCAAAAACGAGCCCGAGCGCTGGGTTCCAGGGCGTCACCGGGATACCCTTGTGCTCATGAATGAAGCTCGCCCATTCCAACGCCAAGTAGGCGAGCAGGAGCGCGATAACGCCGAGGGCGCCTCTGAAATGCCGCGAAGCGACTAGCCTCTCTCCCCGGGCTCCAGTTCGGAGCAGCCTGAGCGTGCCGCTGCAAGCGGTCGCGATCTGCCTTGGCAAATCCTCGATGCTCAAGGGGGCCTCACCGCGCGTGCTCGCGAGCGCGTCGTCTTATGACCCCCATCTGAACCCATCGCCGTGTGGCCGCGAATAAGCTAGGGCTCGTCAGGGGGCGCGCGGTGATACCAACCGCTGCCGGTCGACGCAAGCCAAGCAGGGGGCAGCATGGCTGACGACGGCGACGCGGGTATGGGCCAGGGCCCGGGCCATAGCGGCTGAGGAACAGGCCCTTCGTGAGCAATACGAGGACTACAAGCACGCGTTGGCATTGAGATCCCGATTTCGCTCTGCCGGCGCCGCTGAAGTGATCCGTATGTTCGAGCGCCACACAAACGAAAAGGGCGAGACGCTAAGTCAGTTCGAATTTGAGGCCCTCTGTGAGCGCTGGTGCGAGGTCTTCGGAGAGCTGCCGCCTTTTGCACCACCTGATGAAGCACCCGAGAACATGATCCCCTGCCGGCCGACGATGCCATTCTGAGCGCAAAGGACGTGGTGCGGATCATTGATCCAAGAGCACCATCAAGCGGTGGGTAAACGACCCCGCTCACCGCTTTCCGAAACCGATCAGATTGTCGCCACGTCGGATTGGCTGGCGAGCTGACCAAGTCAAGGCCTGGCGCAAATGGATCGAGAGCGTTGCATCGGGTCATAAGCACTGAACAGGTGTCATTGGGCAGTTCCCGGAACCGGAACTCGCCGCGGTCGTTCCTTGATGGGTTCCACAACGCGCGAGATCGATCATGTCTGGTCAGCTTGCCGGGCGACTAGTCTTGGTTGTCGAAGATGAGCCGCTGGTTGCGCTTCACGTCCAGGAATTTCTCAAAACTGCCGGGGCGCAGGTCCTTTTAGCTCATGCGCTCCCGA
>DASTMQ010000415.1:0-2455 GCA_035714005.1 Hyphomicrobiaceae bacterium
GCGATGAAACCCCGCCGGCTCCGGTTTAAGCGTGCGGCGGGGCCTTGACGTGCCCGCTCTGGGCAGGCAAGTGCGGGCGCCGCCCCCGCACAGCCATTCGCGACATCCCATGCCAAATCTGCTGAAAGACTTGCGCTACCGCATCGAATACTTGGGCTTGAGGCTCATCGTGGCGCTGGTGCGGGCTGCCCCAATGGATGTCTCCGTCGCCGTATCGGGCAAAATCTGGCGGCTGATTGCCCCCTATGATCGCCGCCACAAGCGCGCCCTTGAGAACCTGGCCACTGCCTTTCCACAAATGCCCCTCGCCGAGCGCGAGGCCATCGCGCGGGCCATGTGGGAGAACCTTGGCCGGGTCATGGCCGAGACCATGCAGATCGATCGCATTGTCGCGGATCCGACGCGCATCGAGATCGCCGACGAAAGGCTCTATCGGCGCTACAAGGACAAGCTCGGCTCCGCCATCGGCGTCACCTTGCATATGGGCAACTGGGAGCTCGCGGTCTGGCCCTTCACCATGGCCGGCAACAATCCGGCCGCGGTCTACCGCACGATCAAAAACCCCTACGTCGACCGCTACCTCAGGAACACCCGTCGCCTGCTCTACCCCGGCGGGCTTTTGGGCCGGGGGCGCACGCGCGATGAGGGTCAAACCACGGCCCGGTTGATCATGGACTTCGTGCGCCAGGGCGGCCGTCTCGGACTGGTGTGCGATCTTCACGACCGCACCGGCATTCCCGTGCCCTTTTTTGGGCGGCCGGCGCGCTCGGTGGCTATCCCCGCCATGATCGCGCGCCGCGTGGGGGCCCGGATTTGGATGGCGCGTTGCCTGCGCCAGGGCACCCAAAGTCGGTTTCGCATCGAGCTTAAGGAATTGAAGGTTCCACGCACCGCCAACGCTGCCGACGACGTGCGCTGGATCACGGCGGAAATGCAAAAGCAATTCGAGACCTGGGTACGCCAGAACCCCGAGCAGTGGATGTGGAGCAATCGCCGCTGGAGTTGATGGCGCGCGGCCAGTATCTCGATCCTTGGCGGTGGCGCTGCCGGCGAACAAAGGCTCACGCGCCTGCGTTTGACTTGGGCAAACCTGACCCTAGAGTGCTCTGCCGCAGCGCAACGAAAGCCAGCCATGTCCTTAACGCGCACGCCTGCGAAACACTTCTCAGCCCTTGCCGTGGGCGCCCCCGAGCCCTACCGCCAGCTGCCCGTGCGCCTTGAGCGCATGATCCATTTCGTCCCCCCGCACAATGAAAAGATCCGCACCCGGCTCGGCGATTTAATCCCGCAGGTCGACGTGGTGCTGGGCAATCTCGAGGATGCGATCCCCGCCGATGCCAAGGCCGCGGCCCGCCGCGGCTTTATTGAAATGGCCAACGCCTTTGACTACGGCGCCACCGGCCTATGGACGCGCATCAACGCGCTCAATTCGCCCTGGGGGCTCGATGACATCCTGGAGATCGTGCCTGCCGCCGGCGCCAAGCTCGACGTCCTCATGCTGCCAAAGGTGGAGGGCCCCTGGGACATCCACTATCTCGATCAACTGCTGGCCCAGCTCGAAGCCAAGCACGGCCTCAAGAAGCCGATTTTGATCCACGCCATTCTGGAGACCGCCGAAGGCGTCAATAACGTGACCGCCATTGCCGGCGCCAGCCCACGCCTGCATGGTATGAGCTTAGGGCCGGCCGACCTCGCCGCCTCGCGCGGCATGAAGACCACCCGGGTGGGTGGCGGGCATCCCGCTTACGGCGTCCTGGCGGACGCCGCCGGGACCAGCGAGCGCGCCTTTTTTCAGCAGGACTTGTGGCACTACACCTTGGCGCGCATGGTCGATGCCTGCATGGCCCATGGCATCAAGCCGTTTTACGGCCCCTTCGGCGACTTCGCCGACCCGGCGGCGTGCGAAGCCCAGTTCCGCAACGCCTTCCTGCACGGCTGCGTCGGGGCCTGGAGTTTGCACCCCAACCAGATTGAGATCGCCAAGCGCGTCTTCAGCCTCGACCCCGAGGAAGTCCACTTCGCCAAGCGCATTCTGGCGGCGATGCCCGACGGCACCGGCGCCGCCATGATCGACGGCAAGATGCAGGACGATGCCACCTGGAAGCAGGCCAAGGTCATCGTCGATCTCGCCACCCTGGTTGCCAGCCGCGATCCCGAGCGCAAGGCCCTCTACGCCCTTTAAGAAGCGCCCCCGTCAAGAAGGCCCCAGGTGGCCGGGGCACCTGCGCCTCTTGGTGCATTGACGGGCGCCCCCGGAAGGGTCTAAGCGCCGAGAACGGGACCCTTGAACGTGGGCGAATGAGATGGGGCATGTCCGGGCAGCGAAATTCCAGGTTGGCCAGGTGGTGCGCCACCGGCTCTACCCCTTTCGCGGCATCATTTTCGACATCGACCCGGTCTTCAACAACACCGAGGAGTGGTACCAATCGATCCCGGCCGAGCGCCGCCCGCGCAA
>DASTMQ010000416.1:0-6569 GCA_035714005.1 Hyphomicrobiaceae bacterium
CGTGCCCATGCTGTCGCCCGAGGACGGCGTGCGCGAAGCCATGCGGATCGCGCAAACCGCCAGCAAACCCGTGGTGCTCTGCGACACCCAGGACAATCCGGGCTGCGGCGCCACGGCGGACACCACCGGCGTGCTCGAAACCTTGGCCCGCCTTGGCGCCGAGGGGGCCGTGGTCGGCTACCTCTGCGATGCGGAGGCCGCCGCGGCGGCGCGCAGCGCCGGCGAGGGCCAGGAGATTACCTTGCCTCTCGGCGGCCGCTCCGGCCCTGCGGGGGTCACGCCCTTCCACGCAACCTTCCGCGTCGCCCGCCTGGGCACGGGCAAGATGCGCACCACAGGCAAAGTTTCGGGTGGCCGCGACGTCGATTTGGGGCCGATGGCACTGCTGCAGGTCGGCGGCATCGGCATTGCCGTGACGAGCAAGCGCATGCAGGCGCTGGATCAGGCGCCCTTCCGGCACTTGGGCGTCGAGCCCGCTGAACAGAAAATCTTGAGCCTGAAGAGTACCTGCCATTTTCGGGCCGAGTTCGAGCCGCTCGCGGAAAAGGTCATTGTGGTGATCGCGCCGGGCGGCTACCTCGCCGATCCCGCACACTATCCCTACCGGCGCCTGCGCCCCGGTGTGCGCCTGCGGCCCCTCGGACCCCACTTCGAAGGCCTGAAGGCCTGAGGCAGGCTCCCCACCCAGCAGCGACGCCGACACGGGGAACGCGGCTCGTCTATTCACTCCGCAGCGCGTCGATCGGGCTCAGCAGCGCCGCGCGCCGCGCCGGTAGAAAGCCAAACAGAATGCCGACGCCCGCCGCCGCGGCAAGCGCAAGCAGGATCGTTTGCGGCGGAATGAGAATGGGCCACTCGGCGATGCCCGCCGTCACGAATGCCGCACCCACACCCAGCACAACCCCGATCAGCCCGCCCAGCACGCACAGCGTCGTCGCCTCGATCAGGAACTGCAGCATGATATCGAAGCGCCGCGCGCCGACGGCCATGCGCAAACCGATTTCGCGCGTGCGCTCCGTCACCGACACCAGCATGATGTTCATGATGCCGATGCCCCCGACGATGAGCGAGATCGCCGCGGTGGCAGCAAGCAACCAGCCGAGCGTCGTTTGTGCCGCCGTGCGCGCCTTCATGGATTCGATTGGATTGCCGACCACAAAGGTGTCGTCATCGCCGGGCGGCACACGCCGGCTCTGCCGCAGCACCTGCTCGATCTCCTCCTGGGCATCCAGCAGATCGGCGCCCTCCTGGAATTTGACGGAAATCGAGCCGACCTGATCGGGGACCAAGGGGTGCTTGCCGATCAGCTGGGTGCGCGCCGTCGTCATCGGCACAAAAATGGCATCGTCGTGATCGTGGCCGAAACTGGTCTGGCCTTTGGGCGTCAGCGTGCCAATGACCGTGAAGGGCACGTTCCGGATCCGAAAGACTTCGCCGACCGGATCATTGTCACCAAACAGCTTCTTGGCCACCGTCAGCCCGACCAGCGCCACCCGCCGCGCCCCGGCGACGTCCTGCTCGCTAAGGTCGCGGCCGGACTCGATCGACCAGCTGCGCGCATAAAGATAGGCCGCGTGCACACCCCAGATCCGCGTCCAGAAGTTTGCATTGCCGAACACGACGGTCGCACTGGCCCACAACTGCCCCGAAATCGCCTGCACGCCGGGCACCTTGGTCTCGATGGCCTTGACGTCATCCTCTGACAAAGGCAGGTTCGAGCCGGCGCCGCTGGAGCGTCCGCCGAACAGGCGCGCGCTTGGATTGACCACCAGCAAATTGCTGCCAAGGTTGGTAATCTGCCGCTCGACTTCGGAGCGAGCCCCAGCCCCGACCGCCATCATGACAATGACGGATCCGACCCCGATGATGATGCCGAGCGTCGTCAGCACGGTGCGCAGAAAATTGGTGGCGATGGCTACAACCGCGGCCCTGAGACAATCCGGCGCCGTCATGGGTTTCCCTCAGCCCTCAAGCCGCGCATCTTCGACGATCGCGCCGTCCCCGAACAGGATGCGGCGCCGAGCGTAGCGCGCCACATCGGCATCGTGGGTCACGACCACGATGGTGATGCCTTGGCCGTTGAGCTCGCGCAGCAGGCCCATGATGTCCGCCGACGTCTTGCTATCGAGAGCTCCCGTCGGCTCATCCGCCAGCAGCAGCTTTGGATTGTTCACCAGCGCCCGCGCAATCGCCACGCGCTGCTGTTGGCCGCCGGACAGCTGTTGGGGATGGTGGCAAAGCCGGTGGCCGAGCCCAACCTGCTCGAGCCGCGTCCTCGCCTGCAGCTCGGGATCGGCGGGCCGCGGCCGCGCATAAGCCAAAGGCAGCATCACCTGCCGCAGCGCCGTGGTGCGCGGCAGCAGATTGAATTGCTGGAACACAAAGCCGATGCTTCGATTCCTGAGATCGGCCAGCGCATCGCGCGATAGCTTGCCGATGTCGTTGCCGTTGATCAAAATCGAACCCGTGGTCGGCACATCGAGCGCGCCCAGCAGGTTCATCATGGTCGACTTGCCGGAACCGGAGGGTCCCATGATCGCGACCAGCTCACCCTCATAGATGTCGAAGGACACGCGATCGAGCGCGCGCACCGCCTCTTCGCCGGACCCATAGATCTTGTCGACCTCGCGCACGGCAATCAGCGGCGGGGACAGTGCGCGCCCGTCGGGAACAATTGCCGAGCCTCGGACCAGCAGGTTCATTTCTTGCCAGCCTCACGCGATCTGAGCACGACCCGATCGCCCTCTTTCAACCCGTCGCCGATGATCTCGGCAAAGTCATCGTCCGCGAGCCCAAGCCGCACCTGACGGCTCTCGATGGCGCCCGCCGGTCCCAGCACCCAGACGGTGACGTCGCGGCGCTTTCGGGCGGCGCCTTCGAAGCGCGCCTTCCAGGCCTCAAAGGCGCTGCGCTGCTGCTCGCTGACCACGCTGGCAAGGGCATACTTTAGCCGTTGCAGCACGCGAGCCTCGGTCTCCGCGGCCGCCTGATTGGGGCGTGCATTGCCGGCCGCCGCCGACCCTCCGGGGGACGACGGCTCCGGGGCTGCCGCCTTCAGGGTGGCGTTGACCTTGGCCAGCTGCTCCTCGTTCAGGCCCAGTTCCAGTTTGGCCCGCTCGACCTCCAGTTTCACCTGCTGCAGTGATGGGTTCTGGGTTGCCGCAGCCATGTCGGCGGGGCGCGGCTTGAAGCGCAGGGCATCGGTTGGGATGCGCAGCGCCTCATCGAGCTTGGCCGTTTCAATCCGCGCATTCGCCGTCATGCCCGGAAGCAGCTTGCGGTCGTCGTTCTCGGCCTCGATCATCACCGTATAGGTGACGACATTATTGAGCTCCAGCGCCCCGAGGCGCACCTGCGAAACCTTCCCCTGGAAGCGCCGCTCGGGATAGGCATCGACGGTGAATTCAACGGGATTGCCTTCGGCGACGATACCAACATCCGCCTCGTTGACTTGGGCCTCGATGCGGATACGCCGCAAGTCCTGGGCGATCTTGAAGAGCTCCGGCGCCTGCAAACTCGCCGCCACGATTTGCCCGACATCGACCGTGCGTCCGATCACGGTGCCGTCGATCGGCGAGCGGATGCGCGTGCGGTCGAGATCGATTTGCGCCTGCAGCAGCTGGGCCTCCCGCTGGGCAATGGTCGCTTTGGTATTTTCCAATTGCGCCTTGGCAACCTCGATTTCGGCCTTGGCAACCTCGGCATCCCGCGTCGCAACGTCCAGCGTGGTGGTCGCCGCAATACCCTTGCTGGCGAGCGCCTCCTGCCGCTGCATCAGGCGTTTGGCGTTGCGCTCGATCGCCTCGGCCTTGGCGAGCGCCGCCTCGTGATTGAGCATCATCGCTCGGGCCGCAACCAGGTCCGCCTGCGCCTGGGCGACCTTGGCCGCGAAGGTCTTGTCATCGATGATGGCTAATTCGTCGCCAGCCCTGACCTCGGAATTGAAGTCGACCTTGAGATCGCGGATCTGACCGGAGAGCTGGGAGCTGACGCTGACCGTCACCAAGGCCCGAACCGGGCCAGAGGTCGCGACCAGCTTGCGGATGGGCCCCTGCGAAACCTCGGCCACCTCGTAGAGGAAGGTGCTGCCCGCACCCGTCCACAGTGCCGGCATCCCCACGTTGGCCAGTACTAGCCCCACCGCGAACAGGGCCAATACCACGTAATACCTGTACTTCCCGCTCATGGTTCGGATCTTGTGCCAGACAATCCGACGATCGCCTAATCTTAAGTATGACCTTCCCCGATTTCCCTTGTCCTAGCGGGCGTTGCGACCACAAAAAAGGTCTGGAAAGTCGATATTTATCTCGCTATCGCGATAGGCCAGGATCAGAGGGAAGTATTTGAACAGCATTCGTCGGGTCACTCGCTGCATACGCTGCGCCCGCGCAGGTCCAGCAAGCAACTTCCGTATCGAACGCGGTCATGAGCATGAGAGAATGGCGCGGTGCCCAGAAGAATAGTCGCGGTCAATGATCGGATGCAGAAGGGCTATCGGTACGCACTCACCGAACCGATCGGACGCAACTTCGATCCAAAGTTCCGACCTGAACTCACTCCAGCGGCGATGCTTCGTCTCGGCGTGTTCGGCGGCAAATACCTGACCGATTGCGGCGGTGAGTTCCCGCGCAGTTGGTTTGCACGCGCCAAGCTTGCTTCCGGCCCCGCCGACAGTTCGCTCAACTACTTTGGCGTCCATGCCAGTCAGCCACTCTCGGTGTGGCGCGCCAAAGGCTGGATACACCCCCACGATCCGCGCGGCTGGTTCCAGTGGTACTGCCGGTATTACATGGGACGGCGCATGCCGGACGAAGATGCACGTCAGATCAAGCGCTGGAACGCGATCCGCCGGCACGTCAGACAGCTGCAGCTCGCCTGTGAGCCCGGCGACCTCTCCTGCCGCCGACGCCAACGCCAGGCGCTGTTGCATTGGGCTTACGACAGCCGCAAGCTGTGAATGATGGTTCCTATTGGAGAGCCAGCACTCTCGAAATAGGCGCGCTACCGCGATAGCGTTTTGGTGCAGAGAGTCTGGGCCACGCCAGCGTCCGGTTTTGATCGCGCCCTTAGAGAGCAAGTATCACCTTGCCGATGACACGCTTGCTTTCGACGAGCTCATGCGCGCGGGCGATCTCGGAGATGGGCAGAATGGTCGGGGCGGGATGGCGCAGCCGGCCCTCGGCAGACCAGCGGCCAAGATCGCGAATACCCGCCTCCCTGAGCTCGCCCAGGATCAGGGAGCACTGAACAAAACGCACGACGATGTTGGCAAACAGGAAGGGATAGTAGGGCAGCGTCGGCTCTTCCTCCCCGCGCGAGGCATAGGTGCCGACGATCGTGCCCTCGCGCATCACCTTGAGAATGGTGGCGAGATTGCCGCCGAAGTCGACCTCGGAAATGCGGTCGACCCCGCGCCCCGCCGTCGCCGCCAGCACGCGCTCGGCGACGTTTTCTTGTCGGTAGTTGACGACGACCGGCACGCCAGCGTCCCGCGCTATGGCAGCCTTGGCCTCACCACTCACGGTGCCGATCAAACTGCGGGCACCGCCAAGGTGGGCAAACTGCGCGGCATAAAGGCCGACGGCGCCCGCCGCACCCGTGACCAGCACGTCGCGGCCGGCAAGCGGGCCATCCGCAAACAGCGAGAAATAGGCGGTCATGGCCGGCACACCGAAGCCCGCACCCAGGGCCAGATCCACAGCCTCGGGCATCGGCACGGCCTGGGCCGAGGGCAGGCAGACGAACTCCGCGGCCGTGCCGAAGGGACGGCCGCGCTGCGCATTCCAGGTCCAGACCCGCTCGCCGATCCGCGCCTTGTCCACGCCGGCGCCGACCCGGTCGATCTCGCCGGCGCCGTCGCTGTGCGGAATGATCAGCCGATAGCCGGGCCGGTCGCGGCTGCCGCTGCGGCGGTTGCAGTCCGACGGGTTGACGCCGGAGTAGCGCACGCGCACGCGCACCTCACCGGGACCCGGCTCCGGGTCGGGCAGCTCGCCCAGCTCAAAGACCTCGCGCGCGGCGCCATAGCCTCTGTAGTAGGCAGCCTTCATGGCTGTGCTCCGATTGGGTTGGGCGCCGCCGGATGGGCGGCAAGCTCGCGCCAGCGCCAGCAGGCGACCTCCTGGTCGCCGTCGGTCGGCTCGAGCGCGGGGTTGACCTCGGCGCAGCGTGCCGCGGCATAAGGACAGCGCGTGCGGAAGGCGCAGCCCGAGGGCAGCGCGCGCGGGTTCGGCGGTTCGCCCTCCAGAATTCCCCCGCCCAGCTGCCGCCCCGGTTCCAGTCTCGGTGCGGCCGCCAGCAGCGCCTGGGTATAGGGATGGCGCGCCCGCTTGAAGATCGCTCCAGCCGGACCGGTCTCGACAATGCGGCCGAGATACATGATGGCAACCCGGTCGCACATGCGCTCGACCACGGAGAGATCATGCGAGATCAAGAGGTAGCTCAAGCCCAAGCGCGCCCGCAAATCGGCGATCAGGCTCAAGACCGTCGCCTGCACGGACAGATCGAGGCCCGAGGTCGGCTCGTCGAGGATGACAATGCGCGGCTGCAACAACAGGATGCGGCCGAGC
>DASTMQ010000417.1:0-3061 GCA_035714005.1 Hyphomicrobiaceae bacterium
TATTTCGCGGAGCGCGACCAGGCGATTGCCGAGTTGCGCGCCTGGGTCGCGGCCAAAAAGCTGAAGGTGCACGAAGACGTCATCGATGGCTTGGAAAACACCCCAAGCGCCTTGATCGGCCTGCTCGCCGGACAAAATCGCGGCAAGCGGCTGGTTAAGGTCGCCTGAGGCTGGCGATCGACCCGGCGAGGCAACGGCACGGCCGTTGATCCTCGCAGCACACAACGCCCGATCAGGGCCAGATCAGGGCCAGATCAGCGCCAGATCGGGGCGGGCCAGGGCAGGGCAGGCCGGGGCAGGCCAACAAGAAAGGCCGCGCTCTGGCTGAGAGAGCGCGGCCAATCTAACAGGTCTCGTCCTGACTAAAAGCCGGGCGGCCTGCCCGAGCATATGCATGCCGACAAAATGCGCCAGCGCCGGCATAAGTTCCCAGTACATCAGACTTTTTTTAAACCTGGCGCGGGCGCGCGATTACGGCGGCGCGCTGATCTCACCCTATTGCGCTGCGAAGGGTGCACTGCAAAAAAACCGCGCGGGCTCGGGTGCAATTTTGCCTCCGCCTTTCCTGCAGGCGAACCGCACACGCGCCGCATCGCCTGTCGCCGAGGCCTGCGTTGAATTTTTTTGTTTTCCGCGGCCCGCGTGCCGAGGGCTCGAGCCCGCGAGCCCTTCTTCTAACGGCTTGCTCGGCCGCCGCCGGCTGCGGCGGACGCGCCCGCGCAATTCTTGCCCGCCGCTCTCTGGCGGGGCCTTGCGGTGACGCCTATCGTGCTCGGGTCAGGCGCAAGCGTTGCAAACGAGGGAGCTGGTGAGGGACGCCCATGGATGAAAAACTGCTCCGCGATGCTGCCCTGGACTACCATCGCGCTCCCGTTGCCGGAAAGATTTCCGTCGCCCCGACCAAGGGGCTGACCAACCAGCACGATCTGTCGCTCGCCTACTCGCCGGGCGTGGCCTATGCCTGCCTCGCCATCAAAGACGACCCGCAGCAGGCGGCGCGGTTGACGTCGCGCGCCAACCTGGTGGCGGTGGTGAGCAACGGCACGGCGGTGCTGGGCCTTGGCAACATCGGTCCCCTGGCGGGCAAACCGGTGATGGAAGGCAAGGCCTGTCTGTTCAAGAAGTTCGCCGGCATCGACGTGTTCGACATCGAAATCGATGCCACGGACCCCGATCGGCTGGTCGACATCGTTGCCGCGCTCGAGCCCACTTTCGGCGGCGTCAATCTCGAAGACATCAAGGCCCCCGAGTGCTTCATCGTCGAGCGCAAGCTGCGCGAGCGCATGCAAATACCCGTCTTTCACGACGACCAGCACGGCACGGCCATCATCGTTTCCGCCGCCGTTCTCAACGGCTTGAAGCTCGTCGGCAAGCAGATCGGTGACATCAGGGTTGCCGTTTCCGGCGCCGGCGCCGCCGCCCTTGCCTGTCTCGATCTGCTGGTCGCCTTGGGGCTCAAGCGCGAGCGCGTGTTTGTCGCCGACATCCACGGCGTGGTCTACAAGGGTCGCGCGGCGGAGATGGACAGCGAGAAGATCCGCTACGCCCAGGATACCAAGGCGCGCGCGCTCGCCGACATCGTGCCCGGTGCCGACCTGTTTCTCGGTCTGTCGGCCGGCGGCGTTTTGCACTCCGAGATGATCACGGGCATGGCGGACAATCCGCTGATTTTCGCGCTCGCCAATCCGGAGCCCGAAATCAGGCCCGAGGTCGCGCTCGTGGCCCGCCCGGATGCCATCCTTTGCACGGGACGTTCCGACTATCCCAACCAGGTCAACAACGTGCTGTGCTTTCCCTTTATTTTCCGGGGCGCGCTCGATGTCGGTGCGACCCGCATCAACGAGGCCATGAAAATTGCCGCCGTGCACGCCATCGCCGACCTGGCCCAGGCCGAGGCCTCCGATATCGTGGCCAGCGCCTACGGCGGCCAATCCCTGAGCTTTGGTCGTCACTATCTGATCCCGCGCCCCTTCGATCCCCGGCTGATCGAGCGGATTGCGCCGGCGGTGGCCCAGGCCGCCATGGACAGCGGGGTGGCGACGCGCCCGCTTTCCAGCCTCGAGGCCTACCGTCAGCAGCTCGCCCGCTTCGTCTATCATTCCGGCAACAGCATGAAGCCGGTGTTCGAAGTGGCGAAGCTGGCGCCCAAGCGCGTGATCTACGCGGAGGGCGAAGAGGAGTGTGTGCTGCGCGCCGTGCAGGTCGCCGTCGACGAGGGCCTCGCCCGTCCCGTGCTGGTCGGCCGCGCCGACGTGATCGCCAAGCGCATCGACAGCCTCGGCCTTCGCCTCAAAATCGGCAACGGCTGCGAGGTCGTCAACATCCTGAGCGATCCGCGCTACCCGCAGGTGGTCGCCGAGTACTATCAGCTGGGGCGACGCAACGGCATCACCGAAGCCATCGCCAAGGAGGCGATGCGCAGCCGGGCCTCCCTGATCGCCGCCATGCTGCTGCGGCGCGGCGATGTCGACGCCATGCTGTGCGGTACGGTCGGCACCTTCGATGAGCACCTCGGCTACATTGACGACGTGATCGGCCGTCGCCCCGGCGTGCGCAGGCTCGCGGCCATGAACATGCTGATGCTACCCAATCGGCAGATTTTCATCTGTGACACCTACGTCAATCACCATCCCCGCCCGGAAGACATCGCCGAAATGACCCTGCTTGCCGCCGAAGAGGTCCGCCGCTTCAACCTGACGCCGATCGTGGCCTTGCTATCGCACTCGAGCTTCGGCAGCTCGGCGGCCCCCGAGGCACGGCTGATGCGCGAGGCTCGCGCGCTTCTGATCGAGCGGGATCCGAACCTGATCGTGGAAGGCGAAATGCGCGGTGACGCCGCCCTGTCGAAGGTGGTCCTGGACAACGTGTTCCCGAAGTCGCGGCTGGCGAGCGATGCCAACCTGCTGATCATGCCCAGCGTCGATGCCGCCAATATCTCCTATAATCTTTTGAAAATTGCCGCCGGCAGCGGCATTACGGTCGGCCCGATTTTGCTCGGCACCGCCAAGCCCGCCCACATTCTCGAACCGGCCGTCAGCGTGCGGCGCATCGTCAACATGAC
>DASTMQ010000418.1:0-2462 GCA_035714005.1 Hyphomicrobiaceae bacterium
TCGCCGCCACGAAAATGTAATAGAGGTTGGCCAGTAGCACCTGGGTGTCGAGCTCGAAATCGGCGCCCGCAAGGCCCGTGGCGTGCACGTCCGTGCTGGCCCGCCATTCATAGGTGAGATCACCACGCACGTCTCTGCCGAAATAGGTACCGATGCCGGCCGCCAGGCCCCAGGTGTTGTCGACCGAGACCGACGAAAACGTATAGCTGTTGGCGACGAGATCGTTGGCATCCATCCAGGCGTAGCCGACATCGCCGCGCAGGTACCAGCTGGCTGGGGGCGCAAAGGCGGGCGGCACACCCAAGCCAGTTCCCCGGTCGGGGCCGAGGTCGGCCGCCGCCGCATCGGGGAGACCGGAAACGAAAAAGGAGCGCGCTGACAAGCGGCGATCGAAACGGTGACGACATCTTGGTGTTCCCCTCTGGCGCGCGGAAAGGGAGTGGCAAGCACAAAATCGTACCCGCAGGTTGCGCGCAGGTCCCGCCTGCGCCGCTCTCGGCCCCGGCTTGCCAGCGGCCGGGATCGCGCTCAAGCTCGGGTCCATGTCGGACTACATCTTAAGCGAGGGTTTCGAGGAGGCCGAGCGCGGCGCCATCGTCGCGCTGCTCAGCGAATACGAACACCAGATCGGCGTCTCGCTCGACTTTCAGGATTTCGCGGCGGAGCTGGCGGGCCTGCCCGGTGCCTACGCACCGCCGGGCGGGACGCTGATCCTGGCGCGCGGGCCCAATGGCGCCGCGCTTGCCGGCTGCGTCGCCCTGCGGCCCGTTGCTACGGCGGCCCACCAGTGCGAAATGAAGCGCCTCTACGTGCGCGCCGAGGCGCGCACGTCCGGGCTCGGCCGCCGCTTGGCGTTGGCGGCGATCGCCGCGGGCGGTCGGTTGGGATATCAGACCATTTGCCTCGACACCCTTCCCAGCATGCGGGCCGCCCAGGCGCTCTATGCGAGCTTAGGCTTTCGTCGCGTCGGGATTGGCGGCGGCAGGCCACCGGTCATTTTGTTTGAGCGCGCGTTGTAAGGCTTGCCAAACCGCAGGCGATCGGCCGCAAGGTTTTTTTTCTGCTGCTGAAACGATCGGGGTGCGCGAACGGGAGGAGAGGTCAGCGCGCGCCCGCCGGTGCCCCGCGCCCCGTGGCGCCCAGCATCGACCTGAACCAGTCGCTCACCTGTGAGGGCCGGGCCACCTGCGGCGCCGTCGGCCCCAGCAGGGCCACCGCCGTCGACGGCCGCCAGCTCGTGTCGACCGCAGGTTTGCGGACGACCTCCTCATCGGTCGTATCGTCAGGCGCAGCCATCGCGAACCCTGCGGCGCGCGCGGCATTGTTTAATGCTTCGATTCCCATGACGCCAAAACTCTATTGCCCCAACAAGCGTTCCAGGTTCGGCTTTGGGCAGGGCCTCTGGCCGCATCCCCGGCGACAACCCGCCGACGAGAACCAAATTATGCCTTGACAGTATTTAGCGGGACACAAACGGCCCGCGTCAAGTCAAAATCCGAAACATTTCGTGATCACGACTGCTTGAAGCCGGATTGAGGCTGCAACTACGCTGCGCCGCACAAAAATGCGCAGGGCGCGCCGCCGGGGCGGCGCCACGCTGGGTGGCGCGCCCTTCCTCGAGGCGGGGTTTGCTTGCCGCTTGCGCTCGCCAACGCGCAGGTTCACGATACTGTCACGCGCCCCATGAAGCTCAGGCGCGGGCGCGCGGGCTTCGCGTTTCCGTTCGACCTGAGCTGTTCAGGAGGAACCTATGGGGCAATCTGGTGGCTCAGCCGCCCGCAGCTCCCGCTGCATCGCACTGGTGGGACCTTATCTTTCCGGCAAGACGACGCTGCTGGAGGCAATCCTGGCCCGCACGGCCGTCGTCACGCGCCAGGGCAAGGTTGCCGATCGCAACACCATCGGCGATGGCGCCGCGGAAGCCCGCGACCACGGCATGAGCGTCGAGCTCAATATCGCGGATGTGCCGTTTCTGGGCGATACCTTTACCTTCATCGATAGTCCGGGTTCGATCGAATTTCAGCATGAGGGCGCCTTGGCGCTGACCGGCTGCGACGCCGCCGTGGTGGTGTGCGAGCCGGACCCCAAGCGGGTGCCAGCCTTGCAGTTGATCCTTAAGCAGCTCGAAGACCGCGGCATTCCCCGTTTCCTGTTCCTCAACAAGATCGATAGCTTCAACGCGCAAGTGCGCGACATCCTCCCCACCCTGCAGCCGGCGAGTTCGAAGCCGCTGGTGCTGCGGCAGATCCCGATCTGGGAAAACGGCAGCGCCTCGGGCTTCGTCGACCTGGCGCTGGAACGGGCCTTTGTCTACCGGCCGCAGGCCAACGCCGAAGTGATCGACATTCCGGCGGGGGTCAAGGAGCGCGAGATCGAAGCGCGCTTCAAGATGCTCGAGCAGCTCGCCGACTACGACGACGAGCTGATGGAGCAGCTGCTGTCCGACGTGCAGCCCACGCGCG
>DASTMQ010000419.1:0-6094 GCA_035714005.1 Hyphomicrobiaceae bacterium
TCCGCGTTTCTGCGCAATTGCGAGGCAATGGCAGATATGGAGACCACCAGCGGTCACGTAAGCAACCTGCCGAGCAAAACCGCGAGCCGGCGCGCCGTGGCATTGGGCGCCAGTACGAGCGAAGCGAACACGTCCGCGCAAGCGCTTGCGGCGAAGGCACGATCAGCAATCGGCATACGGCACACCGCGGGTGGGCAGCCGGTGGGCGCCGCCCCACGCGGGCGACGCGCCGGCGGGCTGCCGTGAACCAACCTCACCCCGCCCCATTCATGGCGTCTTTGTGCGCGCTGGGCCGTCGGCTCTTGCGGAAGCCGGCACGCTGACGGCATGACCCCAAGCAGCGTCGAAGGCGCTGGCGATCGCGGCAGCGCTTTTGCCGGCGGCGGCGGCATCGCCGATGATGATGACCGAGGCGCCGGAGGGGGCGAGGCGGGCAATGGCTTCGCCCGTCGGGCGCCGGGCCCGATAATAAAGAAAATCGAGCAGCCGCGGCTGCGCAAACAGCCGGCGCAGGCCCGGCCAGCGCGCCATTCCGCTCGACCAGGCGATGGCGGCGATCAGAGCGAGGCCCGGCCGATAGACGGCGCCGGTCGCCACCACCACCTGATCGAAGCCGGCGAGAACCTCGGGCTGCCTGACAACGTCGACGCCGAAGCGAAAGCGCACGCCCAAGTGGGCGCACGCCGCCTCGAGACCGGCGACATAGCGATGAAGCGAGCGTTTTGCCGCTTCCACCCCCTGAAATCGTGGTGCCTCGCCGGCCAAGCGCAGCGCGCCGCCGGGACCCGCGGCGCGCTCGAAGACGACGACGTCGTTGGCCGCGCCGACGAGGGAGGCGTAGGTCAGGCCGGCGGGCCCGGCCCCGAGCACGGCGATCCGCTGGCCCTGTGGCGGATTGCGCTGGGCATAGTCGACCTCGCGGCCGGTCTCGGCATTGACGAGGCAATGCAGCGCCCCGCCGCCGCGCATGCCGCTGATACAGCTGTTGCAGGCGATGCAGCGGCGGACGGGCACGCCGGCTTCGACCTTTCGCGACCAGTCGGGATCGGCGAGCAGGGGACGGCCGAGCGCAATGAAGTCACAGGCACCCTGCGCGAGGGCGGCCTGGGCGAGGCCTGGTTCTCCCAGCCGACCGACGGCGATCACCGGGACGCTGAGGCGCGGCTTCAGGGCGCGTGCGAATTTGAGGAAGGTCGCCTCCGGCTGCGCCATGGGCGGTATCATGCCCGCGGCCTCGGGCAGCGAGCGGTAGTGGCCGGCGGCGACGTGCACCGCATCGGCACCGGAGCGCGCGGCCCAGATGGCAATGGTTAGGCCGTCCGTTGCCTGGAGCCCGTCGGGAAAGAAATCATCGACGCTGAGCCGATAGACGACGCCGAGCCCGGCAACCGCGCTTTTGACGCGCCGCGTCAGCTCGAGGCCGAAGCGTGCGCGGTTCTCCAGGCTGCCGCCGTAGGCATCGCTGCGGCGGTTCTCGAAGGGCGTGTGGAATTGGGAAATCAGATAGCCATGGGCGGCGTGGATCTCGACGCAATCAAAGCCCGCCGCCCGGGCGCGCTGGGCGGCGGCAACGAAGTTGGCGGTTGTCTCCTCGATGCGCTGCGTGCTCATCGCCACGGGCGTGATGGTCTCGGTGGTGACCTCCTCAACCAGGTGAGGAATTGCCGAAGGCGCGATCGGCTGCTCGCCGCAAATGTCCTCTCGCGTGTGGCCGCCGGCGTGGCCGAGTTGGATCGAGGCTTTGGCACCCTCGGCGCGGATCGCGCGCGCCAGCCGCGCGAGCCCGGGCAGGAAGCGGTCATCGAAGATGCCGAGCTCCCGCCGCCGGTGGCGCCCGCAGCGTTCGGGCGAGGCCATCTCCACGGTGACAAGGCCGACCCCGCCGCGCGCCCGTGCCGTGTAATAGGCGATTGTTTGCGCGGTGACGAAGCCCTCGGTGTCGGCAGCGCGCGTGGTCATGGGCGCCATCACGATGCGGTTGGGCACCTCGACCGGCCCGATCCGGCCGGGCTCGAACAGGGATGCCATGGCCACCGTCCGCTAGCTCATCCAGTGGCCGCCGGAGACATCGTAGGCCGCCCCGGTCACGTAAGCGGCGGCATCGGAGGCCAAAAAGGCCACCACCTTGGCGACCTCATCCGGCGTGCCGGCACGGCCCTGGGGGATGGTTTTGACGCGCTCCTGCGTCGGCGGCAGGCCCGCGACCGCAGCCGCCCGTTCGAGAGCGGAGCGCATCGGTGTATCGGCGATGATGCCCGGGCAGACGGCATTGACGCGCACGCCGAACGGCGCCACCTCCGGCGCCAGTGATTGCGTGATGCCGATCACGGCGAACTTGGAGGCGGCGTAGGCGGCAAATATTGGGTTGCCGCGGCGGCCCAGCCACGAAGCCAAGTTGACCACCGCGCCGCGCCGGCGCTGGACCATGCCCGGAACCACCGAGCGCGACACGTTGAAGATGCCATCGACGTTGACGGCAAAGGTCTGGCGCCAATCCTCCTCGCTGATGCTGAGCAGCGAGCCGACGCGGGCGATACCCGCATTGTTGATGAGAATATCGAACGGCCCGCCGCCCGCCTCCAAGGCGGTGATGGCCGCCCGCGCGGAGGCGGCGACCGCCACATCACCCACCGCGCTAGCGGCGGTGCGCCCAAGCGCGCGGATCTCGCCGGCGGTCGCCTCCGCCGCCGCAGCGTCGACGTCGAGGAGGCCGATGTCGCAGCCTTCCCGTGCCAGCTCGAGGCCGATGGCGCGGCCAATGCCGTGCGCGCCACCGGTGATCAACGCGCGTCTTCCTGCCAGCCCTGACATGGCAAACCTCATTTCTGGCTGCCGCTCGCGGTCGACCGGCCGCGGCTAGCGGATCGCGGCGCCGGAGCTGCCGTCGAAAACGTGCAGGCTATCGATCGCCACCGCGAGATCGACCTTGGCGCCGGCCGCTAGCGCAAGCTCGGGATCGACGCCGGAAACACGGATATCACCGCAACCGATGCGCACCGCCAGCAGCTGTTCGTCGCCGAGTTGCTCGCTGACCATCAGGTTGCCGCTGAAGGCGACCTGCTCGCCGTTGCGCGCCCTGCCGAGCCGCAGGTGCTGCGGCCGCACGCCGAGCGTCACCAGCCGTCCCACGTGTGGGCCGAGGCCGGCAAAACGCGCCTGCGGCAGCTCGATCGCCACGCCGTCGGCGGCGAGGCGGAATTTGTCGGCCTCGGCGGCGAGCGCCATCTCGATGAAGTTCATGGCCGGCGAACCGATGAAACTGGCCACGAAGCGATTGATTGGCTGGCGAAACAGCTTGAGCGGGCTGCCAACCTGCTGCACCAACCCGTCCTTCATGACGACGATGCGATCCCCCAGCGTCATGGCCTCGACTTGATCGTGCGTGACGAACACCGAGGTCGTCGGCACGCGCTGGCGCAGTTCCTTGAGCTCCAGGCGCATCTGGGCCCTGAGTTGCGCGTCGAGGTTCGACAGGGGTTCGTCGAACAGGAACACCTTCGGGTTGCGCACGATGCAGCGGCCGAGGGCGACGCGCTGCTGCTGGCCGCCGGAGAGCTGGCGCGGGCGCCGATCGAGCAGCGGTTCGATCGATAGGATCTTGGCGGCCCCGCGCACGGCGGCGTCGATCTCGCTCTCCTTGACGCGGCGATTGCGCAGGCCGAACGCCAGGTTGTCGTAGACGCTCATGTGCTGATAAAGCGCGTAGTTCTGGAACACCATGGCGATGTCGCGATCCTTCGGCTGCAGGCCGTTGACGATGCGATCGCCGATGGCGATGGTGCCGCCGCTGATATCCTCCAGGCCCGCCACCATGCGCAGGGTGGTGGACTTGCCGCAACCCGAGGGGCCGACCAACACCACGAACTCATGGTCGGCGATATGCAGGTTGAAATCCTTCACCGCGGCGACGCCGCCCGGATAGGTCTTGCGCACGTTGCTGAGGGTGACTTCCGCCATGGTCAGATCTTTAGCCCTCTGATCACGTACTTCTGACCGAAGACGGTGACGATCAGCGCCGGCCCCAGCGACAGCACCGCGGTCGCGCTCATCAGATGCCATTCCATGCCGAGCTCGTGCACGAACTGCGCCATGACCACGGTCAGGATCGGGGTGTTCTGCGCCGTCAAAATGAGCGCGAACAGGAACTCATTCCAGGTGTAGAGCCAGCACAGGATGGCCAGCGCCGTCAGCCCCGGGATCGCCGCGGGCAGCGCCACCCGCAAAAATGCGCCCCAGCGCGAGCAGCCGTCGATCATGGCGGCATATTCCATGGAAGGATCGATGCCGTCGAAGAAACCCTTCATGATCCAGGAGAAGAAGCAGATGTGCACCGCCACATGCGGCAGCAGCAGGCCCCAGTAGGTATCGAAGATGCCGAGCGCCCGGGTGACGAAGTAGAGCGGCAGCACCCATGACACGTAGGGCACGCAGCGGAACACGTAGATGGCGGAGAACCAGACGCTGGGAATTGGTCCCCGGAAGCGCGACAGCATATAGCCCGAGGTCACGGTGACGCCCAGCGACAAGACGGTGGCCAGCGTCGAGATCGCAAAGCTGTTCCACAAGGCCCGCAACACGATCTCCTGGCTCAGCACCTCGTGAAAGTTGTCCAAGGTGAAATCGGTGCCGCGGTGCACGTAGTAGACGGCATAGCCGGGCCGCAGCGCGGTCAGCACCAGCCAGAGCACCGGAAAGGCGAACAGCAGGCAAACGGCGATGATGCCGAGCACAAACAAGGCGCGGCGGCCACCGGGCGCCAGCGCGTCGAAGAACCGGTTGCGGCCGGCGACCGCGGGCATAGTTTCCGTTGCCGTCATCGCGACACCTCAACCCAACGATTGAGGAGGCGATAAAGCGCCATGGCGAACACCACGATGATGAGGGCACCGATCACGGCGGCGGCCGAGCCGCGCCCGAAGTTGAGGAACTGAAACGCCTCGACATAGGCATAGATGCTGAACACCTCGGTGGCGCGCGCCGGGCCACCGCCCGAAATGGTCCAAACGATGTCGAAGGTGCGAAAGGCGTCGATGGCGCGGATGACGACACAGACCACGATCACCGGGCGCAGCATCGGCAAGGTGATGTAGCGGAAGGTTCGCCAGGCGCTGGCCGCATCGATTTGGGCGGCCTCGAAGGGCTCGGGCGGCAGGCTCTGCAATGCCGCCAGCAGCAGCAGGGCGAACCAGGGCGTCCACAACCAGACGTCGGTCAACAGGATGGCAAGGAAGGCCGTCCACTTCTGCGTCAGCCAGGCAATTTGCGGTACGCCGAACACGCCGAGGACGACGTTAACGATGCCGAACTGATCGTTGAACATCCAGCGGATCATGATGGCGGCGATGACCGGGGCCACCATCAGCGGCAACAGGATGATGGTCTGCACCAGCCAGCGGCCGGCGAACTTTTGGTTCAAGAGCAGGGCGATGAGAAGCCCAAGAACGAGGGATGAGCCCACGCTGGCCAGCATGAAGCCGAAGGTATTGGGCAGCACGATCCACAAGAATTCGTTGTCGCGCAGCACGTAGGCATAGTTGGTGAGCCCGATCCAGGTCTGCTTGGGATCGTGCAGGTGCCAGTCGCGGAAGCTGGCGTTGGCGCCGGTCAGGATCGGCAGAATCTGAAACAGGATAAGCACCGTCACGGCGGGCGCGATCAGCGCCAGCATGAAGCGCTTTTTCTCATCGATCCGCGGGAAGCCGGGCGAAGCCATGCGCGCTACCGCCGCCGGTTTGGGGCTCGGTCGAAGCGCGCTGGGGCCGAGCCGCCGCCGGCCTGCGCCGGTGGCGTCATAGCGAGGCTCGCCCCCGCTATGAGCCAACGTGGCTCGAGGCTTGCCACCGCCCTAGTTGGTGCCAAGGCCGGCGCGCCGTATCTTCTCGACGTGGGCCGCAAGCACCTTGCCAATGTCCTCGCGCTTGCCCGAGATCGCCTCGATGACGGCGTCGGAGTAGGCCTTGTGCACCGCCGGCCACTCGGCGAAATAGTAGGCCGAGTGCGTGATCGGCTTCTGATCGAAGACGGCGTGCTTCAAGGCGGCGAAGTCCTTGTCCTCCGCGGCGAGCTTCGGCCACAGCTTGATGTTCGGCGGCGG
>DASTMQ010000420.1:0-5955 GCA_035714005.1 Hyphomicrobiaceae bacterium
GGGCGCTGGGTGGCGACAAAATTGGTGCTTTCGCCAATCACCGACGCAAAGCGTCCTGCTTGGGCCGTCGTCGGCATCAGTGCGAGCACGACGACGCAGATTGAAGCGCGAAAGAACATGATGGCCCGCCCCACCACGCGACGTCGGCAAAAGCAACCGACACCACCACAATAGTCACCCCAAGCCTATAGCAGAGCGCTGACGTTGCCTACGTGCCTGTCGCCCGCGTGGACCGGCTGGGTGCCCATTCTGCCAGCAGGTTGCTCCGGGCGCTTACCGTTGGGCTACCATCTTGGCGAGGTTGACGTGCCCCTGCCCAAGGAAGGTGCCTGCCCCGCCTGCGGTGGCCTCAATTTGCCCAACAACGGTTTGCATGGCACTGCGTCGCCCCGGCTCTCGAACTTGGGGTGCCTGGGCCCTGCCGATGCGGCGGTTCTGGCTCGCCATTCTGTGACCTACAGCACAGCCCCGCCGCAACCTTCCGCCTAGCCTCGTCAAGGCTATCGGGTTTGGGACGTGCAGTGAACTGAGCACGGCTTCGCGCGAGTGCCTCGTTAGGCACGCTTTACCTGCAGCCCGATCCTGATAGCCACCGGCAGCGACACCCAGATCTTGATTTTGCCGGCATCTGCTTGTCACCTCCAGCAGCGCGAACTTGCCAGCGCGCATGCCATCCCATCCAGGCCGCCCGTGGATATCCGTGGCGCTCAAGCCCCCTTGGCGGTGGTTGCGGGCGTGCCCCAAATCACTTCGCAGACGCCAAACCGCAATTTGGCCGTCTCCTGTTCCCCAATTAACAGCGAAACCGCGCGAGCTCCCGCACTGTGCGCGGCATCGAAACCGGCTGCATCCGTTGGTCGGTTTAGAGCGGGAGCCCACGATGACGAGCAATCCAGTTTCGCTGCTTGAGCGGCTAACGAGGCTCCTGCTAGGGCGCGACCGTGCAGGCGATCAGCGGGAATGGTCGCCCAGGTTCGCCATGATTGCGCCCCTGGGCCCGCCGGCGGCGCAGCGTCGAGGCGGCCGGTCTCGCGCGCGGATGGGATTCCTCGCTGCCGCCCTGAGCACGTTCCTGAGTTTGCCAAGCGAGCCGTCGTATCGGCGCGACATCGACGGGTCCCAAGCGTTAGAAGCACCCAGCGCGGCGAGCGCCGGGACAGTTCTGGCTGCCGTCACCGAACCAAAGCGCACACTTCGGCCGATCACCGCGGGGATGCGCGGGCCGGCGCAAAGCGCTGACAGGGATATGCAGCTGGCCGCGTTCAGTCCGGCAGGCGTGGCGTTCGCCAAGCCGGCGATCCCGGGTACCAAACTCGAGGACGTCAGCATTGATGTGGTCGTTGCCTACACGAAAGCGGCGGCGAGCGGCTATGCTGACATCATCCGCGAGGTCATCGAGCCTGCCATCGAGGGCGGCAACGAATCCTTTCAGCTCAGCGGCATAGGCCACATCAAACTCCACCTCGTGCATGCCTATCAGACCAACTACGTCGAATCGGGTGATCAGTTCGTGCACCTGTGGCGCTTTGCCGACAAGGGCGATGGCTACATGGATGAAATTCACGAACTGCGCGATCGTTACCGGGCCGATGTCGCCATTCTCATTGTCGATGACCCCAACGGTTGCGGGCAGGCCACCAGGGTCTCGGCCGACGAGGACGATGCTTTCGCCGTCGTACATCACGCCTGCGCGAAAGCGAATTTCTCGCTCGTACACGAGATTGGCCATCTCCTTGGTGCAAGTCACGAGCGCGGTTATGTGCACGGCAACGAGTGGCGCGATATCATGAGCTATAAGGCCAACTGCGGTGGCTGCCCGCGGCTGCCGATTTGGTCTAACCCCGATGTCTTGATCCGCGGCGTACCGGCCGGTTCTGTCGGGCACGACAACGCACGCGTGATTGCTGAAAACGGGCTGCGCGTCGCGGCCTTCCGCTAGAGGCGGACCGCGCCCTTCAACGTGCATGCCGAGGCTTGCATGACAGGGCGACCGGTCACGTTATGCGTTCGTGGGCTACCCGCCCTCGGAGAGATCTTGCAGGACGCCGATATCGCAGGCGATCTCGCTGCCATCTCGAGTGATCGCCCCCACCTCCTCCAGCATGGTGAGCGCCGTGTTGACCTTTGGTCGACTTGCACCAACGAGCAGCGCTAGCTCGCCCTGTGACATACCGAGCTTGATCCGAACGGCACCGGCGCTCGGTCCGCCGCGCCTTGTGACCTCGTGCAGCAGAAAGCGCGCAAGTCGCCTCTCCACCGAAAACAAGGCGACGTCTTCCAGATGATCGCTCACATCGCGGAGGCGACCACATAAGAACTCAATGACGCTCTTGGACAGGGCGGGATTTGCCGCGATCAGCCGATGTAGGGCGGAGGCTGCCAGTGACTTCATCTTGACATCTGTAAGCGCGCTGGCGCTGGCACTTCGCGGCGATCCATCCAAGGCGGCAATTTCGCCAAAAATGTCGCCGGCGACCGCATGCGTGAAAGACAACTCGCGACCTTCGGCCGACGATACGGAAAGACGTACGCGTCCTTCCAACACCAGGTACATCACATTGCCCGGGTCGCCGCGCGCAAAGATCGACTGACCGGTCCGATAGCGGGTATCGCGCATTTCCTGTGCAATTGCCTCGCACAAGGCTGGGGGAATCGAGCCGAAAAGCCGCGTGCGGCTCAACAATTCAAGGGTAGCTACCGAAGCGGCCATGGCCGCGATCTCCCGCCGTTTTCGAATGCCTCAGCCGCACCTCACCCGAGGCCTCGGCCCGCCCGCCAGCGCATAGGTTTCTCGCAAGGCTCGGCATCGGTCTCCACCCCAAGCGCCGCGCACACCGCCGAACCGGCGCCCGTGGCTCAGGGCTTGACCAATGCCTAGCAATTCCCCGCGCTTCGAGTAAGAGGTCGGACCGTGTTAGGGCGAGTAAATTGCACTGGGGATGATGGCAAAGAATGTCGGCCACCCGCGGCCACCGTATTTAAGCGGGGCCCCACGCACACTGGCTCGTAGGCATGCGCATCGCTGCCTGGTCCCCAGAAGGCCGCAACCTGCGTCTTCAATGGCTGCAAAGCGACGAGCGAGCGCTCCCAAGCTGCGCCCGTGCGCCTTCAGGGTGTCCGCCACGGTCTCGGTCGCGGGATCCAGCGCGGGACGTTCGCACAAAAGTCCTCAAACTCCGCGCCAAAGCTTCGCCGCAACGTCGGCTCCTCATACACGAGGACGAAGGCGTGGCACGCCAACCAGAACAGCACGGCGTAAACGGCGAGGTGCCAATCCGCAAACAGTAGCGCCTGGCCGAAAATGACGGCGACAGCCGAAACGTACATTGGATTTCGTACGTAACGATAGAGGCCCGAGACCACCAGATGTTGCGGCGGCGCGACAGGTGCCGGTGTGCCCCTCCCCTGCAGCGCAAAGCGCGCAAACGAATCCACAACGCCCGGCACTCCGGCCAAAATGAGAATTCCGCCCAGGGCACGCGTAAGGTCCTTGTGCAGGAGCGGCGGTCGAAATTCCCAGCGCGAGATCCACCACGGGATCACCCCTGCAGCCAAGCAGGGCGCAACCACAAAGAAGAGTGCAGACCCCAAGATGGCGCTGGTCTTTTGCATCCGCCGCCCGGTTGTTGTAGCCGTGCTTGTGGCTGATCCTCCAGGGCAGCCCATCGTCTCTGCGGGCCCGCCACGCCTGCCGGCGGTGCAGGATCCTCGATGGGTACCGCGCTGCGCCCAGCCCTCAAGGCCGCGTCGCGTGCGGCATCACAGCACCTCTTGGCCTAGTCGACAAGCCGATCGGCCGCAGCCAGGCCTTGCCTAGGCGGGGACACTGGGGACACCCTGCCGTTCGCTCGCCGGTGAAAAGTACCAAAGCACGGCGGCAACCAACAGGAGAGCCGGCACATCACCGACGAGGTGGCCGACTTCGTGCGTGTCATTAACAGCCTGGGCCGCCATGATGCCGGCATGCACGATGCTCGACCAGATGGTGAAGGAGATCAGGCTGCGATGCTCCGAGGGATTACGCGCCGCAAGGATCAAAAATACACCCAGGACGGCGTAAATTCCGCAAATCATTTGCAGGTAATATCGGCCCTCCCCGGCATGCCATTGCCAACCAGAGGGCCAGACCAAGCCGAGCGGATAGACCAGGAAGAAAACCACCCCAAAGGCCACAAGGGCGATTTTAAGAAACCTCTCACGCGCGGCATCGTTCATGCTGGACCTCCTTCGCTGGGTCGCGACGGGCGCCGGTTCGATCGCCTCGCCGGTTATCGCCGCACAGACTTGGGCGAACGCTGCTCAAATCACAAATGATAATCTCTTGGCCAAGCCGTGAACGCAGCTCATGTGTGGGGCCGCATGCGACTGCGCAAGTGGCGAGCCCGACGGCAAGCCACCTCGTAGCTTTAAGTGATCGCCGGCATTTCCCCCTGCATACCCTGGGGAACGGTGGCGATGCTCTGACCAACGGCGCGACATTGGCGGGTGTGCCGTCGAGCGATCCCTGCTAATCCAATTGAGGGCTCTGCGGCCGACACGCTCGCGCATTCACCCGAGCCGGCAAGATCGGCCGATCTTTCCTGCCTTCCGACGTCGCGTCCGCAGCAAGGCGACGCTTCGCAGGCGATGGGATCCTTCTTAAAAGTGCTCAGGGAAAAGCCCGAGTGTCGGGAGCGTCCAAGACTGCCAACTTACGGCTCAGGCGGCGCCTGAGGAGGAAGCGATGCACCGACGCATTGAGATTGGGCTCGGCATGTTGCTTGCCCTCGTGGTCGCCAACGGCGGCCAGGCGGGGCCTCGTGACGGGCGCTTTGGTGCCAAGAACCACAGCGCTGGAGCCGCGCCGGCGCGCACCTACGCCGAAATTGAAGGCGACGCCGCGCCTGTGAACCGAGGCTACCGCTACCCGGCGCCGGCCGACGCACATGGAGCGGCGCGAGGTTGGGGTTATGCGGGCCCTGTTTATGCCCACGCCGCTCAGCGCGCCTACGGCGCCGCAGCGGGGCGTGGCTATGCCGGAGCACCTCCTTATGGCGTGTCGGCGGGGCCGGGGGTTGGGAGCGCGACCTGGAGGGCTAATGGCTACGCCGGCGCCCACCCTTACGCGGCCGGACCGAACGGTTGGGCCGCACCAGGGAGAGCCTTTGGGTACACGGGGCCACCGCCTTACGGAGCGACACCGGGCTCGGCCTATGGCGGGGGTTGGTGGGACTACGGCTACGCGGGCGAGCCCGGCAACGGCTACCTGGCCGTACCCAAGGCGGGGTACTTGGCGGGCCAAACCTTCGCGGCGCCCGTCTTGGGCGACGCCGCCAAACCGCGGTGTTGCGCGGCAGCGGTCCCCGTCTATGGCTACGTCACGGACCCAGGCTACAATAGCCCCTACCCGCCCGATCCGATCTTTGGCTACTACCCAGTTCTTTATCCCTGGTAGCCGGTGACCACCCTACCGACGGCGCGCGTGCCAAGTACGCCAAAAGCGAGGCTAACCGAGCCGGCGCGAGTTTGGCGCTTTCCCGCCCGACGCCTCTGGAAGAGCGCAGCGGGAATCTCCACCCAAGCGATTAGGCGTAGCCAGAAAGCTGGTATCGGATAGGTAGCGGTGCCGTTGTCTCAAACTCGCGCCTTTTTCGCGTAGCCCTCGGTGCGATAGGCCCCAACGGTCAGGTCCATCCGTTGCACCAAGCGTCATCTCGTCGCAAAGGCGACTTCGAAACTTTTATCCGTGCCGGGATAAATCGATGTCCGCCACCGATCGCGGGTGCGACACCCAGTGGCTGGGGCGGGGCAGAAACGCGAGGCCGCCTCGTTTTGCGCGGCGCCCCCAAAAAAAAGACCCGAAGCACGCAACCGCGCTTCGGATCACTCGCACCCCAGGAGAAAGCGGCTGCTTTCTGCACCAACCCCGCAACGAACCACCGCATAGCATGGCGATTGTGTGACAGCCTGTCACCT
>DASTMQ010000421.1:0-3833 GCA_035714005.1 Hyphomicrobiaceae bacterium
CCATCGAGCGCGCAAAGGCGCGGCGCATATAGGCGGAAAAGTCGGCATCGCCGTAGACTTGCAGGTCGCGAAGAAAGCCGCGCTGCGTGCGAGGTTTGCCCGCTTCTGACATGGGGTCCACCCTTGGTTCGTCTCCGCCCCCGACCCTAACACGCAAACGTTTGCTCCAGCAGCTTGGCCTTGCCGCGCCAGGCTTGGCCGACAATTGCCGCCGCGGCATGGACGCCAAGCTCGATCGCGTGGCCCATGTCGTTGCCCGAAATCAAGACAGGGGGGGCTGGAAATACTCGAGCAACAATCTGCCTCCCCGCGTCCAATGGGATCGGCCGGATTGAGAAGGCGCCTGCAACGCCCGGAGAAGCGTGTGGGCGTAGTAGAGGCGCCCTATGGAGGCTCCCTCTGGACGATCTCCCGGGACGACCTCCTGGACGACCAGACCGCTGCTGGCTCGGGGAGCCATGTCCGGCGATGAATACTTTTGCTCGGCTGATGAATTTCAGCGGGCTGAGGCCGCCGACAGCCAAAGACAGGGTGGGCTGTGCCAACCTCATGCCGGGCTTGCCGGGCATCCAGGCCACCCGAAATGAAAAAATGCTCGCTCCGCCACCGCGACCGCCCGACCCCGGTTGCCACGCGGCGCCCTTTCGGCTGGGGTGCCAGCTGGCCGCGCCGGGCCTTTTTCTGCTGACCGTGGCGCACGTTGGGTTGACGGCCGGCCCGGCGTTTGCCACCAGTTGCCGGTGCATGGGTCGGAATGACCGGCGGGCGGGCCGAGGGGGTTATGGGTCGCGTTGCGCAGTACTGGGTGGCCTTGCTGGCGGTCGCGGCAGTTTTTCTGCTTGCGGGCTGCGCCGCGCAAACGGCGCGTCAACCCGTACCCTCGCAACTGGTGGCGGAAGCCAACATTCCGGGCCTGGCACACGCGCGCTTCTGGGGCGACGAGGCACCCGCCAACATTCTCGCCTTCGCCCAGTCGCATATGCCCAACGCCAAAGTGATGGCAGCGAAGCTCTCCAGCCAGCGCGGCCGGCCGCTGGTGGAATACCTCGCCATCTCCGGTGGCGCGGGTGACGGCGCCTTTGCCGCCGGACTGCTCGCCGGCTGGTCGACCAAAGGCGATCGGCCCCAATTCGAGGTCGTCACCGGTGTCAGCGCCGGGGCATTGACGGCGCCGTTCGCTTTTCTCGGGCCCGAATACGACGGCCGGCTCCAGCAAATCTGGACCAAATACGAAACCGATGACCTGGCGACGCCACAGGTCTTGGCGGGATTGTTCGGCGCCGACGCTTTCGCCGACTCCTCCGGGCTCGCCAACCTGATTGCCAGGTATGTCGACCGAAAGCTGCTCGACCGCATCGCCGAGGAATATCGCAAGGGTCGCGTGCTGCTGATTGCCACCACCAATCTCGATGCCCAGCGTCCCGTCATCTGGAACATGGGCGAGATTGCCACAAACCAGCATCCCTATGCCCTCGAGCTGTTCCGTCAGGTGGTCCTCGCCTCGGCCTCCGTACCCGGCGCCTTTTCGCCCGTGCACATCAAAGTGCGGGCCGGCGACAAGGTGCTCGAGGAAATGCACGTTGACGGTGGGCCCACCCGGCAGGTTTTTGTGGCGCCGGCGCAGCTCTCGCTCAAGACCTTCGACCGCCTCTATCCGCGGCCGCCGCTCCGACGCATCTATATTGTCAAGAACGGCAAGCTCACTCCGGAATACGAGGCCGTCGCCTCCAATACCCTGGCGATCAGCGCGCGCTCGGTCTTCACGCTCACCAAAAGCCAGAGCATCGGTGACATTAACCGGATCTACGCCATGGCGCAGCGCGACGGCGCCGAGTTTCGGTTGGCCTCCATTCCCGCAAGCTTCAGCGTGCCCTCCACGCAAACCTTCGATCCCGCCTACATGAAGGCGCTGTTCGCCGAAGGCTACAGGTTGGGTCGCGAGGGCAACCCTTGGGCCAGGACGCCGCCGGAAGCAACCGCCACGCTGGCGGCACGCTGACCCGCTGCTTCAGGACGATTTGACGGCCGGTGCGTGGTCCGCGCAATGCTCACACTCGATTTCGACGGTGGCGTGCACTACGCCGAAGCGCAGCTGCAAGCGCTGTTTGACCGCCGCGACGATGCGATAGGCCTCCCGTTCATCGCCGATCTTGGCGTGCAGCGTCACCATCGGCCGGGCCTCGGTGAGCGACCAGGCGTGGACATGATGGATGTCCTCCACCCCTGGTACATTGGCCTCGAGGTCGCGAGCAAGCGCGCGCACATCCAAGTCCTTGGGCGCCGCTTCAATCAAAATGCGCCCCGATTCGGCCACCACGCCCCAGCCGCTGCGCAGGATCAACAGGGCGACCAGGACAGAGAGCAGCACGTCAATGGGCGTCCAACCGGTCCATAAAATAACGAGGGCCGCGACGATGGCTGCCGCCGATCCGGCCATGTCGCCCATGACGTGGAGCATGGCGCCGCGGATGTTGAGATTGTCGCGGTCCGCCCCGTGCAGGGCAAGGTAGGCAGCGATGTTGACGAGGAGACCGAGGCTGGCGACGACCAGCATCGGCCCGCCCAAGACCGTGACGGGCTCGCGCCATCGCTGCAAGGCCTCCCACAGGATGGCGGCGGCGATGAAAAAGAGGGTGATGCCGTTGGTATAGGCCGCGATCACCTGAAAGCGATGAAAGCCATAGGTGCGTTGCCAGTCGGAGGGCCGCCGGGCGATACGGAAGGCCGCCCAGGCCAGCGCCAAGGAGGCGGCGTCCGTCAGCATGTGTCCGGCATCGGCCAACAGGGCCAACGAACCCGCCAGCAGGCCGCCCACCACCTCTGCCACCATGTAGGCGGCGGTGAGAGCGGCCGCCCAGCCCATGCGCTTCTCGTTGCCGACGGAAGCGTGGCTCCCGTGCTGGTGGTCGGCGTGTGTGTGCCCCGCATCGTGGGCATGGTGATGTCGTGTCATGCGGCTCACAACCGGTGCTGCGGCGACGCCCACCACCATATAGGCGACCTGAGCGCGCGTCGCGAGCCCGCCCCGGGGAACTCGGGCCGGCGGCCGCAGGGTTGCCCCGTGCAAGCGGGCGCGAGCCCCGGGGCTAAGGGGGCGGCGTAAAAGCCTGCGGCTATTCCATCATGGCCGCGTAAACCATATCGCGCAGCATGATGCGCACCGGCTGGCGTTTCATCGGCGCCTGCATCATGTAGATGACGAACATCTTCTCCTTGGGGTCGACCCAGAAATAGGTTCCCGCCGCCCCGCCCCACGTGAAATCGCCGGGCGAACCGGAAAGCGCCGACACACCGGCCTCGCTGCGCACGGCAAATCCAAGGCCAAATTTGTAACCGGGTCCGACCAGATCATAAGGCCCGCGCTTGATCACATCGCCCATGTGATCGCTGGTCATGTAGGCCACGGTCTTGGGGCTCAAATAGCGCTTGCCGTCGAGTTCACCGCCGTTGGCCAGCATTTTGAGGAAGCGCGCGTAGTCATCGACGGTCGAAAGCAAGCCGCCGCCGCCCGATTCGTATTTGCGCACCTCGCGTGGATCGTTGACCACGGCTCCCGCGCCGATGCTGCGGTCGCCGGCGAACGGCTCGGCGAGACGTGGGTACTTGGCGGGGTCGGTGAGATAAAAGCTGGTGTCGGTCATGCCGAGCGGATCAAACAGCATCTCGCGCAAGGCCTGCGACAAAGGCTTGCTAGCCACCACCTCGACAACGCGGCCGAGCACATCGGTGGCATGGCTGTAGTCCCAGGTCGTGCCCGGCTGGTAAACCAACGGCAGTTTGGCCAGGCGGCCGACGAATTCGGCGGTGGTGGGATCGCCCTCGCCGAGATTTGC
>DASTMQ010000422.1:0-6314 GCA_035714005.1 Hyphomicrobiaceae bacterium
CCGCTGTGCTGGACCTTCGGTGACGCTGCACCGGTCATCGAGGCCATCGCCGAGCGCGCCATGCGTCATACGCCATCCACCCTGTCGATCAAAGACTACGCTTCGGTCCGGCACATTGTCATCGGCGCGACCGGCGGTGAATACGTTCTCTTGCGCGACGCCGAGCAGGCCGCAACCCTGCGGCTTGAAGGCTCCCGGGCCAGCTTGGGTGCCGTCAACGTCACCTTCCCGGTCCGTGACCTTCCCGATCCTGACCTGTTGGCGCAGCGATTTCGCACGCTCGTTGACTTGATCGGTGCGCCGCGCTCCGAGCTTCGCCCCTCGCGCACGCGTCTATTTTACCGCGATGCGCTGATTGCCCTCGACGCCCGGCTCGTTGGCCTCAGTCACCGCGAAATCGCCGTCCTTCTCCATGGCGCCGAGAGGGTTCGCAGCAGCTGGAGCCGCTCGGGTGGGTCGATCCGAGAGCGCATCCGCCATCTGCTGGCGCGCGGGCAAGAGCTTCGCGATGGCGGCTATCGCAAGCTCCTGGGACGGGGGAGGTGATATCTCTTTTTTCCAGAATAACCCTCCCCAGCATCTTCGGCTTCCCGCATTGTCCGGCATCTTCTTTCAAACCCGGGAGCACGCACCAATGACAAGATACCGGTCGGATTTCCTGAACACCGCCGAGGCGTCGCAAATTCTGAGAATCAAAAAGCACACCATGGAAAACATGCGCTGTGCCGGGCACGGGCCCATCTTTTACAAGCTCGGCGGACGCGTCTTCTACCGCCGCGCCGATATCAGGCGCTGGGTGGCGCAGGCCCGGCGGCGCTCCTCCGGCGAGAAAGCATGACCTCGCCAGCGCTGATCGGCCTGGCTGTCGGACTCGGGCTTCTATGCGCGCCTGCGCTTAACGCTAAGCGACCGCTGCTCATTTGGAATGTCTCGCCGAGCCAACCGATCGGTCTCTATCGAACCATGCGGGGGCCCCCGCGCGTGTCCGACCGCGTGCTCGTGCGGCTGCCCCCACACCTGGCGGACCTGGCCGCACGGCGCGGCTACCTCGCGCCCTCGACCTACCTCATCAAGCCTGTTGCGGCCGTGAACGGCGATCGGGTCTGTCGGCTTGGCACGCACATCTTTGTTCGCGGTCGTATCATGGCGCGCGCTCTCCTGCGCGATCGCCAGGGACGCGCGCTGCCGACCTGGCAGGGTTGCCACAACCTGCGGCCGGGCGAACTGTTCCTGCTCGCCGCTGACCCCGACAGCTTCGACAGCCGCTATTTCAGCGCGCTCTCCACAGACGCCGTGACGGGCCGCGCGAGCCTGATCTGGTCGTTGGCGCCAGGGGGACCTTAATTGCCGCGATTGAAATTTAAGCGAGGGACCGCTCGGCCGCCACCAGGCGTCTCGCGCCCTCGGCTCTCATCCGTTGCGTAATGCTCATCTGCGCCGCTGACCGCGTTCAAAGCCGAAGGATGCGAGGTCCTCGTCCCCCAGCTGTCGTGCGATCACCCCACGCAGACCGTTGGCACCCAGGCAAACAAGATCGTCGTTGAAATCACCGTGGATGGGATCAAGCGCGGTGGTCGCCACCCCCGCAGCAAGCGCGCGCCGCGCCAGGCGCTCAAAGGCTCCGAATCCAGCCGGGTCCCGGTCACGCGCGATCAAGAGCCGCTTCAGCCCCTTCGGCAGCACCAGAGCGCCGAGATTGGACGCCGATAGCGCCGCAACCATCGGCATCTCGGGGAAGATAGCCTTGAGCGACAACACGGTCTCGATCCCCTCGCCGGCGAGCATGACCTCGCCCACGCTGCCGAAGCGGACGCCATTGCCGAATTGTCTGCCGAGCGCGCGGCGCGGTGTCGTCACCGCGGCCTTGCCGCGCCCGCTGGCCTCGAGCCAGGTGCGCTGGATACCCGTGATATGTCCATCGAGATCCGTGATGGCGGCCAACAGCGCGGGCCGCTTTTCCTGCTGGGCACCATCGCGATAGTAGCAGGCGGGGTGAAAACGCAGGGACGGACACGGGCCGTGCCGGGTGATGCCCCGTCGCGCGAGGTAGACTTCCACCAGCGTCCCGGCGATGCTGCGGCCCATGCCAAACAGCCGCTGCGCCGCCAACGTCTTGTCCGATGCGCCGCGTTCGCTTCGCGGCGGCGCGGGGTCACCTGGGAGATGCAGAAACTGGCGGGCCTCGGCAAGCGCCAGCTTGAGGCTCGGCAGCTTGCACGAGACCGCAATGAGATCGAGCAGATCTCCGTGTTCGGCGGTGGCGGCATCGCACCATTTGCCGGCGCGGGGGCCCGAGAGCCGCACGTAAAGGCTCTGCCCCGGCGTATTGGCCACATCACCAACGTGCCAATACCCGCCGCTGCGACGACCGCTCGACAAATAGTACCGACAGACCGCTTCGGCGTTCTGCGCTAGGCGATGCGCAACTTCGGCCGCGCCTTGGCGCGGAGGCGGACGATGGCGCCTCGCCTGTCCTGCTGCGCTCGACGCCCGCGCTCGTGGCGGCGCCGATGCTTTCAGGCCGCAACGGTGGGCGGAGTTGGGCTCGGCCCAGCGGCGACCGGGTTGGAGCTGTCCAACGTCCCCGCGTGCTGCACTGGCTTCCCTTGCCATCAGGGATCGTTTCATTGACAAGCCGGAACATCATTGAAGGCATTGACATTTTCCCATATGTTCTCATTTTGTTCCAGAGACAAGTTGCGCTTGAGCAGCTCGAGCGCTGCACCGGGAGCTTCGCGCCACTTAACGTTCCGGTAGGGCTCGGCCCCGGTCGGGCGTCCAGGTCACGCGGCTGGGCCCGATCCATCCCGTAACCGCTTGCCCGCGCAGCGGCTCGAGCGCGGGTTTCCAGGGCGCAAGCGTGAACGTGTCTTCACGGCGAATGAGGGCGAGCTTTGAGGTCGGCGTGACAATGGGTCGGTCGTAGATGCCAGAAATGCAGCGAGCATCATGGGGAACATAAGTGGCGCCCAGTTCGCGTGAGAGGTCGGCCACCAACCGCTCGAGTTCGAGCCGGCGCAGGATGTGCATCATATCGGGGACCGGCGTCCATTCCTCCTTGTGATCGCCTCGCGTCAGCAGGTTGCGGTCTCTAAGCCAGCGCAGCCGGCCCGCGAAGGCAGCTCCCACGTCTCGACCAAAACCGGTGGCATCGGGGTTTGGCCGCCAGCGCTCGAGCAGAGCCTGATCGATCCACGTCGGGCCTGCATAGGCGATCTGGTGCTCAATCGCGACCGCCGATAGCACTTGTAGTTTAGGCGCCGCCGAAGGGCCACCCGCAGCCATTCCGGCCGCCAGGAGAACGACGCTACCGCGCCGAGGCACGTCACTGGGCTTTAGCCGACCCAACTCCGCATAGTGAACGCGTCCATCGACGGCGTCGATGACAACCCAGGTCCGATCGGTGATGTCATCGATCCTGCCGATCCCAACAACCTTGCCGATCAGGGGCGCCTTACGCGCGCCGCGCTCAAACAACGCCAGGGCGGCGGCAGCCCGATCGATACCGGCCTCCTTCAATGCCCGCTGCATCATTTTGAATTTGTCGGCGCGCTCACCGAGCTGGCGCAGCTTGGCTTCAACCTGAGCGTCCAGCACCCAAACGCCGGGACGCCGTTCCTCGGCCAAACCCAAACGCTGCAGTGTCTTGAGCCGCCCAACCCGTAATGCACGCCCTACCGGATCGAGATCCTGCATGGCGAAAATCACCACAACACCCTCCTTGGCGTGATCCAACAGCGACCGGTCGAGAAACGTGAAGCGCTCCTGCGTCATCTCCTTGGAAAGCTTCTGCAGCCGTTCCAACTCGCTTTCCGGTCCGAGTTCGAGGTCGACCAATGCCCGCGCTCGTGCACGCAAGCCATAGCCGATGTAATGGTGGGCAATGACGAGGTCTTTACCTTTATCGTCGCGACCGCGAATCACGATGTGCGTGTGCGGGTATCCGGTATTGAAATGGTCGGCCGCCAACCAATCGAGCCGCGTGTCGAGATCATACTGCACCTGCACCATCAAATCACGAATGAAGGCTTTGAGATCCGTGAGGTGTGCCCCATCCTCGGCCGACACCAGAAATCGAAACTGATAGCGATCGCCAGCGGAGCGTCGCAGAAACGCATCGATATCCGCGTCGTCGCCGATCGCATCGTAGGCCCGGCCGCGGCTGCCGTCAGGGCCGACGCCCTCGCGAATGATATACTTGAGATGGTGCCGCGCAGTGTGCAGCCGACCGGCGATAGTCATATACCGCACCCAGGCCGTGACGCGGCGGCCGCCTGGCGCAATCAAACCTGCAGCCGCGCGCACGCCGGTACCCACACCTCGATTGAACGTTGCGTCCGGTGAAATGTGACCCAGTCTCCGACGCCCGCGTTCGGACCTGCCGAGTGGCCGCATCACCTGCGTCACGTAGCGCTCGCTGTGTCCTCGCTTGCCGTCGCCAATGCGACCGGGCTTGGGATCGAAGTCGTCTTGGCTGTTCTTTGGGCTCACGACGTGGCTCCTCCTCGCTGTTTGGCAGGTAAGATGTGACGCGAATTGAGCCGGTCAAGCTGACGTCAAACAGAGCCTTGATGCGTCGAACCAATTTCTGAAACGCGCACCACGCACGCTTTCGCCTGTCGACGAATCGCCGCGCCAATGCGGGCTTCGCCGCGCCAAAGACGCGCCGCGTCTATCTTGATCTCCCCAAAAGGCGCCCGCGTTTTCCCCTTTCTTCCCGATCAGCTCTGGCAAGTCGCCCCCTTTGTCCCCTTCGCCGATCGCAACCGGACAAGTCCCGCTCAAATGTTTGGTCGCGATCGAGTGTTGGCCCCGCTCGATGTTGGCAAGCGCGGGAAGGAAAGCCCCCGCGCCGCGATTGGCGCGAGGGCGAGGCGTGGCCCAATCAGTCCTGCGGGCTCCAGATCAGCGCGTACACGTCCGGGTCGGCGTTGCCGGCGGCACGGCCGAGATTGGCATAGAGCGTCTTGGCGCCGAACTCGGGGGCGGCGATCGAGAGCGAGACGTAGTCCCGACCCGAGGTCTGGCCGCGACGCACCCAGCCGGCGCCGATCTCGATGCCTTGCGCAAGCACCCGATAGTCCGGCTGTCCGGGCGAGACCTTATCGGTCACCGGAATGATGCTGACGTCGGTGCGCATCGTGAGCGTCTTGATCTCGCCCTCGTAGCGGCCGTCCTCGCGCTTCGTGACTGATCCGATGGTCGCCATGTGAAAGGTCCTTTTGGCTAACGGCGGAGGCCTATTCCCCCGCCGGCGTGCGCGTTTCAGCGGCCGGGCGGCGCCTGAGGCACCCGTCGCAGCACCTTCGCGAAGACGGGCCGGAACGCCAGTGGAGGAGCCGGCTTTGCCGGCTTGCCGCCAAGGCGCCGACGGCCGCATCCTCGCACAAGCATCGGCGGGGAAAGGCGCTGCGCCAGCGACAGGACCGCACCGCTGGCGCCGCGGTCGCAGCAGTCGAGAGTGGCGCGGGCGCAGCAAAGGGCATCGGCCAAGCCATGACAGGAAGCCCATAGAGGACGGGGATCCCCGCCGCGCGTGTGGCGCTCGCGATCGCCGGCTGAACCGCGCCGCGCTTGGCAGCGGGAGGGATCGTCACCCCGCAAGGGGCCGAGACGCCAGGCCGTTCCGGCCGGCGGCTCGGTCGCGCGGCTTGAAGCGCGATAGAGCCCGACCGCCCGAGGACGAAGGCGTCCGCGGGCGGGCCCGCCCAGCCTTGACACCCGACAACGTGTGCCGGCGCCTGCACAATCCTGGCTCGAGCGGCAGCGCTTTTATCGTGCCTGAAGAAAGTGACTCAAAAAAAGTGAGCGGTTGCTTTCGCTGGTTCGGACGGCCTTGCCATGCTGGTTGGGAACGTCGCTGCGAACGCGTCGCCGGCTCGGCAGGATCCAACGCACAGCGAACCAACGGTCGGCGACGCGACGGAGCGCCGCCTGCTGGCAAGCGCTGTGGACAGCCTTTCTCCCGCGCGTGGGTGACACCCGACAAACCGAGTCCGGGCTCGGCATTTGCCGACCGTCGGCGGCAACGCTTTTATCTTGCCTGCAAAGTGTAAGCGCGGCTTGGCGCCTCAAAGACGAGGAACATCCAATCCGCCAACCCGTGCTGCTTCACGGGCGTGGCTTAATTCGCGAGCGTTTAGACGTCGCGAACGTTTAGACCTCGCGCAACCTCGCACGGGTGCCGCGCGTAGAGGCCCATCGGCGGGCTTCCCTTGACCTCCCTGCGCTTCCCCAGCCATCCCAAGTTTTGCGCGCTTTCCCTCTTCGCCACTGGCGCCCCGTCGACGCAAGCTGCGCCTTACGTCAGCCAG
>DASTMQ010000423.1:0-20092 GCA_035714005.1 Hyphomicrobiaceae bacterium
GTGCTGGGCGCGCTGGCGCGCGAAATCGCCAAGGCAAAACGGCCCCCGGCCGCCGCCGAGGTGCAGCGGCCCTGGCAGCCTTGAAGTGAGGCGGGGATCCCTTCAGGGGCAGCTCCGCGGCGGGCCTCGCCTTTTTCGGGCGGTCGACGCTCTGGGCGGGAGGGGCGGTTGGCCTTAAAATGGCGCGGGGGGCCGGCGATGAAAACCCGATCCGATGGCGTCGGGGCGGCGCCGGGTCGGCAAGGAGAGGGCAAACGCCAAGGATGATGCTCGGACCGCAACGCTTCACGCCCGCGCGCTGGCTTGTGACGGCCGCACTGCTGAGCGCCATGCTCGCCAGCGCGCCGCTGCGCGCACAGGCCCCGGCGGCGCCCGAGGCCGAGACCGATCAAACGCTGTCACGGCGCGCCATCATTCGCTTCCTCACCGAGGGCGACTATCCGCCCTTCAACTATCTCGACGAAGACAACGTGCTGACCGGCTTCAACGTCGACATCGCCCGCGCCGTCTGCCTGGAGCTGGCCGCGGCCTGCGATATCCAGGTGCGGCCCTGGTCGGAGCTGATCCCGGCGCTTCGACGCGGGGAAGCCGACGCCATCATCGCCTCCCATGCCATCAGTCAAAACATGCTGAAGGCCGTTGACGTGACCGATCGCTACTACCATACGCCCGGTCGCTTCGCCGGTCCGCGCACGGCGAGCCGGCTCGAGGTCACGCCGGAAGGGCTCGAGGGCAAAAGGATCGCGGTTGCCAAGGGCACGGCGCACGAAGCCTATTTGCGCGCCTTTTTCTCCGACAGTTCGATCCGCGCCTTCGAGACGCCGGAGCTTGCGCGCGACGCCTTGATCACCGGCGCCGTCGACCTGTTGTTCGATGACGGCATCAGTTTGGTGTTTTGGCTGAACGGCACCGCCTCGAAGGGATGCTGCGAATTCAAGGGCGGACCCTTCAACGAGCCGAAATACTTCGGCGATGGCGTCGGCGTGGTGGTGGGGCGTGAGGACCAGCAGCTGAAAAGCCTGATCAATGCCGCCCTGAAGCACATCCGTGCCACCGGCCGCTACGAGGAATTGCTGCTGCGCTATTTTCCTCTGCGCGCCTTTTAGTTCGGTAGGGCTTCAACCGGCCGGGGCCTGCGGGCGGCCATTGACGGCGGAAGCGAGGCTGCTGGCGGCAAGCAGCGGCGTGGCGGATTGGCCGCTGGCGAGGTCGCGGAACCAGGCGCCGAGAAAATCCAAGAGCGCGCGCATGCGCGGCAGCAGGTGCTTCGCGCTCGGATAAAGCGCCCAGACCGCGGCGTTGCTGCCGACTTCATAGTCGGCCAGAACCTGGGTGAGCTTGCCGGAGCGCAGTTCCGCGAGTACGGCGAGTTCGGAGGCACGGATCAGGCCCAGTCCATCCTGCGCCGCTTGGCACAGCAGCTCCCCGTCGTTGGAGCGGATCGGCCCCTGGATGCGCACCGAGGTCTCAAGCCCGGTCTTGCTGAAGGGCCATTGCACCCGGTCCCCGAGGATCAGGCAGTCGTGCCGGGCGAGATCCTCCGGCTGCGTCGGTCGTCCTTTGCGTGCAAGATAGGCGGGGGACGCAGCGATGATATGCCGATCGGGGGCCAGGCGCTTGGCGATCAGGGTCGAGTTGGCCAAGGTGCCCGTGCGAATGGCAATGTCATAGCCGTCTTCCTGCAAGTTCACGGGGCGATCCTGCAGGTCGACCTGGACGTCGATCTGCGGATAAGCCCGCATGAAGTGGCACAGCGCCGGGGCAACATAGCGGCGCCCGAGAAAGGCCGGGGCCGCGATCTTGAGCGTGCCCTTAGGCTTGTTGACCCGGTCGTCGACGCTGGCGCAGGCCACCTCGATTTCGGCCAGAATGCGCTCGACATGGACGAGGAAGGTGGCACCCTCTTCGGTAATGCGGATGCTGCGGGTGGTGCGGTCGAAAAGGCGGGCGGAGAGCTGGTCCTCTAAGGCCTGAATGCGCTTGGAGATGGTCCCCGGCGTAAGGCCGAGCTCGGCACCAACGGCGGACAAATTTTGCAAAGCCGCCACGCGCGCAAAAATGCGCATATCTTGGATGTCCATTACCGCTCCCTACGCCGGTCGCGCGCTTTTTGTTATGTGGGTCCCCACCCGATTTTCGCGCGGGTCCAGCGCATTGTCGCAAAACACGCGGAGCGCACTGTAGCGAGCAAGTCTCTGGTATTCAAATAAGAAGTGCAGGGCCCCCCTCCCCCAAACGGGGGGTCTTGCGCCGCCGATGGCCTCGTGGCCGGCGGCCGCCTTGTGACCTAGAACAGCTTGAGCAGTCGCTCCAGGTACTCAAGTTCGATCGGCGGACGCGTCGGCTCGCCCAGGCGTTTGCGCAACTCCTCCAAGATCTCGCGGGCGCGCTGGACGTCGATTTGGTCGGGCACCTTGACGCCGACCCCAGGATCGGGCCCGTCCGTGCGCTGCGGCGGCCGGCCAAGCGGATCGAGTTCGCCGTTGTTGTCGTTGAGCCCGAAGCGGGAGGGCATTTGGTTCAGCATCTGCTGGGCCATTTCGCGGGCGCCTTGGCGCAGTTGCTCGAGTGCGCGGCTTTCCTCCTGGGTGGCACCGTCGAGATCGCCCTCGCGCAAGGCCCGCTCGGCCCGCTCCATGGATTCGCCGGCGCCGCCGAACTGTTCGGGCGCATTGAGACCGAATTCGCGCATGCCGCGCTGCAGTCGGCCCAGCATATCGCGCAACTCGCGCTGGCGATCGCCAAGGCCGCCAAGTTCCTCGCCCTCGCCCTGTCCCTGGCCCTCGCCTTGCTGCCCTTGCGGGCCGCGTTGGCCGCGCTGGCCCTTCTGACCTTGCTGCCCCCTCTGGCCTTGCTGCCCCTTCTGGCCCTGCTGACGCTGCTGGCCGAAGGTGTCATCGAGCAATTGCTGTTGACGGCCGATGATGTTGCCGAACTCATCCATCATCTTGCCGAATTGCCGGCTCTGGCCTTGATCGGCCATGCGTCCCGATTGCAAGCGGTCGAGCAGATCGCGCAACTGCGACAGCATCTGTTGGGCCATGTCGCGATTGCCGGAGCGCGCCATGTTTTCCAAGTTGCGCAGGAGCTGATCGAGGTCCTGCGGCGTCATGAACTGGCTGTTGCGATCCATGCCCTGCATCGGGGGCTGGTTTTCCGCTTGTTTTTGCAGCTGGTCGAGGAACTGCGCCAGCGCTTGCCGCAGCTCCTGCATCAGGCGCTGGATTTCCTCATCGGAGGCGCCCTCCTCAAGCGCCTTGGACAGGCGCTCCTGGGCCGCACGCAGCGCGCGCTCGGCGTCGGAGAGATTGCCATCCTCGATACGGAGCGCGACGTCCCAAAGCTGGGCAATCACGCTGTTGCGGCTCGCCCGCGAGGTGTCGCGCTGCAGGCGCCAGTAGGCCGAGCGCAAGCCGAGATAAACCTGCAAATCCTCGATGAACCCCTCGGGCTCCAGGGTGAGCGCGTCGAGGGCACGCATGACCTGAGGGCGATCGCGCGGATCCTCGACCAGGCGCCGGCGCTGCTCCACCACGGCGCGCGCCAGCGGCTTACTAAAGCGGCGTTCCGGCAGCACCATCTCAACGGCTTCACTGCGGCCGACCTGGCCGGCAAGATCCTTGGCAACCAGCGTCAGACGCACCTTCATGCCGGCCCAGGGGTGGTCGCCGATTTCGTGGAAGCTTTGGCCCTCGGCCTGTTTGGGGTAGGCCTTGGGCAGCCGCAAGGCCAGCGCGGGCGGTCGCTCGAGGGGAGGACGCGGGCCCTTTTTTGCGCCCGCCCGCGCCCAGGCCGTTGCCGTGGTATCCTCCTTGGGTGCTAGGCGTCGGATGCGCGTTTCGGCGGACACCACGCCGTAGTCGTCCTCGACCTTGAAACTGAGCTTCAGACCGCCGCGCGGGGTGCGCTCGGGCTCCTTCAAGAGAGAGATCTTTGGGGGCAGGTCGGGCGTCACCTGAAAGGCCCAGCTCGCCATCACCGTGCCCGAGCTATAGACCGTGACCGGCCCCGACAGGGCAATTTCGGTGCGGATTTCGGCAACGTCGCCCGGGTTGGCCGGGGCCGGGGCCTCCAGCCGCCGCGTCGTCCCCTGGCCGCCGCCGGGGACCTCGAGCGCCAGGGCTCCGACGCCGGCACCGCTGGCGCGGATCACGAGCAAGCTCTTGTCGGGGACCTCATAGGCTCCTGCCGGCCGCTCCTGCTGCTGCCAGCCACCGTGGGACCCATCGGCCAGCATGATCGGCGGCTTGCCCGTATAGGCGGGCGGGGTCACCCAGGCGTCGAGCCGGGCTTCTGCGCCCTTGGCCAGCGGTCCGAACCGGAAGGCTGCCCACAGGCGGTCTTGGGTGCTGTCGCCGGCGGCAACCAGCAGCAGCAAAACGCCGAGCACCAAGAGGGCCCGCAGGGCGAAGGGATCGTAACGATCGGTGCGCGGCGCCGGCCGGCCGACGCGCAGCTTGCCCAACAGCTGGGCGAGCCGCCGGCGATGCACCCGCCACAGCGCCGCGGTGCGGGCGTCTTCGGCGTTGAGCGTGAGGGTGTCCTCGTAGGAGGAGGCGGGGCGGTGCTTGACGCCTGAGACCCCCTCCACGCGCCGGATCGCCTCGGCCCGGGTCGGCCAGCGCACCCGCGCCAGGGCCACCAGGGCCGCGAGAACGGCAAGGCCGAACACCCCGAGCACGACCTTGTGGGTCAATTCACCCAGGCGCGCCCACAGGCCCAGGAGGGAAACCGCGATGAACAGAGCGGCCAGACCGATGAGCGCCCAGGCGCGCGGCCACAGCTGTTCAAACAGCAAGGCGCATCGGCTGAGGGTAACCTTGCGCTCAAAGCCGCGTTCGAGCGCCGATTGAGGTGTGTGTGGTGCCGCCATTGCCTCACTCTATCACGCCCGCTGCGAGCGTGCTCAACACATTAACGGTGATGTTTGTGTGAAGGTTGCTGGCGCAATGGGGCGCCAAGGCGGCGCCTGCCGTTGCCCGGACACACCCTGCCGGTGCCCGGCCCCTCCTGCTGCGGCCAACCTCCCCAACCTCTCCTTGTGTCTTGGACGCTGCCAGATACCTGGCACGTTCCCAGGCGCTGCGCCCGTGCCGGCCCGCCGGATTGGAACGCCGATCATCGCCCGCTCCGGAAAAGCCGGCGAAACATCCCGTGCGCATGGCCGCCCCCGGGGCATTATTCTCGACCTTCTGGACTTGGCGAGTTTTTATTTTCTTTTTGAGCGCAAATATTGCGGAATTGGAGAACATCATTCTATTTAGTTCTTATGCGATCGACCCGCCGGGGGTCCCCGTGGGGGGTGCGGTCGCCGCATGTATTAAACCGTGGGCAGCATCAGGCATGGGCATCATCAAGGTCAGCGACCCGAGCGGCGCCACGCACGAGCTGGAGGCGGTGGAGGGCTGGCGCGTCATGGAGGTCATTCGCGAACACGGCCTGCCGATTGAGGCGCTGTGCGGCGGCGCCTGCGCTTGTGCCACCTGTCACGTTCGCGTTGCCCCCGATTGGGCGGACCGCGTCAGCCCGATGCGCGAGGACGAGGAGGGTCTTCTCGATTCGCTGCCCGACGCGGCGCCGACCTCCCGGCTCGCCTGTCAGATCATCTGGGACACCGATCTCGATGGCCTCGAGGTCGCCCTGGTGGGAGGCGCCGCATGAGGTACTTTCCCCTGTTCGCCGACCTGGCCGAGGCCCAAGTCCTCGTCGTGGGCGGCGGGGAGGCCGCCGCGCAGAAGGTGCGCCTGTTGCGCAAGACCAGTGCTCGCATCACGGTGATGGCCGAAAGCCTCAACGAGGAATTGCGCGGCCTGGCGCACGCCGGGGTGCTGCGGCACCTCCCGCGCCTGCCCCAGCCCGCGGACCTGGACGGCCAGAGCCTCGTCTATGCCGCCACCGGAGATCGCCGGCTGGAGGCTGAGTTGTTTGCTGCCGCGCGTGCGCGCGGCATTCCCATCAACGTCGTCGATGCGCCGGCGCTTTCGACCTTTCTTACCCCCGCCATGGTCGATCGCGACCCGGTCGTGGTGGCGATCGGCACCGAGGGTGCAGCCCCGGTGCTGGCCCGGGAGATCAAATCGCGGCTCGAGAGCTGGTTGCCGGCGAACTTCGGTGCGCTTGCGAACAAGGCGGCGAGCTTGCGGCGCCGGGTCGCCGCCGGCGTTGGTGAGCCCCAAGCGCGCCGTCACCTGTGGGAGCGTCTATTCAAGGGGGCGTTCCGCCGCGCCGTGCTGATGGGCATCGACGGTGAGGCGGAGCGCATTTTCGCCCGCGAGCTCAAGGCTGCGGCCACACCCAGCGTTGGTCGCGTCGTGCTGATTGGCTGTGGGCCGGGTGATCCCGACCTATTGACGCTCAAAGCCCTGCAGCGGCTGCAGGAAGCCGACGTGCTGGTCGTGGACCGGCTGGTCAATCCACAAATTCTCGACTATGCGCGCCGCGACGCCAGGCGCATTTTTGTCGGCAAAGCGCCAGGCGGTCCCGCCACCTCGCAAGCCGAGATCAATCGCATTCTGGTTGCCGAGGCGGTCGCGGGTCGGCTGGTGGCGCGGCTCAAGGGCGGCGACCCCTTAGTCTTCGGTCGTGCCGGCGAGGAGCTGGCGGCCTGCGCGGCGGCCCACCTTGCGGTCGAGATCGTGCCGGGCATCACGGCCGCCCACGCCTGCGCGGCGCGCATCGGCTTGCCGTTGAGTTTGCGCGAGCGCCGACGTCAGTTCACGCTGCTGACGGCCAGCAGCGCCGAGGGCGTGCCTGACCTCGATTGGCGGGCGCTGGCGGCGCCCGACGCGGCCTTTGCCATCTACATGGGCGTCGCCAACGCGCCGCTGGTGCGCGAGCGGCTGCTCGCCGCGGGTGCCCGCGCGGAGACCCGCGTGGTGATCGTCGAGAACGGGACCAAGCCCGAGGAACGCGCCGTTGCCACGACGCTGCGCGATCTCACGGACGCCATCGACCAGCGCGCCATCGCCGGCCCGGCCATCATCTTCGTCGGTCTCGATTGGGCCGCCGCGGGGCTGGCACGTCCCGGAACGGTAGAGGTCCATCGGCGTTGCCCGCCGCGCCCGCCGCTGGCGGCCGGCGATGCCATCGCCATCAGCGCGGAGGCCGTCCTATGAGCAAGTCGAGCGGACACGTGCAGGTATTGACGGCCAACCGTCTCGGCGACGGTGCCGTCGTGTTTCTCAATTTCGATGGTGACTGGGTGGCGACGCTGGCGGGCGTGGTGATCGCGCGCTCGCCCGACGAGGCACGTGGCCTTGCCGCCCGCGGCCTTTTCGATGCGGGGCGCAACCTGGTGGTCGATCCCTATCTGGTCGAGATGCGCGAGATCGCAGGTGCGCTCCTTCCCATTCGCCAACGCGAACGCGTGCGGCTCGACGGTCCCAGCATTCTCGACGACATACCGGGCTACGTCGCACCGGGCGCGGGCCCAGCAAACACCACCGGCACCGCCGCCGGGGACGCCGAGACCGATCCTGGTGCGCCTCGCGGCCAAACGCTGCAGCGCGCGGAGGCCGCCTGAGCCATGTACCGCTACGACGAATTTGATGCCGCCTTCGTGCGCCAGCGCGTGGCCCAGTTTCGCGACCAGGTTGGCCGCCGCCTCAGCGGCGAGCTGACCGAGGACGAGTTCAAGCCGCTGCGGCTCAAGAACGGCGTCTATCTGCAGCTGCACGCCTACATGCTGCGCATCGCCATTCCCTACGGCACCCTGTCCGCGCGGCAGCTGCGCAAGCTGGCCCACATCGCGCGCACCTACGACAGGGGCTTCGGCCACTTCACCACACGCCAAAACCTGCAGTTCAATTGGCCCAAGCTCTCCGATATTCCCGATCTTCTGGCGGAGCTGGCGGAGGTGGAGATGCACGCCATCCAGACCTCCGGCAACAATGTGCGCAACGTCACCGCCGATCATTTTGCCGGCGCCACCGCCGAGGAAGTCGCCGATCCGCGGCCCTACGCGGAAATCATCCGGCAATGGTCATCGCTGCACCCCGAATTCAGTTTTCTGCCGCGCAAATTCAAGATTGGCATTACCGCCTCCGAGCACGACCGCAGCGCCATTAAGACCCACGACATCGGCCTGCAGCTCAAGCGACTGGCGGGCGGCGGGCTCGGCTTTGCCGTTTGGGTCGGCGGCGGCCAGGGGCGCACACCCTATCTCGCCCAATTGATCCGCGACGGGCTGCCGGAAGCGGACCTGCTCAGCTACATCGAGGCCATCCTGCGCGTCTACAACCTGTACGGCCGGCGCGACAACATCCACAAGGCCCGCATCAAGATCCTCATCAACAGCATTGGCATCGCGGCATTTCGCGCCGAGGTCGAGGCGGAATGGGCCCGCATCAAGGATGGTGTCCTGAAGCTACCCGAACAGGAGATTGCGCGCATTGAGGCTTATTTCGCGCCACCTCGGTTCGCGACGGCGCCGCCACCGGCGGCGCTGCGGCCGGCCGATCGGCGCTTCGATCGCTGGGTGACGCGCAACACGCACGCCCACAAGCAAGCGGGCTACGCCATCGTCACCGTCTCGCTGAAGCCGATCGGCGGCATTCCTGGCGACGCCTCGGCGGCGCAAATGGACGCCGTCGCCGACATTGCCCAGCGCTTCTCCTACGACGAGGTGCGCGTCAGCCACGAGCAAAACCTCGTGCTGCCGCACGTGCGGCTCGGCGATCTGTGGTCGGTCTATCAGGAGCTAAAGGCGATCGGCCTCTCGGAGGCCAACGCCGGTCTCGCCACCGACATCATTGCCTGTCCCGGTCTCGATTACTGCGCCCTTGCCAACGCGCGCTCGATTCCCATCGCCCAGCGGCTCTCGGCACGCCTGGCGCCGCGTCAGGACCTGGTGGGTGACCTCAAAATCAAGATTTCCGGCTGCATCAACGCCTGCGGTCACCATCACGTTGGCGCCATCGGCATACTTGGCGTCGAGAAGCGGGGCGAAGAGCACTACCAGCTGTTGCTCGGTGGCTCGGGCACCGAAGCGGCGGCGCTGGCCAGCATCACCGGCCCGGGCTTCGGCCCCGACGGCATCGTCGATGCCGTCGACAGAGTCATCGACACCTATCTTAGGCTGCGCGCCGGGCCGCAGGAGGCGTTTCTGGCCACCTATGCGCGCTTGGGTGCCGAACCGTTCAAAGAGGCGATTTATGCCAACGCCTGATCGAGGCTCGGGGTGTCCCGCACAGCCGAGCCTGACCGGGGAGGTCGATCGCGAAGGTCCGATTTGGAAGCAGGGTGCCTTCCGGCGTGATCCCTGGCGGCCGTCCCCGGCAGGCGGCGAGCCCGGCGCCTCGCCCGTGCTGCTCGACAAGGCTCGCTGGGCGGCCGAGCGGGACAGCTTTTTGTCGCGCGCGGCGCCGATCGGCCTCTTGCTTGAGGGCGGAGAACGCGTCGACGACATCGCCGACGATCTGGCGCGCTTTGCCCTGATCGCCCTCAATTTTGCGAAATTCTCCGACGGCCGCGGCTTTTCCACGGCACGGCTGTTGCGCGAGAAGTTCGGCTACGGCGGCGAGCTTCGCGCCGTCGGTAACGTCTTGTCCGATCAAATCCCCTTTATGCGCAGGGTCGGCTTCGACGCCTTCGAGGTGCACCATGCGCCCACCCGACGCGCATTGAGTGAGGGCCTGATAGCCGAGGTGCGCCTCTACTACCAGCCGGTCGGGCCGGTGCCGGGGCCGGGCACGCGGACCTGGCTCCGCGGCAGCATCGGCTAGCGGCTAGGCGCGCGTCCATGCCAGGCTTTGGCCGGCGGTTGCGGGATTGCGCACTTGCTTTTCGAGGCCGGCGATCACAAGGTTTGAGCCGGCGCCGTAAACGCGCGTCCTGGTGCCGCCGCACGCCCGCCCACGAGGAGCCTCGCCCGCCATGGCCGATAGCTACGCACGCGCCGGCAATCGTGCCGATCCACCCTACCTCGCCGCCGATTATCGCTCCACCCGGACGCGGGCGCCGTCCCGCCCGCTGATCGTGATGCCGCAGACCCTTTCGGAGATCACCGGGCCGGTCTACGGGCATGCCGATGTTCGGCCGGAGGAGGCCGATCTTACCCGCCAGCATGCCGGCGAGCCGCTGGGTGAGCGCATCATCGTGCGCGGGCGCGTGCTCGACGAGGCCGGCAGGCCGGTGCCGGAAACCCTGGTGGAGATCTGGCAGTGCAATGCCGCCGGGCGCTACATTCACGTCGTCGATCAGCATCCCGCCCCGCTCGATCCCAATTTCACCGGTGCCGGCCGCTGCGTGACCGATGCCGACGGCCGCTATCAGTTCACCACCATCAAGCCGGGCGCCTACCCCTGGCGCAACCACGCCAATGCCTGGCGTCCCGCGCACATCCACTTTTCCCTGTTTGGGCCGTCCTTCCTCACCCGTCTGGTGACGCAAATGTATTTTCCGGGCGATCCGCTGTTTGCCTTTGATCCGATCTTCAATTCCGTCACCGATGAGAAGGCGCGCGCGCGCATGGTGTGCCACTTCGACCTCGGCACGACCCGTCCTGAATGGGCGCTCGGCTACACCTTCGACATCGTGCTGCGCGGTCCTGACGCCACCCCGCAGGATCCCGATCATGCCTGAACGCACGCCCTCGCAGACCGTCGGACCCTTCCTGCATCTCGGCCTCGCCCCCGCCGACTACAACTTGCGCCCGCTGTTCGCGCCGGTTCTGGCCGAACCCGGCCTCGCCGGCGCGCACATCCGCATCGAGGGTCGGATCAGCGATGGCGACGGCAATGGGCTGCCCGATGCCCTCCTCGAAATCTGGCAGGCCGATGCCCAGGGTCGCTATGCGCATCCGGCGGACGGGCGGGCCTTGAGCTCCAACTCCTTTCGCGGCTTTGGCCGCGCACCGACCGACCAGGCGGGCGAATTCTTTTTTGCCACGATCAAACCGGGTTCGGTGCCGGGTCCCCACGGTCGGCCGCAGGCGCCACACATCAACGTCGGCATCTTCGCGCGTGGCCTCCTGAAGCGGCTCTTCACGCGCATCTACTTCGCCGACGAGGCCATGAACGCCAGCGATCCGATCCTGGCGCTGGTACCGCCCGAGCGCCGCCCGACGCTGCTGGCGACGCCGCACCCGGCGCGCACCGGCGTGTTCCGCTTCGACATTCGCCTGCAGGGCCAGGATGAGACCGTGTTTTTCGACGCCTGAGGGAGGGAACAATGAAGGCCGCGGTGCTGCACGAGGTCAACCAGCCGCTCGTCATCGAAGAGGTGAGCATCAATAAGCCGGGGCCGCGCGAGGTGCTGCTGCGCACGGCCTTCGCCGGCCTGTGCCACTCCGACCTGCACTTTATCGAGGGCCTCTATCCGCATCCGTTGCCCGTCGTTCTCGGTCACGAGTCGGCCGGCGTCGTGGAGGCGGTCGGGTCGGAGGTGACCTATGTGAAAAAAGGCGATCACGTCATCACCTGCCTGTCGGTGTTCTGCGGTACCTGCGAGAACTGCACCACCGGTCGACCGGCCATCTGCACCAATACCGACGTCAAGCTGCCGCCGGGAAGCGCCAAGCGCCTGAGCCTCAATGGTAAGCCGCTGCACACCTTCACCAATCTTTCCTCCTACGCCGAGCAAATGCTGGTGCATGAGCACGCCGTGGTAAAAATCCGCGACGACTTTCCCCTCGACCGTGCCGCCCTGATCGGCTGCGCCGTCATCACCGGCTACGGCGCCGTGGTGAACACGGCCAAGGTCGCACCGGGGGAGAGCGTGGCCGTAATCGGTTGCGGCGGCGTCGGCATGGCGGCCATCAACGGGGCCGCGATTGCCGGTGCCGGCCGCATCATCGCGGTCGATACCAATCCGGTGAAACTGCAACTCGCAACCAAGCTCGGCGCCACCGATCTCGTCAACCCGCGCGACGGCGATCCGGTCCAGCGCATCAAGGACCTCACGCGCGGGGGTGTGCACCACGCCGTGGAGTGTCTCGGCACCAAGTCGACCGCCGAGCAGGCTTTCCAGATGCTCGCCATCGGTGGCACCGCCACCATCGTCGGCATGGTTCCGTTCGGGCAGAAAATCGAGTTGCACGGCTTCGACTTCCTACGCGAGCGCAAGGTCCAAGGCTCCTCGATGGGATCCAACCGCTTCCGGGTCGACATGCCGAGGCTGGTGGACTTCTACATGCAGCGCAAATTGCATCTCGACGACTGGATCTCCGACCGCATCGGTCTCGACAGCATCAACGAGGGCTTCGCCAACATGAAGGCGGGCAAGGTCGTGCGCAGCGTGATCGCCTTCGACGCCTGAGCCGCAGGCGCGGCGGCAAGCACCTTGTCGCGCCCGGCAAACCGGCGAGACCGACGCAACTGGGGGTCGCGGCGCCGGCTCAGAAGCGGTAGCCGTAGCGGATGCCGATGCCGTCCATGCCCTCGTTGAAGCGGGCCGTTCCGGCATTCGAGGTGTGCTCGAAGTAGACGGACAGGCTTTGCCGGGCGTCGAGGCGGACGCCAAGTTCGAGCGGGATGTGAAACAGCACCCGCGCGCCGAGGGCCTTGCGGTCCACCTCGGTGGGCCCGAGATTGCCGTCGTGCAGTGCCGCCCCCAAGCCGAGGCCCAGGAAGAGGCGGCTCGGCAGCTCCATCTCCCAGCGCAGATCCGCGTAGGCCTTGCTGGTATAGCCTTGGGTATTGACCGAGCCGCCGATGGCTGGGCGCAGGCTGCCGCCGAGAACGGGAAGGCCGGAACCGAACAAAATCTCGCCGTTGACGTCGAGGCCGCGCTCGAGCCGAAACCCACTCCACAGGTCCGGCACGTCGTGGGCCAACAGCCCGCCGCGGATTTCCACTATCGATCCGACCAGATCCTCGGCGCCGGCGCCCTCGCCACCGCATAACACGAGGATGAGGACGGCCACGGTGAGACCGACAATCTTCAAGGCAATTCCGCTCCGATCCGGCCGCCGGCAAAGGCCCCGGCCGCGACGAGCTTAGGTGACCCGCGGCCCGTGCGCCAAGCCGTCGGCAGACCCGCGGCGACGTTCCGTGTCGACGGCGTTGCAAAACTGCCAGCCCGCGGCCGGCAAAACCCGAGCGCCCGGGCCCGTCATTCTTTACCCTTGGCGGCGGACCGCTTAGCCTCACCAGAAACATTACAGGACCGGCGCGGGCCCTGAGCAATGGGTTCCGCGAACCCGTGTGAGAGTAGGGGTGGCATGGAAGTGCTCGACGCGCTTCTGGTTGAGGGCACGCGCGTTCTTTTCTCCAGCGCTCCGGCGGCGCTCTTCTTCTGGTTCAATCTCGCCTTTGTGATGGTGTTGACTGCGTGGCTCTTGCCGGGGCGCCTGCGCAAGGCCCGGCGGCGGCGCCAGGTCGAGCGCCTGTTTGCAGCCTCCGCGCGCGTTAGCCGCGGTGACCGCCGCGACAATGAGCTTGCCGCGTTGGCACGCCACGTCGGCCGGCTGGCCGAAGAATTCGGCGGCCGCCTCAAGGAGCTGCGCAGCGACCGCATTCAGCTGGCCAAGATCTATATCGATCATTCCAATTTCACGAAAAATTGGAAGCGCGTCATCAACAACGACGCCCACAGCATCGAGCGCGATATTATTTGGGCGAAGCTGCCTGAACTGCTGTTGGGCGAAACCCGGCGTTGGCTCGCGGAAAGCCGCAAGGAGCCGCCGGCCCTGATCTATCGCGGCACTAATTTGTACGGCACCCTGTTCGAGGAGGAGTATTTCGAGTTGCTCGACACCATGCTGCGGCTCGAGCGTTCGGCCCCGGAAAAGCTGCCGCTCAAGATCTATTTTCAAAAGGAGACCGTGGAGCGCTGGCGCCTGGAAAACGAGGCGCAACGCGTCGAACTGACGGCGCTGCAGAACGAGTTTGGCTTTCTGGTCTTTGCCATTTCGCGGCGCACCCCGCGGCTTGATCGCCTGGGCTCGAGCAACTTCACGGTCGGCGGCATTCCGATCGCGCCGGAGAAGCAGCTTGATACGCTGGTGACGACCGACCTGATCGCCGATGCCATGTACGACGTTTACGACATCGCCTTTTTAATCTCGGAGGACAGCGATTTCTGCCCGGCGGTCGAGTTCGTGCAGGAAACGCGCAACAAGCATGTGGTGCACGTGGGTTTTGGTGCCCACAGCAATGATTTGCGCTCCAAGTGCCGGCTGCGCATCGACCTCGCCGGCAAGGATCAGCTCTATCGTCGCATGCAGGCAAAGCCCGCCGGCGATGCGGTGCCGGCGCGGGCCAAGAACGACAACGGCGGGGGCTGACCCCGCCTCAAGCCGTGATCAGCTGGCGCGGATCGAGGTGTTTTAACCGCAGCGCGTCCGCCACGGCGGGATGCACGACGTGGCCGCGCATGATGTTCAACCCATTGAGGAGATGCGGGTCATCCAGCATCGCCCGCTGCGGCCCCTTGTTCGCCAGCGCCAGGACGAACGGCAAGGTGGCGTTGTTGAGGGCAAAGGTCGAGGTGCGCGCCACGGCACCGGGCATGTTCGTCACGCAATAGTGCACGACGTCGTGCACGACGTAGGTGGGGTCGGCGTGAGTCGTCGGCCGCGACGTCTCCGAGCAGCCGCCCTGGTCGATTGAGATGTCGATGAGGACCGAGCCGCGCAGCATGTCCCTGACGTGCTGCTCCGTGATCAGCTTGGGGGCGGCGGCACCGGGCACCAGCACGGCGCCGATCACCAGGTCGGCCTCAATCAGGTAGTCCTCCACCGCCTGTCGCGTCGAGAACACGGTATTGACGGCGGCGCCGAACTGCTGGTCGATGGCGTAAAGTCGCTCGATGTTGATGTCGAGCACGGTGACCTGTGCCTCGAGGCCGATGGCCATGCGCACGGCGTTGACGCCGGCGACGCCGCCGCCCAGGACCACTACCTTGGCGGGGGCCACGCCAGCGACCCCACCCAACAGCATGCCACGACCGCCGCGTTCCATTTCCAGGCAATGCGCGCCAGCCTGCACGGCCATGCGGCCGGCGACCTCGCTCATGGGTGCCAGGAGCGGCAGCCCACCGCGCGCGCTCGTCACCGTCTCGTAGGCGATCGCGGTCACGCCGGCCTTGAGCAGGGCGTCGGCCTGGGCAGGGTCCGGCGCCAGGTGCAAGTAGGTGAAGAGCGTCTGGCCCTCGCGCAAAAGGGCAAATTCCGAAGGCTGGGGCTCCTTGACCTTTATGATCAGGTCGGCTTGGGCGAACACCTCCGCCGCCGAGTCGAGCACGATCGCGCCGGCGCGCTCATAGTCGCGATCGGAGATGCCCTGGCGCAGCGCGGCATTGCGCTCGACAAATACCTGGTGGCCGTGGGCCGCGGCCTCGCGCACGCTGCCGGGCGCCATGCCCACCCGATACTCGTGCACCTTGATTTCCTTCGGCACGCCGATGCGCATGAAGATCGCTCCCGAGCCGCGGCTGGTTAAATTTGCTTCGCCTCACCCTTGCAGTAGGACCAGCTTTGGCTCCGGCACCTCCTGCACCTGACCGGCCAGGGCCTCGAGCCCGCGCGGCACCGGGCCGCCGTAGGCCCAGTCGAGCAGCTCGACCGTGTGGGCGATCGGAATATCCATGCCAAAAGCCAGCTGCACGATGCAGCCGATGTTGCCGGCCGCCACCGCGTCGGGCCGCACGCTCTTGATATGGGTGACCTTGCGGTCGCGCAATTGTGCCGCGAGCTCAGGCTGCAGCACGTTGTAGGTCCCGGCCGAGCCGCAACAAATATGGCCTTCGGGAACCTCCATCACCGTGAAGCCGGCGTTGCGCAGGAGCTGCCGCGGCTCCTCGGTCAGGCGCTGGCCGTGCTGCATGGAACAGGCGGCGTGATAGGCGATCCTAAGCGAAGACCAGCGCTTGGGCGGCCCCATCTCGTAGCCGGCCAGGAACTCGGTCACGTCGCGGGTCATGGCCGCGATCCGCTGTGCCCGCTCCCGGTAGCCGGCCTCGCCCTTGAGCAGGTGGGCGTAGTCCTTGACGGTGGTGCCGCAGCCCGAGGTGTTGACGATCACGGCATCGATCGGGCCGGCCTTATCGATCAGCCTGCTCCAGGCGTCGACGTTGTTTTTTGCCATGGCGATGGCCGCCGCCTCGCGGCCCATGTGCGCAACGAGCGCGCCACAGCAGCCCGCCCCCGGCGCTACCTCGACGTCGACACCGCGGCGGGCGAGAAGGCGAATGGTGGCGTCGTTGATTTCCGGTCGCAGCACCTGCTGGGCGCAGCCCGCCAGCAAAATCACGCGTTTGCGGCGGTCGAGCTTGGTGACGGCGGTGCCGGGCCCGGCAAAGGCGGCCCCGCGCAACAGGCCGATCGGTGCCAGCTCTAACATCGCCACCAGTTCGCTGAGCCCGAGCCGACGTAAAATACCGGCCAACGGTTTGGCAAACCGGGCCGCGCGCAGGGCCAAGCGAAAGCGGTCCGGGTAGGGCAGCACGGCCGCCAGCAGCGCCCGCAAGGCCCGCTCCTTGAGGCTGCGCTGACCGGTGTCCTCGATGTGCACACGGGCGTGGTCGACGAGATGCATGTAGTCGACGCCGCTCGGACACGTCGTCATGCAGGACAGGCAGCTCAGGCAGCGATCGACGTGGCGTTGCACCTCGGGGCTGGCCTTGCGCTCGTTCTCAAACATCTCCTTCATCAGATAGATGCGCCCGCGCGGGCTGTCACGCTCGTCACCCAGCAGAAGGTAGGTCGGGCAAGTCGCCGTGCAGAAGCCGCAATGCACGCAGCGACGCAGGATCTTCTCCGCTTCCGCCATGCGCGGATTTTTCAGTTGCTTGGCGCTGAAATTGGTCTGCATCGGTGTCCGCTGGCGTTCAAAAATCCGCGTACATGCGGCCGGGGTTCAAGATGCCCGCCGGATCGAAGGCCGCCTTCAGTTGGCGCGAAATCGTCCCGACGCCGGCCTCCAGCGGTTGGAATACGTCGACGGCCGCCCGCACCTCCGGGGCGGCCCGAATGAGGGTGGCGTGGCCGCCGTGCGTGGCGATCACACGGCGCACGTCGGCGGCGCCCGCATCCGTGGTCGGCGGCATCTCGAGCCAGATCAGCCCGCCGGCCCAATCGTAAAAAACACTGCAGTCCATGTAGCGGGCGATCGCCGCCACCACCTTCGGCCCGGCGCTCGGCGCCGTCGAGATACGCCACAGCGGCGCATCGCTCGCCTTGAGGAGGCTGAGGGCACGCAGTTCTTGCCAAAGCGCCAGCGAATTGTCGTAGTCGAGATCGTGGATTTCGCCGTAGGCCTTGAGCAAGGCCTTGAGCTTGCCCTTGCGGTAGTCGACCGAGGCCTTGAAATTCTCAAGCCTGATCGCCGTCACGGCCTGGCCCTGACCGCGCAAGCCCTCATGCTCCAGGCGAGCGACCATGGCGGGCTGCAGGTGCGCGGCACCGCTGATCTCAAAGGGCGTGCCCATCGCCGTGCACAAGACTTCGATGCCGATCTCGTCCGGCAGACCCAGCAGCACCAAGGTCTCGGTGTGTTCGGGCATCGGCAGCACCTTGAACGTCACCTCGCTCATCACCGCCAGCGTTCCCCAACTGCCGGCTAAGCCGCGGCAAAGGTCGACCCCGGTGACGTTCTTCATGACGCGCCCGCCGGCCTTGAAGATCTCGCCTCGTCCGTTTACGGCCCTCACGCCCAGCAGGTGGTCGCGGGCGGCCCCGACCATGATGCGCCTTGCCCCCGACAGGTTGGTCGCGAACACACCGCCGATGGTGGCGCCGCGCGCCTCGCCGCCGGCGGCCGCGCCCAGGCTCGCCGGCTCGAAGGCCAGCATCTGGCCGCGCTCGGCGAGGCTCTCCTCGAGCAGGCTCAGTGGCGTGCCCGACCGCGCCGCCATCACCATCTCGTTGGGTTCATAGAGCGTGATGCCGCGCAGGGCCCCGGTTGAGAGGCCGAGCGTGGTCGTCATCGGTCGGCCGATGTTGTGCTTGCTGCCACCGCCCTTCAGCTCGAGGGGCGTGCCTGCCTGAGCCGCCTCGCGCAAAATGTGCGAGAGCTCGCGTTCGTCGACCGGGCGCACGTCGCTTGGCACCAATCCTCTCCTCAGGCTGCCGCTTTTGCGCTTTTTGCTGGCGCCTCAGGGCGTCCTTCGAGCGGGAACACCTTGGCCGGATTGAGCAGCCAATTCGGATCGAACACGGTCTTGATGCGCATCTGCTGCGCAAGGTCGCTGGCGTCGAATTGGACCCGCATCAGGTCGCGCTTTTCGATGCCGACGCCGTGCTCGCCGGTCAAGCAGCCGCCCACGGCCACGCACAGCTCGAGCACCTCCGCCCCTGCCCGTTCGGCCTTGTCGGCCTGGTCGGCGTCGTTGGCGTCATAGAGAATCAGAGGATGCAGGTTACCGTCGCCAGCATGGAAGATATTGGCGACCTTGAGGCCGTGCGCGTCGCAAATGCGCGAGATCTCGACCAGCACGTGAGCCAGCTTGCCGAGCGGAATGGTGCCGTCCATGCAGTAGTAATCGGAGATACGGCCGATGGCGCCGAAGGCCGACTTGCGGCCCTTCCAGATGGCGGCGCTTTGCTCGGCGCTCTGGCTGACGCGCAGCTCGCGCGGATCGAAGGGTTTGGCGAGCTCGGTGATGGTTTCGAGCAGCGCCTTGATCTCCGCATCGGAGCCCTCGACTTCGACGATCAGCAGCGCCTCCACGTCGGGATAACCGGCCTTGGCAAAGGCCTCGCACACACGAATGGCGGGCCGGTCCATGAATTCGATGGCCACCGGAATGATGCCCGCGCCGATGATGGCGGCGACGCATTGGCCGGCCGCCTCGCTGGAATCGAAGCCGATCAGCATCGGCCGCGCAGCCTCGGCGACGCGCAGGATGCGCACCGTTGCTTCCGTGACGATGCCAAACTGTCCCTCCGAGCCGACGATCAGGCCAACGAGATCATAGCCCGCCGCATCCAGATGTGGTCCGCCGAGCTCGACAATGGTGCCGTCGACCAGCACCATCTTGAGCCCCAGCACGTTGTTGGTCGTTACGCCGTACTTGAGACAATGGGCGCCGCCCGAGTTCATGCCGATGTTGCCGGCAAGCGTGCAGGCGAGCTGGCTCGAGGGATCGGGAGCATAAAAGAAGCCGGCGGCCTTGACGGCCTCGCTGATGGCAAGGTTGGTGATACCGACCTCAACGCGCGCGACCCGGTTGACGTAGTCGACCTCGAGCACGCGATTCATGCGCGAGACGGCGATCACCACGGCGTCCTCGGCCGGCAGCGCGCCGCCCGAAAGTGAGGTCCCGGCGCCGCGCGCCACCACCTTGACGCCCCATTGCTGGCAGTAGCGCAAAACGCGCGCGACCTCCTCCGTCGTGCTCGGCAGCACCACGGCCAGCGGCAGCCTGCGATAGGCCGTCAGCGCATCGGTCTCGTAGGCGCGGCGGCCGACCTCGTCGGCAATAATCGCCTTGCCGCCGACGAGCCGCCGCAGGTCCGCCACGATGCCGTCGCGCCGGGCAAGGATGGCGCGGTCGGGCTCCGGCAGGATCACGCGTGACATGGTCGCTTTCTGCTCCAGCGTGGCTCAGGTTCGATCGAAAGTATAGCTGCAAGCCACCTGTCTCGCCATTGCCACGGGCGCGTTGTCCCGTTGTTGCCTTGCCGCACGGCGTCGCAGCAAAAGACCGCGCGCGCCTTGCGCGATGCCCAAACCGCATCGCGGCAGGACGCGACGCTAACATTCAGGGGCCGCGCGCAGGGGATTGGGGTGGCGAGCTGGGGAGGCCGACCCGCGCGGCAGGCCTCGGCATCCTCCGGCCGCGCGCCCTCACGCAAGCGCGCCACGGTGCCGCCGAAGTGCCGGCGTGGCGTGATCGCCTACTTGAAAAGCTTCCCGAAATGGCCCTGGCCGAGGCGGTTCTGGCTGACGTGACCTTGGGCCGAATGTGCCTCAGCCTGGCCAAACCGGCCTGGGCCGCGTCCGAACGGGGCCAGGGCGGGGCCGCCACCGGATAGTCCCGATCGGCGCCGGCTCGATTCGCGGCTGCGGATGCAACCTTCGAGGCAGCGCTGCAGCTGGACCTGGCAGCGCGACCGGTCATGGGTCGACTTATAACAGGCACCATAGGCGGCCCTGCAGCCCGACGAACAGGCATTCTGTGCCTGGGCCGGCCAGGCGCCCAATGCCGCCGC
>DASTMQ010000424.1:0-4587 GCA_035714005.1 Hyphomicrobiaceae bacterium
CTGCCGGATCCTTGAAGGACGGCTGGGCGCCAAATGTCGTCCAAGCTGCCGCGACCAAACTGTACGCGGCCCCAGCCGGAAAACCGAATGCGCCAATGGGTTCAGGCCCACCTCAAGGCGCCGCCTCCTGCCAGACGGACCGCGACTGTATCGTGATGCTTGCCGCCTTGATCAAAGATCCGAAGCGACGATGGATCGGCCGGCCCCAGACCGCGGCGGAATACGCCAACGGTACGCGCTTTTTTGCCTATCGCGCGCTGCGGACCCGGTTGAGCTGCCGAGAGCTCAAGCGCGCCATTGCTGATATTAAGGTCGCTGACGCCCGCCTGCAGGCTCCGGCGTCCGGTGTTTCGGCCGCGCAAGCGGCAAGCGCGCTTTCATTGTCGACCGCCGTGGGGACGGAGCTGCGCAACGAAGCCGCCGGGCGCTGCCGCGCCACCCCGCCCCAATCCCAGGCGCGCGCCTCTTTGGCGCCCTCGAGCGAGCTCGCAGATCATGCTCAATTAGCTGAGACACTCCGGCACAGGCCGGGTTGATCGTCGAGCAGCCGGGCGATGATGCGCCGAACGTCGGCAAGCACGTAGGGCTTGCTCAGGCGCGGCATCTTGCGCAAGTGCTCCGGCAGCACCGCGGTGTCCGAATAGCCGGTGACAAAGGCGAAGGGCACCTTGCGCGCGAGTAGTTCGTCGGCGATCGGCGCGCTGGTCTCGCGACCGAGGCTCACATCGACCAGGGCCAGATCGATGGTCTCGTCTTTGGCCAGCGACAAGCCGGCCTGCAACGAGCGCGCCGGCCCCACCACGGTGTGGCCGACGCTTTCGAGGTCCGCCTGCAGCTGCAGGGCCACCAGGGCTTCGTCCTCGATAACAAGGATGCGCGATCGGGAGGGGCGCGCCCGCTCTGCGGGGCTTGGGCCGGCGGCATCGGCGGTGTGCGGTTGGCGCGGTATTGCGGGGCGGATATTGTGCGGCATCACGAACGGCCCCTTCAGCGCGTATTCGAAGCCGGTTCGGTCGAATCGACACTCGGCGAGCGCGCCGACATCGGAGGCTGCCGCCTTGAGCACGGTGAGGCCAAAGCCTTGCGTCGTCGGTTGGCTGACGGCGGGGCCGGCCTCTTCGCGCCAGGCCAGCTGCAATTGCGGGCGCGGCGCCGCCGTATCAATGGTCCAGGAGATACGGACGTGGCCGGCGGGCGTGGAAAGAGCGCCGTGTTTGAGCGCATTCGTCGCCAGCTCGTGCAAGGTCAGGGCCAATGATTGCGTGAGCTCGGGCAACACCCAGGCCGGCTCGCCGTCGATGCGGATGTTGTCTTTGGCCCGGGTGAGAAACGGGGTCAGCACCTCGGTTACGAGCTCGCGCAGATCGGTTCCCGCCCAGGCGCCCCGCGCCAACAAGGCGTGGGCCTGGGACATGGCCTGGATGCGTCCATCGAGTGCCTGCACGAACGAGCCGACCGAGGCCGCGCGATGGCTGGAGAGATGGGCCACCGCCGATACGTTGCTGAGCGTGTTTTTGACGCGATGGTCGAGCTCGGCCATCAGCAGGCGTTGGCGCTCTTCGGCCTGCTTGCGCTCGGTGATATCTAGGGCGGTGCCGATGATGCGCCAGGCGTTCCGCGCCGACCGCCCATCCGGCATCGCTTGGCCCCGGTCCAACAGCCAGCGTACGCCGCCATCGGGGCGCACAATCCTGAATTCGAGGGTACGGCGGTCCGCCGCCGAGCTGAAGCCCTGCACGTGCTGGGCGACCACGTCGCGGTCGTCGGGGTGGATCACGCCGAGGACCTTTTCGAAGGTCAGGAGCTGCTCGCCTTCGACGCCTGCGATGCGGCGCAACGATCGCGACCAATACACCTCCCCACCGGGCAGCTTGTAGTCATAGGTGCCGAAGCCCGCCGCCTCGCTAGCGAGCCGCAGCCGCTCCTCGCTTTCGCGCAGTTGCATCGTCGAGGCTTCGAGTTCGGCCGTGCGTTCGGCAACCCGACGCTCGAGCTCGTCGTTGAGCGACTCGAGTTGCCGTGTCTTGCGGTAGAGATCGACGAAGATCCGCACCTTGGCGCGCAATATTTCCGGGATCACCGGTACCGATACGTAGTCGACGGCGCCCGTCTCATAGCCGCGCACGTGATCGACGTCGGAAAGGTGGATGGCAGAAACGAAGATGATGGCGGTCTTTTCATAACGCGGGTGTTCGCGCAGCATTTTAGCCAGCTCGAAGCCGTCGAGTTCCGGCATGCTGACGTCGATCAGCACGACGGCCACTTCGTGCTTCAGCAAACGTTCGAGCGCCTGGCGCGCAGACGTGGCCTTGATCAGGTTCGCGCCAAGCCCCTGCAGAATAACCTCGTAGCTCAGGAGCTTGGCCGGCTGGTCGTCGACCATCAGGACGTTGACATTTTCGTTGCTGTCCATGTGTCAGCTCGGGAGCTTAGCGGTGCAGCCATGTCCTGAGCGCGGCCAACAATTGCTCGGTATTGACGGGCTTTGCCAAATAGTCGGAGGCTCCCGCGGCCACGCATTTTTCACGATCGCCCTTCATGGCCTTGGCGGTCAAGGCGATGATGGGCAGACGTCGCAACTTCTCGTTCTTGCGGATCTCCTGCATGGTTTGATAGCCGTCCATCTCGGGCATCATAATGTCCATCAGGGCGATGGCTACCTCCGGCGTCGATTCCAGGATGCTAATGGCCTCGTTGCCCGTTGTTGCCGTCAACACGCGCATGCCGCGCCGCTCCAGCACGCTACTCAGCGCGAAGATGTTGCGCGCGTCATCGTCCACGAGCAGCACCGTGCGGCCGATTAGGTCCTCATCGGAGGCATGCAAGCGCTCGAGCATGCGCTGTTTTTGCGGTGGTAGGTCGGAAACGATGCGGTGCAGGAACAGCGCTGTTTCGTCGAGCAGGCGTTCGGGAGATTCCACACCCTTCACCACCACGCTGCGGGCAATGCTATGGAGCTGGGTCTCCTCGCTGGGTGTCAGTTCGCGCCCGGTGAACACCACGACCGGAATATCGGCGAAGCGGCGGTCATCGCGGATCCTTTCCAACACCTCAAACCCGGTCATGTCGGGCAGACGCAGGTCCAAGACCACGCAGTCGCTGCCCTCCTTTTCCAGAATGGCGAGGGCCTCGGCGCCGTTCTCGACGCCGACAATGTCGATATCTTCATGGCCCAACAGCTCGGTAATGCTGAAACGCTCGGCCGCGTTGTCCTCAACGACCAAAAGGCGGCGGCGGCGGGGCTCGGCGAAGTCCTTGATGCGGTTGAGCGCGGCTCTGAGGCTTTCCGTGCTCGCCGGTTTGGTGATGAAGGAGAATGCCCCACGCGCGAGGCCGTGCTGGCGATCCTCCTCCAATGTCAAGATCTGCACGGGAATATGCCGGGTGGCTGGATTTTGCTTGAATTGGCTGAGCACGGTCCAGCCCAGCATGTCGGGCAGGAAGATATCGAGAGATATGGCGGTCGGGTGATAGTCATTGGCGAGCGCGATGGCGTCGGCGCCGGTCGAGGCCACCAGCACCTTGAAGCCGTTGTCGTGCGCCAGGTCGACGAGCACGCGGCCATAGTGCGGGTCGTCCTCGACGATCAATAAAACCATGTCGCCCGGCCCCAGGGCGTCGCGGTCGTCGGGCAATTGCTCGCTCGGTCGATCGGGGAGACGATAGCCGGTCGGCTCGACGACCGGCGCCAATGTCCGCCGGGTGGCCTGCGTGGCCTGCGGTGGGCCCGCATACTTGAGCGGCAGATAGAGCGTAAAAGTGCTGCCTTTTCCCGGCAGGCTGCGCAGCTGAATTTCCCCGCCCAACAGCGTCGCCAGCTCCCTGCTGATGGCAAGGCCGAGCCCGGTGCCGCCGTATTTGCGGCTGGTGCTGGCGTCCGCCTGCTGAAAGGCCTCGAAAATGATCTTCTGCTTTTCCGCCGAGATGCCGATGCCGGTGTCGGTGACCTCGAAGGCGACCACGGACGGCGTTTTGCTCAGGATTGGGTGATCGCCGCTCCAGCCGCCGGCGGCGTTCGAGATCAACAGGCGCACGCCGCCGTGTTCAGTGAATTTGAAGGCGTTGGAAAGGAGGTTCTTCAAGACCTGCTGCACGCGCTTGGAGTCGGTCACGATGCTGCGGTTGAGATGCGGGTCGAGATCGACGTTGAAGGACAAATGGCGGCGTTCGGCCTCGTGCCGGAACGGGCGGGCGATCGTCTCGATCAAGTTCGTGAAGTAGATTTCTTCGGCGTCGACCGAGACGGTGCCGGATTCGATCTTGGACAGATCGAGAATGTCGCTGATCAGGTTCATGAGATCGGTGCCCGCGGCATGGATGGTGCGCGCGAATTCGACCTGTTGCTCGCTCAAGTTTTTATCGGGGTTGTCGCTCAGCTGCTGACCCAGAATCAAAATGCTGTTGAGCGGGGTGCGCAATTCATGGCTCATGTTGGCCAGGAATTCCGACTTGTACTTGGAGGTCAGCGACAGCTCCGTGGCCTTCTCTTCCAGGGCACGCCGCGCCTGCTCGATTTCCTGATTCTTGGCCTCGACCTCGACATTGCGCTCGGCCAGCTGCTGCGCCTTCTGCTCGAGCTCCTCGTTG